>JBDTJI010000179.1:0-24322 GCA_039935935.1 Ginsengibacter sp. | reverse complement strand
GGTTAGCGTCTCTGAAGTTGTTTACTAATTTAATTCCTTCATCTATTCCGATGTTTTCGCCTACTTGAGCAAGGTTCCTGGTTTGAAGTGTATTCTGTGTCATAATTGTAATTTTATTTGTTTTTTTAAAGTGGTTAATTCCGAGTGCTAACTTCGCAAAAACATTTTGGCGGTGCAATCGACTTTTTATAAGAGAATTTTGTTTATGTTTGCTACAAACCAATGCAGGCAAAGGATCCAACTGTAAATGAAACGTATTTTAACGTTCCCAAATACCGTAATTTTACTGTGGAAACGTGGTGAAAATACCGTTAGAATAGTCAAACTATTTGAAAGGAAAATATGTGGTTTTAGGAAAGAAACAGCTTAACATGAATCCCAAAAGGGTTTATGTTAAGACAAAAGATAGAAAAATAAGCATCGGTTAAAGAATTTTAGACCAGGCTTATTATTTTACACGAAAATAATTGTTTTATAGATGCGAAGTTGTGTTTAATTTGTGTTTAAATTCAGGATAAAATTTGCATATCCAAAATAGTAGATTCATATATTCCGTTATTTTTCTGCAAAGATTATCTGTTTAACGAAAAATAGCCTGTTAAAGTAATATACTATTATTGTTTTCGTTATACTTCATATAATTACATAATTTCTCTAAAGGTTTAATTGATGTCACTAACTACCGGTATTAAAATTGCAATAGCCGACGATCACAAAATATTTCGGGATGGAATAAAAATGGCACTCAACCCTAAAACAGATCTGAAAATGATCTGGGAAGCGGAAGACGGAAAAGATCTGATACACAAAATGACAATCAAAAAGCCAGATCTTTTATTAATGGACATTAGAATGCCGGAAATAGACGGCATTAAAGCTATAGAAATACTCCGTAAAGAATATGATGACCTTAAAATTATTGTGCTTTCAATGTATGACGACCAGCAAATGATAAGTAAAATGATGGAAATGGGCGCTAACGCTTATCTGACTAAAACCGCTGACCCTGAAGAAATATACGAGGCTATAATTACGTGTATGAACGAAGATTTTTATTTTAATCAATCGGTTAAAACGGCCGTTATGGGGAAATTGATGCAGAAAAAAAACGTGCGGTATTATTATGGTCACAATATCCCGATAAGCTTTAACGAAAAAGAATTAAAAATATTGCAGTTGCTTGGAGAGGATAAAACTACTGATGAAATTTCTAAAATTGTATTTTTAAGTCCCCGCACTATTGAAACTATTCGTCAAAATATGAAAAGTAAAGTAGGGGCAAGAACAATAGGGGGACTAATCATGTATGGAATGCGGCACAAAATGATTGAGTAATTTCAGAAAGCCTTGTGAATTTTACCTTGGTCCGGGTGGACAATTTTTCCTAAGATAAACTGAATACAATCCTGATAAATGTTTTCTTGTTCCTTCTCCTTCTGTAATACTGTGGGTGCGGTTGGGATAAGGCATAAACTGAAAGGTCTTATTGTATTTTATCAATTCATTCAGTAAATATTCCGCATTATCATACTGTACATTATCGTCCCCGGTACCATGAATAAATAATAAATTTCCCTGCAAATTTTTTGCATAATTAACTGCTGATCCTTTCACATAATTGTCCATATTTTCCTGGGGCAATCCCATGTATCTCTCTTCGTAAATATTGTCGTAAAATAAAAGATTGGTGAGCGGCGCAATTGCTATACCTGTTTTATAAATTTCAGGATATTGAAACATCAGATTTAATGTGGAAGAGCCACCGCCGCTCCATCCCCATACTGCCACACGCTCTTTATCAAAATACGATTTTTCTAATATTTTCTTTGCAGCCCTGGCCTGATCGCTTATATTCAACCTCCCTATTTTTCCATAAATTGATTTACGCCATTTTGCACCCCGCAAGGAAGGTGTGCCTCGATTGTCAACAGAAATCTGAAAGTATCCCTCAATACTCATGTCTCCATTAAATAAAAAATTGCTCTGCCGCCCAAATTGATCACTTACCGTAGACGCTCCCGGCTCACCATATACATAAAACACGACTGGATACTTTTTTGTCGAATCAAAATTGGCAGGTTTGATTAACCAGGCATCAAGAGTGATACTATCTTCTGTTGTTACTTTAAAAAATTCAACATTACTGTTTTCATTCACTCGCAGGTTTTTGCTGATATTGTTTTGCTCATCCAGAGGCTGATGTGAAGGAAGCGATATCCATTCTGAAATAGGAAAAGTTTTGTAGTTGGAGAAAGAATGCATAGCAAATTTTGCTCCTGGTGAAATGTCGTAATCATGTGTGCCGGTTAAATTTGAAGGGGAAAGCAATTCAAGGCTTCCCTTGCCACTAAGTTTGGTTCTGTATAAATAAAGTTGCGTAGCATTATTTGGCGAAGCCATGAAATATACATAATCATTTTTGTCATCGACGCATTTAACGTTGTCGATATCATAGTTGCCTTTAGTTACAAGTATTTCTTTTTTGCCATCACGACTGACCAAAAATATATGTCTCCATCCATCCTTTTCACTTACCCATAGAAAGTCTTTTCCGTCATGCAACCAGTCCCATCCCGTAGGGTCGTCATCATTCCATCTTGATTTGATGTCAATAAAAGCATCGTCTTTTTCGGAATAAAAATTATGGGTGCTACCTGTATTTGCATTGCAATAAAAAAGGCGGCTTTCATTTTGTTTTCTATTAAGTTGTTGCAGCACAATCTCGTCAGAATTATCTGTCCATTCCATTCTTGGAATATAATGTTGCTGTGCATCTCCCGGAACATTCATCCATTTTATTTTGTCATCATGTAAGGTTATAATTCCAATGCGGACAGGTGAAGGTGGTTCGCCTACCTTAGGATATTCTACCGGGATAATTATTGAATAAACTGAATCAGTTGTGTTCAACATATAGTAATCACGTACTTTGGTCGCGTCTACCTGCCAGAAAGCAATTTTTTTACTATCAGGGCTCCATCTGAAACCATCGCGGCAGCCAAATTCCTCCTCATAGACCCAATCAAAAGTTCCGTTAATAAATTTACGTGTACCGTCTACAGTTAGCGGCTTTATTTTATGAGAAAATACATCTTCCACATACAGGTTGTGACCACTTACATAAGCTACTTGTTTACCATCAGGAGAGATCTTGCTAAACATTAATGATTGCGAAGGAAGATTTTTTCCTAACTGTGTTAATTTGTTAGAAGTCAAGTTTAACAACCAATAGTCTCCACGCGTATGATAGCGCCACACTTTTGCTGTATTGGTAAAAATCAATAACCACTTATAGTCAGATGAAAAAGCATAATCATTTAAAGTAAGCGGATTGACGGCACCCGCAGGAATTAATTGACTTCTTTTAACGAGGGTTGTCTCGTTGAAGGTCGTAAGATCAGTTTTTACGATTTCACCATTTCTTATAATTAAAGTGGCATTGCCATCTGCAGTCCAGTTAATTTCTTTGGCTCTAAACTGGCCGATAGAAACTAACGTAGAAAAAGTGTAAATGATGAGTAGTAAAAATCTTTGAGGCTTAAGGATCATCAGGTTAAATTTTCATTAACAACAAAAATACAGAAAACAGTCAGGGATAACTGCATTTATAAAAATGAATAGATTTGCAAATGGCTGATAAAGAAAAATTGAGGATTGATAAATATTTATGGGCAATAAGGATATTTAGAACACGAAGCCTGGCGGCAGAGGCATGTAACACTGCAAAAGTGAAATGCAATGGAGTTAACGTAAAACCTGCTAAACCTGTATTTGCCGGAGATCAATATGAAATAAAAACCGAAAGTAAAAAGTGGATTATAGAAGTGACCTCTTTGTTATACACCCGTATGAAATATGAAGAAGCCATTAAGCATTACATCGATTTGTCTCCAAAAGAGGTTGAGGATAAGTTAAAACCAAGTGCTTTTATTTTTAATACCGGCAAAAGGCAAAGTAAACAAGGCAGGCCTACGAAAAAAGAAAAAAGAAAACTCGATGATTTTTTAGGATGAAGAGCTATAAATGCTAAAATAATTATTTGTAAACATTTTTATACTTGTTGCCACTTCATCCTGAGATTATATTTGCTTCATGAAAATTGATATTATTTCTGTCGTGCCCCAATTAATGGAAAGTTTTTTCGCTCATTCAATTTTGAAAAGAGCCAAAGAAAAGAAATTACTCGAGGTGAATATTTATAATCTCAGGAACTACACCAATTACAAACACGGACAGGTGGACGATTATCAATTTGGAGGCGGTGCCGGGCTGGTAGTGATGGTAGAACCTTTAGCAAATGCCATAGAAACTTTGCAAAAAGAAACTAAATACGACGAAGTTATCTATCTGACCCCCGATGGAGAAACATTCAATCAAAAAGCCGCAAATCATTTTTCTCTGAAAAATAATTTACTATTGATTTGCGGACATTATAAAGGCATAGATCAAAGGGTACGTGATCATTTTGTCACCTCAGAAATTTCCATTGGCGATTATGTACTGAGTGGTGGAGAATTAGGCGCAGCAGTACTGGTGGATGCAATCGGCAGATTAATTCCTGGGGTATTAAATGATGAGACATCTGCACTCACCGATTCTTTCCAGGATAATTTACTGGCTCCGCCGGTTTACACACGACCCGAAGAATTCCGCGGATGGAAAGTACCTCATGTATTAATAAGCGGTAACCATGCAAAAATTGAAGAATGGCGGAATGATAAATCTTTGGAGAGCACCAAATTGAAAAGACCTGATTTATTGGAAGATTAAAAAAATTTGTGCCGCTGATGCTTCGCTACAGTTCATATTTTTTATTATTCAAAAAATGTATCAGCAGATTTTTATCCGGACTTATTTTTAAAAAGATCGGTCATCAGCACCGTTTAATTATTGCTCAATATGGGCGGCTTCAAATACAGTCATCATGCGGCATGATTCATTATACCCGGAAAATCGTAGAGCTATTAAATGCTAAAAATGTAGATCAGCATAAAGGGATTTAGTTGAACTTTATGAAAGGCGGGATGTTACTTTTAAAAATGAATTTTCCCAAAAAAAATAAATTTTATATTGGATATCAATTACGGGTCTTGGCTGAAGACAATAGCTGCTAGTCGGCCGGGATACTATCAACTGTGCGGTTATTTAGCCTGAGTATTTTCTTTCTATCCCCTACGATCCATACAATATCCCCCCATTCAAACGTGGTATTTGAATGAGGATTTAAAATTCTTTCCTTATTTCTTTCGATTCCTACAATAAGGCCATTAGTACGTTCACGAATACGTGAATCCCGTATCGTAAGGCCTTTTAGCCTGTTCGTTTCATCTACAACCATTTTTTGTAAAATAACATCTTCTATATTTTTTTCATTTATTTCCACGCTTGCAGCCTCTTCAAATACAGGTTTAAAATTCTGCATTTGATCGTCGGTAGCAATAACGCCCACACGATCATAAGGCAAAAGCCTGTTGTACCGGCCCGGTGCGTAATTTAAGTTGTCACCACGTTTAATATAGGCAATGTTAATTCCATAGAGTTCCCGCCAGCCAAGTTCAGCAAGAGTTTTGCCTATATATTCCGCATGAGGGTTTACTTCCATATCTATCATGTGTGCATCCCAGGGAGAGAGGTCTGTCTGGGGTTTTTGCAGGCTTTTTGCCAGCGCTTCTTCACGTAAGTTTTCATCTTCTACTATTTGGCGGGCATTTAGGTTATTAAGAAATCGTCCCTCAAGACGATGATAAAATTGCTGGATCTTATTAGAAAATAAAATTAAGATAACAATAATGAGAGGAACTGCCACCAATATAGCAACGGTAGTAGTAAACAATCTGTCAACCCAAAAACCAATTAATAAAATACCGGCTATTATTCTCGAAATTTCCAGCATGAGTAATGGACCCCGGCTGTATTTTTTTTGTACCCACAATTCTTTATACGCGGTTTTATCAGGCTTTTTGGCCATAAGCGCCCATAAAAACGGAGCTGCTACTCCGAGTGTTACCACAAGAGCGATCAGGCTGCGTAAAATTGTATTATCAATATTTCTGTTCAGAAAAGGAACAAAGAACTTGATAGTAATCAGCATGAGCGCCATTATCACAATACCATTAGTAACTATGATTTTGAGATAGGATGCTGTTACGGTTCTCCATTTGCTTTCAGCCTGCATATTTTGAGCGTTGAAAGAATAGTTGTTCAACGTTTTTAGCCATCGTGCAGGCAATATTTTTTCTACTAATTGGTATAAGGGCCCGGATAGTTTTATCATGTAAGGTGTAGTAAATGTGGTAATTGCCGCGGCACCAACGGCCACAGGAAACAGGAAATCACTGGTAACTCCAAGGGTTATTCCCAGTGTGGCGACGATAAATGTAAACTCGCCTATCTGCGAAATACTCATTCCCACTTGTATGGATTGCTTTAATGGCTGGCCCGACAATAACGCACCTAATATAGTACTGAATAATTTTCCAAAAATAGTAAGAAGTGTAACCCACAGCACCGGCCATCTGTAATTCACAATAGCATGTGGATCTATCAGCATACCTACCGACACAAAAAATATAGCACCAAATAAATCTTTTACAGGCTTTAATAGAGTTTCAATTCGTTCTGCTTTGGTGGTTTCTGCTAATATTGATCCCATAATAAATGCGCCCAACTCTGCGGAAAATCCTGCTTGTGTAGCGAGTACTACCATGCCGAGACAAAGGCCGATTGCCAGAATTAATAAAGTTTCCCCATCCAATAATTTTTTACTCCAACGTAGTAAACTGGGCAATAAAAATATACCAGTAACAAACCAAAGCACTAAGAAAAAAATTAGTTTGGCCAAAGTAAAAATCATCTGTGAGCCTTCAAACTGGCGCGACACGGCTACAGTAGAAAGCAACACCATGAGTAAGACCACTACTATATCCTGCACAACTAACACACCGAACACCACCCGCACATATTGTTGTGTTTTTATTTTCAATTCCTCAAAAGCCTTTATCGTAATCGTTGTAGATGATCCGGCAAGCATCCCTCCTAAAAAAAGGCTGTCCATACGCCCCCAGCCCATCCATTTCCCCAGGTAAAAACCCGCTGCAGCTATAAAAATAATTTCGACCAAAGCGGTTATAGATGCAGAACCGCCTACACGAATTAATTTTTTAAAGCTAAATTCAAGTCCAAGACTAAACAATAGAAAAATAACTCCCATCTCGGCCAATGTTTTTATATTGTCAGTTTCCGCAATGTTCGGAGTAAGCGATAAATGGGGGCCGATCAAAAATCCTGCAATGATATAACCCAGTACGAGTGGCTGCTTTAAACGACGGAATAGCAGCGTGGTAATTGCCGCAGCAATCAGTATGAGCGCAAGATCTTGTATTAACCCTGGTAAATGGCCCATAGCTTTTTATTGAAATTGATTGGTTTTTAAGTTATTCTTAGAAGAGGGGTTTTCAAAAAAATATTTTTCAGAACAGGAAAAGCTAAAGAAATCTTTTTGAGATGAAAAAGATCATCTGTCTTTGAAATTGAATCAACCGGACACGCAATAGGTGTTATAATTTTACCACCCGGATCTTCAAATTTAAATGCCCATTTCTTTTAGACACTTCGCCCTAAACCTTATAGAACTGAAATTTTTATGGATAACTCAATTCTTTTGCAGCAGCTTGGTCCAAAAACCAATGCAATTGGCCGTTAGTGGGTTTAATGATCTGTGCTGGAAACTTTTTAGGTTGATAATCCCCTTCCAACACACTTGCCAGCGCGCTGGCTTTTTTATCTCCATCCACCATAAAAGCAATATTAGATGCTTTATTTACTATAATCGGCATAAGAGTGATCCTGTACATTTCTTGCTCTGAATTATAAACTGAGGTTACCCAATGCGTATGCTCCTCTATAATTGGCGAACCAGGAAATAAAGAAAGTGTGTGGCCATCATCACCCATGCCTAATAATACGAGATCAAAACTATTGGGAGTGTGTTCAAAATACCGGCGCAAAATTTTTTCATATTCATCCGCAGCAAAATTCGGTTCAATGTCGGTTCGCATGATGTGCACTTGTTTTGCAGGAATATCAATATGACTAATGAGGATGTCATAAGCCATTTTTGCATTATTACGATCATCGTCAAAAGGCACGGCACGTTCATCGCCCCAAAAAAGATGAATTCGTTTCCAGTCTATTTTAGTTTTATATGAATCAAAAGCTAGCTTGCGAAACAAAAGCCTGGGTGTCTCACCTCCTGAAAGCACTAACGTAAAAGAGTCTTGTTTTTTAAAAGTGTCCAGTATATGGTTCACAATCCATGAGGCAAGCTGGTCGCTCATTAATTCTCTATTGTCGAAAATATGTAGTTTCATTTACTCTTTGTTTTTTCTTTTTTTTTATTGTCTGCCGTTCCTTTTGACTTTGCTTTTGCAGGCATAGAAATCCAGTTATGGCCATCCCTCGCAATCAATGCTTCAGCATCTTCCGGCCCCCATGAGTCGGGAGAATAGTTAGGAAAGTCTAATGGTTTTCTGGCAGCCCATACATCCAAAATCGCCATTACCACTTCCCATGCCGCTTCTACCTGGTCAGCCCGCATAAATAAAGTAGCATCGCCATCCATTATATCATACAAAAGTGTTTCATAAGCCTCTGGTTCCTCACCTTTATATGCATCTTTATAATTAAAAACCATGTCAACGGGATTGAGGATCATTGATTGTCCCGGCCTTTTTGCCTGGAATGTAAGACAAATATCCATCTCCGGAGAGATACCAATAGAAAGCCTGTTGGGCCTCCAGGTTTCTGTTGCTTCCTTTGGAAAAGCAAAGTCTGGCGCAGGTTTAAATTGAATAGTCAATTCAGTGGATTTCTCATGCAATCGTTTCCCGGTCCGTACATAAAAAGGTACCCCTTCCCACCTCCAATTGTCAATATAAAATTTTACCGCTGCAAACGTCTCCGTATTGGATTTGGGATCAGTACCTTTTTCTTCCCTATACCCTGGCACCTTTTCACCCTGCATCCATCCTGCATCATATTGTCCGCGTGCTGCATAAGCCTGTACTTCATCTTTTGGTATTCTGCGTATGGCATTTAACACATCTACCTTTTTATTTCTTATTTCATTAGCATTAAATGAAACAGGTGGCTCCATTCCTATCATACACAGCAACTGGAGAATATGATTTTGTATCATGTCTCTTAAAGCGCCAGAGGTTTCATAATAACCTCCCCGGCCTTCCACGCCCACTATTTCCGCAGCAGTTATCTGAACATGTTCAATATAATGTCTGTTCCATAAAGGCTCAAAAAGAGCGTTGGCAAAACGCAAAGCAAGAATATTCTGCACGGTTTCTTTGCCGAGATAATGATCAATGCGGTAAATTTGATCTTCCTCAAAATACTGACGCAGCATTTGGTTCATTTCTATCGCACTTTTAAGATCATGCCCAAAAGGCTTTTCCACTACAATCCTTGAGCATTTGGTATCACGGCAAATATCCATTTTCCCTATATGCTTTATAATCTCCGGTACCAGTTGCGGCGCTACTGCCATATAAAAAACCACTGTGGGACGTGTGCCTGCCTGCTTCTCTTTTTCTTTTGCTATTTGTTCAAGTTTATCATAACTGGCAGCATCATTGACATCCATTTTTAAATAGCTGATATTTTTCGAAAATTCTTTCCATTTTCCGTCAGAGTCTTTTATCCTGGAGAAATTGTCTAGCCCTTCCTTTAAATGCTTTTTATAATCAGCATCAGAGTAATCTGACCTGGCTATCCCAACTATGCTGAAATGCTCAGGCATGGCTTTATCAAGAAAAAGATTAAATAAGGCGGGATTTAATTTCCTGTAATTCAGATCACCGCTACCTCCGAAAATAAAGATAACGGTGGATGAAAGTTTTTTGTAGTCTAACATTTTATTTGTTTTACTGTTTTATTTCTTTATAATAAATTCTCATTCATTCATCTTCAGCCACACTGGATCAATTTTCCCAACAGCAAAGTGTACTGAATAACTGATCTCTTCTACTTTTTGAAAATTGATAATTAGAGAAAACAAGGTTTGCGTTTTAGTTGCAACTGACTTTGAACCTAAATAAAATACAAAGCCACAAAATACCGCACACTTATCATTCTGGTTTAAAGAAGCTGATAAGCTCAATCCAATACTATTTCAAATGCTACTACTAAGGTTTTGAAAAACAGAATGCTGAATTCCACTGGTTATATCCACGAACCACTTACATTTTCTTCTTTGTTATCTGTTATTCCTTATTTCTTTGCCTATTGTCTTGCTCATCGCCTTCACCCGCTGTCTAATCTTCTGTGCCGAACGCTTTGATCATTGCTCATTTTTCATTTTTCTCCTCCCATTCTGTATGAAAAATTCCCACCATATCATTTCTTTGGTAAGTATGTGCTCCAAAATAATCGCGTTGTGCCTGAACGAGGTTTGTCGGCAAAAGCTTTCTTCGGTAAGCATTAAAATAATTTAATGATGCCATTAAGCTCGCTGCAGGATAATTATTTAATGCGGCTATTGAAACAATGTTTTGAATAGCTGCTTCCTTTTGTTGTATTAATCCCGCAATATTCGGGTCGAGTAAGATATTTTTAAAGCCCTTACCGGGTGAGTCAGAATTCTCAAACACTTTCATAAATAGATCCAACATAGCTGAACGGATGATGCAACCACCGCGCCAAACACTTACAACTTCTTTTAATGGAATATCCATCTTTAAATCTTCGGAAGCAGTATTCAGCATTGCAAGTCCTTGTGCATAGCTAATCAAAGTAGCAAACCACATAGCATCGCGCAATTGATTAATTATTTCCTTTTTATCGCCTTCTATTTTTTTAGTGACCGTTTTATAAACGGAGGCAGCCTCTTTTCTTTCGTCAATTAATCCCGAAAGGTTTCGCATTGTCACAGCTATATCTATGTTAGGTATAGGCATTGGAAGATCAAGTCCTGACTGTGACGTCCATTTTCCGGTACCTTTGGCCCCGGCTTTGTCAAGTATCCTATCTACCAGGTAGTCGTCGCTCTTATCATCTTTTTTATTAAAAATTGTTGCAGTTATCTCTAATAAAAAAGATTTCATATCTCCCTCATCCCATTCTTTAAACACCTGGTGCAGTTCTTCATTGGATAACTGCAATCCATGATGCATCAGATCATAGCATTCACTGATCAGTTGCATGATCGCATACTCTATGCCATTATGAACCATCTTTACATAATGTCCTGCGGCACCATGTCCCAAATATCCCACACATGGTTCATCATTGACTTTAGCTGCGACGGCTTTCAAAATTGGCGCAACTTCTTCATAAGCCTCTTTATCTCCTCCAGGCATAATGCTCGGACCTTTGCGCGCACCTTCTTCACCTCCGGATATTCCGATTCCCATAAAGTGAAAACCGATATCTTTTAATTCATTAATTCTTCTTAAAGTGTCTGTGTAATGCGAATTACCGCCGTCAATAATAATGTCGCCTTTTTGCAGTAGTGGCTTTAATTCATTTATAACGCTATCCACAGGCTTGCCGGCAGGTACGAGCATCATTAGTTTACGTGGCGTCTTTAGATAGTTGATCATCTCTACCAAATGGTTGACACCTTTTACTTTTGTGTCGTTTTTTGAAGATGTTTCAAGGAGTTTTGTTTTTTCAGGATTGGTGTCATAACCTATTACTGAAAATCCATGATCAGCCATATTGAGCAAAAGATTACTCCCCATTACTCCCAGGCCAATCATTCCAAAGTCAAATTGATTGTATTCCATAATATTATATTGAATTGCAAATTTAATGAATTTGAATTTGAGCAACCTGAAAGCAGAAGACACAAGGCGCAAGGTTGATCTCTAAAAGCTAAAAGCTAGTGGCTAATAGTTATCTGCTAAACAAACTTTACTCCTTCTTTTTCCAATCTTTTACACTTCTCAAAATCAAACCGGTATAAAAAACTTCCTTTTCTTGAAAAAAGTTTTTGCTTTTCATTTAACTTGATAAGAATACTGAGTGATAATATTTTGCGCAGGAAATTCCTTTTGTCAAAACTGGTTTCATAAATCGCTTCATACAGACTCTGTAGTTGTGCAAGAGTAAATTTTTCCGGAAGTAATTCAAACCCTATGGGATGAGTAGCTACTTTTTCTGCCAACCGCTCCTTAGCCATTTCGATCATTTTTTTATGATCAAAGATCATGGACGGAATTTTTTTGACATCAAACCAACTGGCATTATGCAGTTTCATTAGGTCAGAAGAATAGCTGTCTATCTTTATCAATGCAAAATAGGCAATGGAAACAACTCTCGCGCCGGGGTCACGGTGTACATCTGTGAAACCATAAAGTTGCTTCATATAAATATTTGCAAGTCCGGTAAGGTCTTCAAGAATGCGGGATGCGCCTTCCTCAGCACTCTCCCTTGCAGTAACAAAGCCACCCATCAGCGACCATTTGCCAAGGCCAGGCTCAAAGCCTCTTTTTATCAATAAAATCTTTAAATCTTTCCCATCAAAGCCGAAGATGATACAGTCCACCGCAATAAACATCCTGTCATGCATTTTGTATTCTTCAATTATTTCCATATTAAATAGAATCTTGTCTTGTCTTTTCTTTCACTACCAAAATTTAATGTACAAGGCTGTGATGAGCAATAGGATAATGACAACCAAAAGTAATGTTTGAGGCTTTAGCTTAAACATCGTCTTGTCTAACTCAAATGCTTTAGGATTTATTTTAGGACCAGCCAGGCTCATAGCCACCATGATGATCATAGTAAACATAAATGATAACCCCATACAGATATGAAACGGTATTTCGTATGCGCCATTGCTATTGACATAAGCGGTATAAAGAAAATTTTCATGTCCCATTACTGACGGCGCTAATTCATTAAAGAAAAACGAAAACAAAAACCCTGCTATCACTCCAACAATTGCAGAGGCTCCGGTAGTTCGCTTCCAGAACATTCCGAGAAGAAAGACTGCAAATACACCGGGACTTATAAAGCCCGTATATTTTTGTATATAAGTAAATCCACCCACACCGCCGATACCCAGTAAATCGTTCCAGGTAAACAATACCGCCAGTATCATAGCTACAAATACAGCAATCCTTCCTATGACTACCTGTTTTCTTTCGTCCGCTTCTCTGTTAATATATTTTTTATGAATATCCAGTGTGTAAATGGTTGAGATACTATTCACTTTACCCGCCAAAGAAGCCACAATAGCTGCGGTCAAGGCAGCCACAGACAAACCTTTTAACCCTGGAGGTAAAAATTCAAGAACTGCTGAATACGCTCCGTCTTTACCTCCAATTAATTTAGGCAAATATCCCTTTGTATATAATACATATGCGGCGATACCGGGTAACATTACAATAACCGGCATTAATAATTTTAAAAATCCAGCAAATAAAATTCCTTTTCTTGCGGTATGCAGATCGGCTCCCAGTGCACGTTGGGTAATATACTGATTGCAACCCCAATAATTCAGATTGATGATCCAGATACCGGCGAGATAAGAAGCAATGCCAGGAAAGGTGAGGTATTTGTCAACTTCAAGTTGGGTAGAAGCTGCTGTTGGCCTGGGAAAGATCATCTTAAAATGTTCAGGCGCACTATGCATCAATACCTTGAAACCTGCTATGGCATTGCTGCCTACTCCAAATTTTTCACCAACAACTGTCAAGGCAATATAAGTTGTAACTAAACCACCGATTATTAAAACAGCAACCTGTATCACGTCAGTATAGCCAATTACTTTCATGCCTCCCAATGATATGACCAGCGCAAAAATGGAAAGTCCTATCATTATCACATGAAGGTATCCGCCACCGGTAATCCCATTGATGGCTAAAGCGCCCAGATATAATATGGAAGTAAGATTTACCAGCACATACAGAAACAGCCAGAAGACCGCCATGATCAACGCTACGGATTCGTTATACCTCACCTTTAAGAATTGAGGCATGGTGTAAATTTTGTTTTTTAAATAAACCGGTATAAACCAGATCCCCACAACGATGAGTGCAATAGCAGCAATCCATTCATAAGCTGCCACCGCAATACCCAGAAAAAAACCTTCTCCACTCATCCCGATAAACTGTTCTGCAGATATGTTAGAGGCAATCAGTGAAGCTCCTATTGCCCACCAGGTAAGTGTTCCCTCAGCAAGAAAAAATGCTTTTGCGTCATGCTCATTTCGTTTGCGTTTATTATAAATGTAATAACCATACGACGCAACGATTATGAAATAGATAATAAAAACTGCATAATCGGTAAACGCAAAAGTTTTATTCATAAACAATTAATTTTTTAGAAATTAAAAATAGACTTTTTAAGTTGGTTGAAATGTCCGTTATAATTAATATTTTAATGTGCAACGATTTTCAAACTTAGTTGAAAAATTATTCATAAAATATTTGCCTTATTCTGGTCTGATTTTCTCAAAACTTTGCGGAGTAATAAAGTGGAATTGTTGGGAGAAATTCTTTGCTACTTAGGCTTATCTAAAATCAATTCAAAGTTGGTTTATAGATTTCTTCTGAAAAAACATGAACTCTGTTTAAAAATTTTCGCGGAAGCCGGCAAAAAGATTCAACCTATTTGTTGTTGAGTTGGTAATACAAGTCATTCCATTTCAGTTGATTTTTAAATTCTCTTAACCTGGTGTTTTCGTCAATAAAGGCAGTTTCAATCGCTGCCATATCAGCAAAATCTTCGAGGTGTTCTGAAGTAAGATTCTGGCTAAAACAGGTATGATGAGCTCCACCTGCCAGTATCCAGGCGGTACAGGCTGTTGTCATATCCGGTTTGGGCTTCCATAGCACCCTGGCGACCGGAAGTGTTGGTAATTCTTTTTGTGGAGAAATTGCTTCCACCTCATTAACTATTAACCGAAAATGATTGCCCATATCAACGAGGGAAGCATTTAACGCATCACCACCCTTTACATTAAAAACCAAACGTACCGGATCTGCTTTGCCTCCAATACCTAATGGATGAATCTCACACGAAGGTTTACCATCGGCAATGGAAGAACATATCTCCAGCATGTGGGAACCTAATACCATTTCATTTTGTGGCTCAAAGTGATAGGTATAGTCCTCCATGAAAGAATTTCCTCCCTCAAGTCCCGCCGCCATTACTTTCATCGCCCGTACTAACGCAGCCGTTTTCCAGTCCCCTTCTCCGGCAAAGCCATGCCCGTCAGCCATCAATCGTTGGGTTGCTATACCCGGCAATTGGGCCATTCCATGAAGATCCTCAAACGTATCAGTAAATCCTTTGAAATGATGCTGTGTAAGGAAACTTCTCAGGCCAAGTTCTATTTTTGCGGCATCGCGTAACGAAGCGTGTTTTTCATTGCCTTTTTTCAGAACATCAGACAATTTATATTGGCTACTATATTCCTCGCAAAGCTGGTCAATTTCAAAGGCCTTTATTTTATTAATAACATCTACTAAATCACCTATACCGTATGTATTTACTGAATATCCAAACTGCATTTCAGCTTCTACCTTATCTCCATCTGTAACAGCAACATAACGCATGTTGTCTCCAAACCGCACAAACTTAGCGCCTTGCCAATCATGCCATGCCGCGGCTGCACGGGCCCATGTATTGATGCTTTGGTGCACTGCTTCACTGGCCCAATGCCCGGTAATAACTTTTCTTCTTCTGCGCATTCGCGTCATCATGAAGCCAAATTCTCTGTCTCCATGTGCACTTTGATTGAGATTCATAAAATTCATATCAATCTCATTCCATGGTATGTCGCGATTGAATTGTGTATGCAAATGACACACCGGCTTTTGCAAAACCTTCAGTCCGTTGATCCACATTTTAGCAGGAGAAAAAGTGTGCATCCAGACCATGATGCCGATGCAATCTTTTTTTGTATTGGCTTCTAAAAAAGTGTTATAAATTTCCTCGGGTGTTTTTACAGTGGGTTTATATACGATTGTAACCGGGATGTTCGCTGATTCATTAAACACGTTCACAATAACCTGCGAATGCTCCGCTACTGTTTCTAATGTCTCTTCACCATAAAGATGCTGGCTCCCCGTAATAAACCATACCTCCTGCTGTTCAAAAATTTTCATATTTTAACTCATTTTTCTATTGTCCATAATAGCTATCTTTTCCATGCTTGCGCTCATAATGCTTTTTTATTAGTGAATCTTTCAATCGGAGCGCATCAGCCTTTATACTTTCGGTTACAAAGGCCATGTGGGCGATGGATTCCAGCACTGCACTATTGTAAACAGCTTTCTCTGCTGTTTTCCCCCATGTAAATGGCGCGTGATTCCCCACCAATATCATTTCCATTTCTTCGTAGCTGATCTTCTTTTCTTTTAGTGTATTGATAATTTGAAAGCCGGTTTGATATTCATAATCACCTGCAATCATTTCATCATCCATAGGCGCTGCACATGGAATGTCAAAGGTGGTGTGGTCGGCATGAGTGGTGCCGTAAACAGGAATATCACGAAGGCTTTGCGCCCAGGCGGTGGCATAACAGGAATGGGTGTGCACAATACCACCAATAGTTTCAAAATGCTGATAAAGGACTGCATGTGTTAGCGTGTCTGATGAAGGACGCAAATTGCCTTCGATCGTTTTACCATTAAAATCAACTATAACCATCTTATCTGTGGTAAGTTCTGAATAAGGAACTCCACTGGGCTTAATTGCAAACACACCTTCACTTCTATCTGCGGCACTGGCGTTACCAAATGTAAAAAGCACTAAACCCAACTCAGGCAATTGCATGTTTGCTTTGTAGGCAAGTTGTTTTATTTCCTTGTATTTGCTCATGCTACTAAAGAATAAAGATTGCCTTGACAATTAATTGTAAAATACACTATTGACAAGGTAGTAATAAGCCCGCCCGGATGATCTGGTCGGACGGGGTTAAATATTTTTATAGCTCCGTATTTTATTAAGGCTTAAAGCCGGTTACAACTGTAGCACACGCTCTATTTCTACAAATAACAGGACACTCATTTTTTTATTAAAAAATTCAATGGCGATACGTTCTCGTAATCGTCAATGAAAGAAATCACGTTATCATACTTCTCAAACTCCTCTTTTGAATGCATTGTAGTTAGCACTACCGCCTTCATTCCTGCATTTTGAGCAGCTTCCACTCCTTTGGGAGCGTCTTCAAAAACAAGACAATTTTCCGGCGGCACACGCAGAAGTTCAGCACACCTTACAAAGGTTTCGGGATCGGGCTTACTTGCTGTAACATCATCTGCACTTACTATTGCTTTAAAAAAATGATGTAGATGCAGATTGTCTAAAATAAAATCAATATTAAAAGGTATAGCTGCTGTACCAATAGCCATTGGGACACCAGCCTGTTCTGACTTTTCCAAAAATTCACTGAATCCTTTCAGAAGGGCAATGTGCGGCAAATAGCTCTGTTGATATCTTCTTTCTTTTTCCATAGATAATTCTTCAACTCTTTCAGACGGAAAATGGCCTTCACCAAAGATCCTGTCGAGCACTTCCCCATTTTTACCATACATCTGCACTTTTACTTCATCCCAGGTGAGGCCTGCATTGAGATCATTGTTCAAAATATCATACCATGCGCGCGCATGATACTGCATGTCATCTATCATTGTTCCATTCATATCGAAAATAAAAGCACTGATCTCCATTCCTATAATTTTTGTCTACTTATTTCAGCGTTAAAACTACTACTGAAAAAGGAGGTATTTTCATATTGATACTATTTTCTTTTAATGAAGCTCCGGTATATTCTTCGGGTTCAATTTTATGAGGATTATCAAAAGTATTATGATCCTGTACTTTTGCAGAGGTCAATATTCTCCCGGTAACTTTATTACAATTCATGCCATCTACATGTATTGTTACATTCTCCTGCGTGTGTGCGTTAATGTTGGTAATTGAAATATGAACTACTCCTGCCGAATCTTTTGACGCTGATGCTGATAAAGAAGGAAGTTCACTATCGCCCAATTTATAATCACCCGTAATTAGTTGTAAAGGCAACAGAGTGGCGTTCTGATGGACATTGTACATTTCCATTACATGATAGGTAGGTGTTAACACAATCTTTTCTTGATTGGTTAAAATAACTGCCTGCAATACATTGATCGTTTGTGCAAGATTGGCCATTCGCACCCTGTCTGCGTGATTGTTGAAAATGTTTAATGTGGCGCCTGCAATCATCGCATCCCGCATAGTATTTTGCTGAAACAAAAATCCCGGATTGGTGCCGGGTTCTACATTGTACCAGCCGCCCCATTCATCCACAAACAAAGCAATTTTCTTTTGGGGATCATACTTATTCATTATTGCAGCATGTTTTATCACCAACTCTTCCATTTGCAAAGCAGATTTCATAATATCAAAATATTGCTGCTCTGTAAAGTCAGTGGCTGAACCTTTATTTTTCCAATCAATAATTGAATAGTGATGCAAGCCTACGCCATCAATCAGGTTGTGCGGTACATCCCGCATCATCACCTCTGTCCAGTGGTAATCTGCATCACTGGCTCCTGAAGCGATACGATACAAATGCCCGTCTTTGATCCAGTTGGTCATAAATGTAGCATACCTCCTAAAAACATTGGCATAATATTCGGCTGTCATGTTTCCTCCACAGCCCCACGCCTCGTTACCTATCCCCCAATATTCAACATGCCATGGCTTATCTCTTCCATTTTGCCGCCTCCAATCTGACATTGGGCTTTTGCCATCAAAATTTACGTATTGCAACCATTCGGAAAACTCTTGTACGGTGCCGCTGCCTACATTGCCTGACAGGTAAGGTTCGGCACCTAACTCTTCACACATGTTCAGGAAATTATGTGTGCCAAAACTGTTGTCTTCTGTAACACCGCCCCACCATGTATTTACCATCGAGGGCCTTTGATCCCTGGGACCTACTCCATCTTTCCAATGATAGGTATCCGCAAAACAACCACCCGGCCATCTCAACACAGGAATCTTCATTTTACGCAAAGCGGCAATTACATCATTTCTTACGCCTTGTGTATTAGGAATGATTTTGTTAGTATCGCCCACATAAAAACCATCATAAATACAGCGGCCCAAATGTTCTGCAAAGTGGCCGTAAATATTTTTATTGATCCTGATCTTTCCATCAGCAGCATGGATCACGATGGTATTCTGCGATGTGGCAAACAAAAATGAAAATAAAAATGGCAGGAGGATTCCTTTTTTCATAAACGAAATGTTTTGTGTATTAATGAAGCGCTCCAACAATAAATTATAGAGATACTTGAGAAATGTTGTAAGCATAAATATAGGGAATTAATTTATTAGTGTATATAACACATTTATTTAGCCGGTTTGACGGCCTCGTCTGACTGCGATACCTTTTAACCAGTCTGATGGTCCGCGTGTGCCCGGTCAGACGGAGACCATCAGACCGGAGCTGAAACCTCAGAATATCTTACCTTTACGGCATGAAAAAGAAAATCATTTTTTATTCCATATTCCTTGTTGCACTAACAGGATTATTTTATTTTCTGCTGTCCTTTACGAAAGGATTTTTTGACGTAAAGCTTCCGGTGATGAGTTATGTGCAGGATTTTTCTTTTGTTGACCAGGATGGGAAAATAGTCACCAATAAAAATGTAGAAGGCAAAGTGTATGTAACTGAATATTTTTTTACAACCTGCAAAGGAATTTGTCCAAAAATGAATGCCAATATGAAAGGTGTTTATGATAAATTCAAAAATGATAAAGGCTTCGCGATCATCTCTCACACCTCTATGCCGGAAACTGACTCAGTTCCTTTGTTAAAAGCTTATGAAGAAAAAATGATTGGCGCAAACCCTCATTATGCTTCCCAATGGTATTTCGTAACCGGCAATAAGGACTCGTTATATAAAATGGCACGCCAGAGCTACTTGCTGGATAACGAAAAAAATAACAGCATCAACATTGAAGAATCTTTTATTCATACACAATTTTTTGCTTTGGTAGATAAACAGGAAAGAGTGCGTGGCATCTATGATGGACTCAAGCCCGTTGAAATAGCCCGGTTGGATAAAGACATACAAACCTTGTTGAAAGAAAAAGATTCTTAAAAATTGCGAATCAGATTTTAAGAATTTTTAAAAATGAATTTTATTGATAGGCGCAATAATGAAAAGTTATTTGGATCATTAAAACGAGAATCACTTGCCAATTGAATCTCGTTAATAAAAAATAGCCGAATGGATATAGCTTCTTTTAAAGAAAGTTTAACTGCGAACAAACCTCCTGATGACGCATCAATCTATTTAAAGGCCTTATGGCACGACGCAAAAGGAGATTGGAATACTGCACATAATCTAATCCAGGATGCAGAAGACAACAATGCTTCATGGATACATGCTTATCTGCATCGTAAGGAAGGAGATATTAGCAACGCTGGTTATTGGTACAGACGTGCGGGGAAAAAAATGCCGGAGATTTCTTTGGAAAAAGAATGGGAAAATATTGCTGACGATTTGCTCAATCACGATTAAGAGTCTTACTCGTTGATTTAAAATGATGGACGATGGGACAATATGGTAATAAGGTGGCCCTTTTTCATATAAATTTTTTTGTGAAGGTTAATAAACACTATTCCGGTCATCGCCGGGGTTTAGATAAAACGATAGATTATTTAGCTGGGAGAAAACGCCTGATTTACCCCCGGCAAAGTATAACTTTATTACTTTTCGCCCTTCTCAATAAACCCAACTATATCTTTTACCAACTTTTTATCTATCGGCATCGAGCTATCGGTATAGGTTTTCTGCTGATTGTCACAATTAACTCCCGCATTTTTTAAAGTATGCGACATTGAAGGGATAATTTCTAAGATACTTTTCTTATTAGCTTTATGAAGGTTTTCAGCATCCTCAATCTTTACCTGTATGTCACAACTACCCTGGAGAATAAGTACTGGGCAGCTTAATTTTTTAATTTCTTTTTCAGGAGAATATTTTAACCATGAGATCATATACGGCTGCACAGATTTTCTAAAAAGCGGGGACAACAATTGAGGGACATCATCAACCTGTTTTCCATTTTTTAACTGATCAAAGATTTGGGATACCTGTTGTTTAACTGAATCAGGCAAGTGCTGCTTTTGCATTTGTTCTTTTAATATTACATCAACAGGTCTCCCCGCGCCCGCAACGGAAATAAACCCCTTAACTTTCTTTTTTTGGGAAGCGATTATACTGACCAACGAACCTTCGCTATGGCCGATAAAATAAATGTCTTTGAATTGTAAGGTATCGTGGATATAATCAAATATCCTTTCAAGATCAGTGACATAGTCATCAAAACGCAAGCTATCTTCTCTAATATTGCCAGAGGCACTTTTTGCTACGCCACGCTTATCATATCTAAAAGTTGCAATGTTTTGCGAGTCCAAAGACCAGGCAAGCATTTTATAATCATTAGTCTCTACACCCAAGCCATTACCGTTGCGGTCGGTAGGGCCTGAGCCAGCAACGATAATCGCTAATTTTTGATGATTGTTTTTTGAAAGTAAAGTGCCGGAAATAGTAATACCTGGCACTGTGTTAATGGAAATCTGTTGCCCGCCGGGATGCATCGAGGAAGCATTCTCCCTATCATTATTTAGTATTGTGTGAGAAAAATTTAGCGGTATTTGGTTGACTCCCTGTTGCCATATCCCTGCAATGGAATCGTTATTGATAAATTTTCCATTATAAGATCCGCTAATCATTTGTATCGCAAGATGCACACTATCTTCATCAGCTTTAATTTGGCTAAACGGTAAGTTTTTTGCATTTTGTTTAGGACTGTCCCACGTGCCATTTATAGAACCGGTACTGTCTTTGTAAAAATGAAATACGATAGGTATCTGGCTTCCTTGTACATCAATTTCTCCTCTCCAGTCTCCAGAAATTTTTTGAGAAAATACCGATGAAAAAAATAAACATAAAATGCAAATGGGTAGAAATTGTCTCATTAAATCCAAACTTTTTTTAAAAAACTGTTCTATTAAGAGTTTTTAAAATAGCAATAATTATTCTACACAAAGCTATTACGCTGCTAACTAATTTTAATTCCCAAATACCTTTTTTAAAACATCAGTTACCCTGCCCGCCGGATTTTTCCTGATGTTAATTTCTTCCTGTGCTACATAATGAAAAATGCCGTCCAATGCTTTTGAGGTCACGTAGCTACTTATATCCGTATCAACAGGTGTTGAAGAAAAGCGGTTATAGGCCGTAAACAGATCTTTCCAATATTTAGTAGCATCCACTTTCTGAAGCGATTCTTCTATCACAGGTTTAAAAGAACCGGTCAGTTCGCTGGTGGTATTTTTTCTCAAATAACCAGTAGCCGAAGTATCTGCACCTCGTAAAATATTCAGTGCATCTGTTACGGTCATTTTTTTGATAGCCGAAAGAAAAATAGGCGCAGCCGCTTTGGAAGCGTCTTCTGCAGCACGGTTCATGCTCAGTACAGCGTTATCTACTAATTTCCCCATGCCCAACATCCTCAATTTACTTTGTACTTCCTGAACTTCTTTTGGCAATAAAATTTTGACAGCAGCATCTTTAAAGAACCCATCTTTTGCAGAAAGTTTGTCACTGCTTTTCTCAGCCCCAAGGGAAAGAGCCTCTTTCAACCCTGAAACAATTTCAGCACTTGATAATCCACCTGATGATGATGAATTTTTTGAAAGGATTGAACCTGCTTTTTTAAATAATCCGCCTAACTTATTAGAAGAATCTTTTTGAGCGGATAGCGAAAAGCAGAAAAAAAGTAATGCAGAAAATACGATTGATTTTTTCATAGGAATCTTTATATTCATTTAATATCCAAATATAAATGCTATTGTGGATTTGCTCTACGGTTTTATTGTTAAAGTGTTCTATTGTTGAGGTGCCGTAATTCGTAACTAAAAATCACTGCACGACCTTCATAAAGAAAGGTTAATAAACACCCGTTGTGCAGCCCTTTAATTGAATTAAATATTTGTTAAGCAGGCGCAATAACTACATTTGTATATAATTGCAATTATTCTTTTTTCTTTAACCTATTTATAATATCATGAGGTTTTTTATAAATTTTATTTTCCTGGTTTTTACTTGTCCTCTATTTTCTCACGCACATGATGATACTACCAATATTCCGATTAGCCGCCAAATATTTCATGAACGGATCACAGCCTTGCAAAAGCGTGTAGATAAGGTGGATGGCCGGGTGGATGGGTTAGTAAAAGTAAGCGGCAACCCTGACGTTAATTTGCAGGTTACTGATGCTCTTATTAGAAAAATAAATGTATTACGCAATAACATAGAGTCCAACAGCGACCTGCCTGCTAATAATGATAAGGTAAGATACCTTCGTTATATTGAGCTTTTGTTAGAAAAATTTATTGATAGCTGGAAAGAGCATACTATCAATCCTTCATTGGCTCCTCAATTAATTTCCAATTTTTACGAAATAATGCTCGCCAGTATCAAAGGGGAAAGCATGGCTCCACTGATACAAAAAACACCTTACGAAATTGGGCTGATCAACGCTTCCATTTTTGGAGAAAACACTGGTTACGTGGCAAGTCGCATTATATTATTTAGAAAGTTTTGTTCATTGCATCCAGATAAGATTCTGGCTAATATAGGGCCATATACAGAAGAATCCTTTGCCGATACGCTGGTTATAGAAGCTTTTAATAATAGTCCCAGCCAATTGTATTCTTATGCTCAGTCGGCAAATAGTAGCCAAGGCAGGTTGATCAGGCGAATAGATGATCCACGTATAAAAACGGTAGTAAAACTAAGTACACAAAACCGGGCACTTTTTTATTTTCCTTTTCTTGACGATCTTATCAGTGGCCGGCAAACTATTGTGGATATTTCTAAGGTGGTTGGAACATCAGACCGGAATTACGATAGTGTAGGTTATTATAGTTTACTGGTAAAAACCGAAATCCAATATTATGCGCGTCTGGTAAAAGGAGATACCCCTGTAGCTATGTTGGGAGCCAATGGGCTTGTAGATATGCTCAAGGCGAGGGCACTTCAGCACTTTATTGATCCAATCAATGGATTACACGAAAATCCAAACCCTGCAATTCGTTTCAGGGCAATACAACCTTTAAGTCCACAGGAGCTTTACTACATGATGGTGTTGGGTGAAAATGATATTTATACCTCAAGTTATAAATATAGCTTCGACAGGATGATACAAAAAATGGGGCCAACCCCGCATGGCGACTCACTATTAATCTCGTTGAACTTCGACCGGTTTAAGAAGTTTATAAAAATGGCTGCAG
>JBDTJI010000178.1:0-4723 GCA_039935935.1 Ginsengibacter sp. | reverse complement strand
AAGAATTTTATAGGATCAGAGATAAAATGAAAACAAATCCTGAATCAACCTATATACCAGAGCAAGCTCATAATTTAATCAGAAATGATGAAAAACTCACCGGATTATTGATTGCATTAGCTAATGAATATAATGATGCTGATCAAAACTATACAGACGAGGAATTGGCTTTTTTTGAAGAACGTAGGAATGCTTTTTTTATAAGCGGTAAGAAAGGATATACCGTAGAAGAAGCACATGAGAAAATTCGTAACAAATACAAAAATGGATTATAATATCATTATTTCCATCGAGGCAGAAAAAGATATAAGCGATGCATATAATTATTACGAAGATCAATATCCTGGATTAGGCAATCGCTTTCTTGCGGAGTTAACTCAGTGCTATAAAAAACTAGAAAAACATCCAACTTATTATTCGTTTGTTTCGGAACGAAAAACAATTCGTTCCTTGTCTTTAAAAGTTTTCCCCTTTAAAATTATTTACGAAATAGAAGGTGACAAATTGTACGTATTTGCTGTTTATCATTTCCGCAAGGATCCTAAGGAATTACTTAAAAGATTATAAAAATGTATTTACAAAGAAGAAATCGAATTCTTCGCCAATCCCAGGCTATAAGGAATTTGGTTGCAGAAACAACGCTTACACCAAACGATTTTATCGTCCCCTTATTTATTGATGAAGGTGAGAATATTAATTTTCAAATTCCTTCAATGCCTGGTTATTACAGGCGTTCACTCGATGGAACCATAAAAGAAATAAAAGAATTGCGGAGCATGGGAATTAAGAGCGTATTATTATTCATAAAAGCTCCCGATGAATTAAAAGACAATACCGGCAAAGAAGCCTGGAACCCGGACGGGTTAATGCAACGAAGTATAAAAGCAATTAAAGATGCTGTTCCTGAATTGGTAGTAATGACGGATGTTGCGCTGGATCCTTATTCCTCTTATGGGCATGATGGCATAGTAGAGAACGGTGAAATAGTGAATGATCCAACGGTAGAAGCGTTGATCAAAATGAGCCTTAGCCATGCAATGGCTGGAGCCGATTTTGTTGCACCGAGCGATATGATGGACGGCCGCATCGGAGCCATTCGTGAAGCATTGGAACAAAATAATTATACCAGAACTGGTATTATGGCATACAGTGCAAAGTATGCTTCCTGTTTTTATGGGCCATTCAGAGATGCGTTGGATTCCGCACCGGGGTTTGGAGATAAAAAAACCTACCAGATGGACTACGCCAATCGCATCGAAGCAGTAAAAGAGGCTGTAATGGATGAAGAAGAAGGTGCGGATATTATAATGGTAAAACCTGCTATGGCTTATCTTGACATCATTCGTGAAGTCAGGAATAGTGTATCAGTTCCGGTAAGCGCCTATCATGTAAGTGGAGAATATGCTATGATAAAAGCAGCCGCAAAAATGGGCTGGATCAATGAAGAAAAAGTAATCTTAGAAAGCCTTACTTCTATAAAGCGTGCTGGTGCGGATTTGATTGCCACTTATTTTGCAAAGGATGCAGTGAAGCTGATAAATTTGTAAATTGTGATACAAAACTTATTTAAAATGTCATACCCGGAACAAATTAAAACACTGGTTTCAGAAATTGTCTCAGGCTATCAACCTGAGAAAATTTATCTGTTCGGTTCTTACGCCACAAATAAACAAAATTTAGATAGCGATATTGATTTGTTTATTGTTAAAGATACCACGAAAAGAAAATTGGACAGAAACAGAGAGGTACGAAAATGCATAAAAACATATCCTCAAAAAGGGTTGGATGTTTTTGTATTCACACCAAATGAGTTGAAGCAAGGCATGCAGGAATTTATGAACATCGGTAAAGAGGCAGTTACGACCGGAAAACTCATTTATGAAAGAATTTGAAAAATGGTTTAGAAAAGCAGAGAGTGACCTGTTAGTCATCAAAAATAATTTGGCCTCAGATGAAGTGCCCATAGATGCATGTTGTTTTCATGCACAGCAAGCAGCAGAAAAATACTTGAAAGCATATCTTGTTTCAAAACTGATCAATTTTCCTAAAACCCACGATTTACAATCTTTGCTTAATTTATGCATTGCGGTAAATCATTCTTTTAGTTACCTCATTGAACCTGCCATAAGGCTTGCCGATTATGCGATTGCACCAAGGTATCCCGATGCCTTTGATGACCTTACTATTGATGACGCTACGAATGCCCAAAAAGATGCAATCGAAATGAAAGAATTTATTCTGAAAAATTTCTTCAACTAAGTTCAAACAATTTTTCTCAAAATTTATAATGATATTTCATGTGACAACACTAAGTTTAATTGTACAATAAAGGAAAAACAATCGGTAAGGATGAAACAGAAATGCACTATATGTAGGCTTAATAACAGTTTGAGGCTGGCGCAGATTTGATTGCCACTTATTTTGCAAAGGATGCAGTGAAGCTGATACATCGTTAATTCTAAGAATAGCGAACATGAAAGACTTAATTCAAAAATACAATATTCCCGGACCAAGATATACGAGTTATCCTACTGTACCTTATTGGGATGATGCTAACTTTACCAGGAAACAGTGGCAACAATCATTAATTAAAAGTTTTGAAGAGAGCAACGACAAGGATGGAATTAGCCTATATATCCATTTGCCTTTCTGCGAAAGCCTGTGTACTTTTTGTGCTTGCCATAAGAGGATCACCAAACAACACTCCGTTGAGCGGCCTTATATTGAAGCGGTGCTGAAAGAGTGGAAACTGTACGTGGATCTGTTGGACAAAAAGCCTGTTATTAAGGAACTCCATTTAGGAGGTGGCACACCTACTTTTTTTAGCCCTGACAACTTAAAATATTTATTGAACAGTATATTTTCTGATGCTGTCATCAGTGATGTTCATGAATTTAGTTTTGAAGGCCATCCTAATAATACTACCTCAGCACACCTTGAAACATTATACGGGTTGGGTTTCAGAAGAGTAAGTTTTGGCGTCCAGGATTATGATTTAAAGGTGCAAAAGGCCATTAATCGCTTACAGCCTTTTGAAAATGTACAGGCTGTTACCCTTGCTGCACGCGCTATGGGTTATGAAAGTATTAGCCATGACCTCGTTTTTGGATTGCCTTTGCAAACCTGGCAATCAATGTCGCAAACGATAGAAAAAACAAAATCATTGAAACCAGATAGAATAGCCTTTTATTCTTACGCGCAAGTGCCGTGGATAAAAGGAGTCGGGCAAAGAGGTTTCGATGAAAATGATCTACCAACACCGGAACAAAAAAGAGCACTTTATGAAAAAGGGAAAGACCTTTTGGAGAATTTAGGTTATGTGGAAATTGGCATGGACCATTTCGCGTTACCAACCGATAGCCTCTATGAATCCATGCTGCGCAAAACCATCCATAGAAATTTTATGGGCTATTCTTCTTCCTCAACGCAGTTGATGATAGGTTTGGGAATGTCGGCTATAAGTGACAGTTGGTACGCATTTGCACAAAACGAAAAGTCAACGGAAGAATATATAAAAATAGTTGATGAAGGAATATTGCCTGTAGTTCGGGGACATATTCTAAATGAGGAAGATCTTACGGTAAGACGTCATATTCTTAACGTGATGTGTCTTTTAGAAACCTCATGGAAGCCTGAGAGAATGACATTAGAGGCAATGCCTGAAATCATATCCCGATTGCAGGAAATGCAAAATGACCAATTGATTATTTTAGAAGATGACCTTTTAAAAGTAACCGAGAAAGGCAGAGCCTTTGTGAGGAATATTGCAATGGCATTTGACTTACGCATGATTCGTAAGCAGCCGGATTCAAAGATATTTTCAATGACCATATAAAATCAACACAATACTATTCAATACTCATAAAATTAAATCTGTCTGAATATGCAGCAATATATTTCAAGTAAAGCATTATTTGAAAGAGCCCAAAAGTCTATACCCGGAGGAGTAAATTCTCCTGTACGGGCCTTCAAAAATGTAGGAGGTACTCCTCTCTTTATAAAATCTGCCAAAGGCGCTTATCTCATTGATGAAGATGGTAACAGGTACATTGATTTTATCAATTCATGGGGACCTATGATACTCGGCCACGCTTATGAACCCATAGTAGAGGCTATCAAGGAAAAGGTAAATGACTCAACTTCTTTTGGCGCTCCTACTGAATTAGAAATCGAAATGGCCGAACTTTTAAAAAGTATGGCACCAAATATAAACCTCATACGCATGGTAAGCAGTGGCACAGAAGCTTGCATGAGCGCGGTACGTTTGGCAAGAGGATATACTGGCAGAAATAAAATTATAAAATTTGACGGCTGTTATCATGGTCATGCTGATTGCTTTTTAGTGAACGCGGGAAGCGGAGTTGCTACTTTAAATATTCAAACCGTTCCTGGTGTAACGGCAGGCGTGGCAAAAGATACGCTCAGCACCCCTTATAATGATTTAAGTGCAGTTGCGAAACTGATCGAAAAAAACAAGGGAGAAATTGCCGCAATCATCATTGAACCTATTGCTGGGAACATGGGGTGTGTCCTTCCGCAACCAGGTTTTTTAGAAGGTTTGAGAAAACTTTGTACAGAAGAAAATATTGTGTTTATTCTTGATGAAGTAATGACCGGTTTTCGTTTAGCGCCTGGCGGCGCACAGGAAAAACTAAAAATCAATGCGGACTTAGTCACTTATGGAAAAGTTATTGGTGGTGGCCTCCCTGTTGGAGCTTTCGGA
>JBDTJI010000177.1:0-5996 GCA_039935935.1 Ginsengibacter sp. | reverse complement strand
GTTTGATCTGACTATCAAATTTTCTCATCGAAAAATCAACGTCAAAATTCTAATTTATTACGCTAAACTTTACCTTGTAGAATTATAAAAATTCTGTGCTGTTACTTCCAAACTTTCAAAGATCTTTCGGCTTTTTTTGCCACCATTTTTTTCAAATGGATTGCAAAGGTAATAGCCTTTGTTATACTAACCAAATTTTTCTTTTTAATCGAAAAATATTTGCGTTAAAGTATGTACCATTTTTTTAAGAACTTCCTCTTTTTTTCAAAAGCGGAGCGCAAAGATAATGCGTGTCATCTTCTCTTCCCAAAAAAACTTTAATTATTCCTTACTTTTTTTTGAAAAGTCATACCAACAACGGTTTCAAAACAAATCTTTTTTTTTATGATTTCTATTATCGCGAAAAAGACAATTCTTAAAAAAAAATTTTTATCCTAATTAATATTTCACTCCAATTAGAAAAAGCGCATGAGATGGTACTGAAAAATCACTCTTTGAACAGTCCCTTTTTTGAATAATTCGTGTGAACTCATTTAAGTCTATTTTACCCGTGCCCACTCTTAACATCGTACCTACCATTCCTTTTACCATTCCCCTTAAAAAACGGCGGGCTTTTACATTGTAAATTAAACGAGGCTCTTTCCATATCCATTCGCTTTTTTGGATGTCACAAATAAAGCTTTTTGATTGTGTGTTTTTTTTAGAAAATGAAGTGAAATCTTCATTTTCTAATAGTAGTGTTGCTGCTTCATTAAGTTTAGTAATATCCAAGGCGTATGGGTAATAATAAGCACTCTCTTGCAGGAATGGATTCTTATGTTTATAAATGAAATATTTGTATTCCCGTAAAACAGCATCAAAACGGCAATGTGCGTTGTCTTCTACCTGGTATATTCTTTTGACGACAATATCCAGGGGAAGGATGGCATTGATGTTATAAAGAAATTTATCTAACTCTACATCCTCTTCAGAAGAATAAAAGCTTCCTGTGGTGTTATTATACCGGGAGCGATCGGTTATTGTAATTTGTGTTAAAGGTAGATCTGCATCAAAATGGAAATAGTTCTGTAGGGCATGCACGCCTGCGTCTGTGCGTGATGCGCCGGTAAGGGTAAACGCTCTTTTAAAAAATATGGATAACGCTTTCTGTACTTCCGATTGAATAGTTACTGAATTTTTTTGAATTTGAAAACCTGAGTAAGCGGTTCCTTTGTAGCATACTTCAATGAAATATCTCGGCATAAGCCTTTAAATTATTTACGAATCATCGCTTTAAAACGATTTAAATAGTACTCATCCTTTAGCTGTGCTTTCAGTGTTCGATATTGATCCGAATCGGAAGTAAAAGGATAGGCTGCATCGAAAAACATATACTTACCCTCATCTTTTAAGAAAAGATAAGATAAATCTTTTATTTGTTCGGTACTGAAGCATTTTGACCTAAAATACTTGCGGGCAACCTTGATCATATTTTCATCATTATTTTCTGAAGCCATTTTTCTTCTCAATTTTAAAAAATCTTCATTTGTAGCAAATTCTTTGCAATCAGAATTTACTGTGGTTGAAGTTACTTCTTTCGGCAAAAGTGTAATCTGTGATTCGATTCGTTCCCCAGTTCTGTCACGTGCTGAAACATTGTCTTGTTGCTGCAAAGTTTGATCCTTTTGGTTAGTTTTTGAATCAGAGGTAACAGTTTTTAAGTCTTGAGGATTATTTTCTTTTTCTAATGACGCTTTATTATTCTCTATCATTTGCTCTGAAAGAGGTAGAACAGTTTTGTCTGTGGACGAAGCATTATCATTGGAGGAATCCTGTTTTAAAATATTTATCCTTTCATCTACAGAAGGAGAATTAGATGAATCCACTTTAGGAATCTCCGTGGGTGTGATAGTAAATTCAGACTTACTGTTATCGTTAGCTGGTGTTTCGCCGGGCATTACGTTCTTTGCTATGATTTCTTTGGCATTATTCTGATCGAGAACAACATTGTCAACGGTCTTATCCGGGGGAAAGAATATTCTTATTGTATCCAAACCATTGGTTTTATCTTCATAAATTCTTTGCAAGCCCTCGCTATCTGCCTTATTTAAGATCATAGAGATAGATTGGCCTTCTTTGGTTTCTGTAGAAGATACCGGGACAACGGTAGCAGGTGTTTTCTCAGTGGCAACTGAAAGGTTATCCGCTTTTACTGTCGGGATATCTTCCTTAGCCGCTGGAGTATCCACTTTTACAGGTGTCGAAACCGCTGCTTCGTGGTCTTGTAATATCGACGAATCCTTAACTACACTGGCCAGCATACTAGAAAATGGATCGGCTTCTTTTTTTTCCACTTTAGCAATTGCATTTTCATTAGTCCCCTGTATAAGTGCGAGCGTCTGTAAGTTAAATAGTTGCCATCCATTTTCATCGAAATTTTTCAAAAGAAATCCTTCATCTTTTTTATCAATCGTAAGGGTGAATTTTTCTTCAGGAAATTTATTTTTGGGGAATCCTACCACTAATTGATAGGTGCTATCTTTCAGATCGGGGATAATAATGTAGCCTTCGGGAGATGAACTTACCAGGTTGTTATTAATCTTTGCATAAAATGGGTGCCCGTTTTCAGTTTGCAAGTAAACAAAATGTACCTGCTGAGCTTTACATAAAAAAACAACCACACTTAGTAAAGCAAGAAAAAATAATCTTCTGATACAGGATGTAAACATAATGAGCAAATCTATTTAATATACTAATAAATACTTCTCACGACGCAAAAAATTATATTCTTATTATAATTATCACATTTACTTTTGCCAACAAAAATCCAATCATGAAAAGAATTTTGCTTGCCTTTATTTTTCTCATCACTTTTTTCTTCACTTATGCCCAACAAGATAATCCGTCGGCGGATACTGCCTGGAAGCATATTTACCGTGGCACCTACCCACGAATCAATGATCTCGTTCACACCAAACTTGCGGTAAGTTTTGACTATGAAAAGCAATGGATGTATGGAAAGGAATGGGTGACATTAAAACCTCATTTTTATCCTACCGATTCTCTGACACTTGATGCAAAAGGAATGGAAATAAAGAAAATTACTTTAGTTAAAGGCAAATCTGAAATTCCACTTAAATACTCTTATGATGATAGTATGCAGCTTAAAATAACACTTGATAAAATCTATAAAGGCGGTGAAAAATATACGGTATATATCGATTATATTTCTAAACCGAATGACTTAAAATTATCCGGAAGCGCGGCAATATCTGATGCTAAAGGTTTGTATTTTATTAATCCATTAGGCACTACCAAAGAACATGTAGAAATATGGACTCAGGGAGAAACAGAATCAAACAGTGCATGGTTTCCTACAATTGACAAACCAGACCAAAAAACCACCCAGGAAATTTCAATGACGGTTCCTGCTAAATATGTCACATTGAGCAATGGACTTTTAGTTAAACAAAAGAAAAATCCCGATGGCACACGCACAGATGACTGGAAAATGGATCTTCCAAATTCACCCTATTTATTTTTCATGGGGGTTGGAGATTATGTGATCGTAAAAGATCATTATAAAAAAATACCAGTAGATTACTATGTAGAGAAAGAATACGCGCCGGTAGCAAAAAAAATATTTGGTGAAACACCAGCTATGATAAGCTTTTACGAAATGATAACTGATGTACCTTATGTATGGCCCAAATATGACCAAATAGTTGGAAGAGAATATGTAAGTGGAGCGATGGAAAATACTACCGCTACACTTCATCAGGACGGGGCTTATCAAAATGCAAGACAACTGGTGGATGGAAATGTATGGGAAAGCACTATTGCACATGAATTGTTTCACCACTGGTTTGGCGACCTCGTTACTACCGAGAGTTGGAGTAATATCACACTTAATGAGTCTTTTGCTAACTATAGCGAATACTTGTGGGCAGAACACAGACATGGGAAAGATGCGGCAGACGACCATGCATACGAAGACATGCAAGGCTATCTTTTGAGCAATAGTGACGATAAAAATCTCGTAAGATTTTATTATAAGAACAAAGAAGATTTATTTGATGCAGTAAGCTACAATAAAGGAGGCCGCATTTTAAATATGCTCAGAAATTATGTGGGTGACGCAGCGTTTTTCAAATCATTGAACGAATACTTGAATCTTTATAAATTTAAACCGGCTGAGGCTCATCAGTTAAGACTTGCGTTTGAAGACATAACGGGGCAAGACATGAACTGGTTCTGGAATCAATGGTACTATGGCAGTGGGCAACCTTCTCTTGACATCAATTACGATTACAGTAATGGAAAAGCAAGAGTGATCGTGGATCAAACTCAAAATACGGGAAAAATATTCAAACTCCCTTGCGCTATTGATGTATATAGCGAAGGTGCTGATAAAAAAACATACAAAGTCTGGTTAGAAAGCAAAGCCGATACTTTTTATTTCGCCAGCGATAAAAAACCATCACTGATCAATGTAGATGCAGATAAAGTGTTGCTTGCCACAAAGACAGACCATAAATCTGCTGAAGAATTCGAGCAGCAATATAAATTTGGTCCTAATTATCTGGACAGAAGAGAAGCGCTTGAATATTTTGCAAAGAATAAATTGAGCAACCTGGCTCTTGGATTACATGATAAATATTATGGTTTGCGGTTATTTACTTTGGAAGATTTAGAACAGCAAAATGGCTATAACGTTCCATCAGTATTAAAAGTAGTGGAACAAATGGCCGTAAAAGATCCTAACAAAAAAGTACAGGCAAAGGCTATAGAAATATTGGCTAAAATGGCCGATAAAAAATATGAACCCATCTTTAAAAAATACATTAGTGATTCGTCTTACTCAGTGTCCGGAGCTGCTTTAAGAGGGCTTGCTGCACTTGATCCTCCGGGGGCCTACACACTTGCTAAAAAATACAGCGATGATGCGCTGGGAAAATTAGGCGAGGTTGTTTCTGAAATAATTATCAAGAACGGTTCCGAGGATGATTTCAGTTTTTTATTAGGTCTATTTAAGAATGAGCCCTTGTCAGAAAATAAAATTAAAAGCTCTTTTACATTTGCCAGGTATCTTTTGAAAATAAAAAATACAGAAAATATAAAAAAAGGTGTAGATGAAATATTGAAATTCAGAAACCAGATTCCTGAGCAGTACAGAGGTTATATTGATCCCGGTTATAAACAGGCCTTCAATCAAATAAGTAATGTGCAAATGGCCAGTGGTAATACAGAACTGGCTAATTATATAAGTGGATTGTTGAAATAATTGACCTAACGAGCCACGTCTGACCATTAGTTCGGAAAAACCTGATTCAAGAATTTTTTGGATCAGGTTTTTTTTGTGTTATACAGTCCTTTTTGGTCAGACGCGAGGTCGCCATTTTAGTACTGGTCACATGCAGGACCGTCAGAACAGAACGCATCAGTATCACCACCACTTAAGTTTATGATTTTCCTTTTGCTCAATCAATCCCACCTCTTGCTAATTAGTGTTTGAAAAGTGATTGCGCTTTTTTACATTTACTCTTTCAATATTCCTATACAATTACTGCTTTTCTGTTTCCCCTTGACCCAGTAATCACGACAAATAGTGTAAGTTCTATTTTTTTAAGAACCACGCGGCGAAAATAAATGACAAGGACTACATTGATTAATCCTTAGATCACCAGTGGAAAATGATTGTTTCAATTAAATAATTTCATTATAAATAGCAACGAATTTTATTGTAAGATTTCTTAAGTATTGGATAACGGGTATTGAGATAGCAAGCATCTGCCAGAATTTAATTTAAACGGACAAATGAAGTTAAAGCAGAAATTAAGATTGACGCCTGGCTATTATATCAAATCGAAATTTATTTTATGCCCCCCATTGATACAAATAAAAATGAAAATAAAAACCTTTTCCAGGGAAGGAATAGTTCTGTAAATAACGGTGAAAAGGATTCTGCTGCAACAAAGTCTAATCAAATAGATATTCCACAAATTTCTTTACCCAAA
>JBDTJI010000176.1:0-5300 GCA_039935935.1 Ginsengibacter sp. | reverse complement strand
ATAAGCATTGCTATGAGTGTGATGGAGAAGAATTATAGATATCATCCGGAAGAAGATGCTTTGAAGATATTAAAAAGCATTTTTGAAAATCCTGAAGAATACCTTGACGATGCGGTACTTGGGAAAATCGCTGAACAACTGGTTGAAAAACCAATTGCAGAAAAGGAAGAAATTCCATTAAATACAACAGGTATTCATTATAACATCTTTGGTGCAAAACATATTGAAGAAGGCGCTTTGAAGCAAATGGAAATCGCAGCTAAGCTACCGATTGCAGTAGCAGGAGCATTAATGCCTGATGCTCATCAGGGTTATGGATTGCCTATTGGAGGCGTGCTCGCTACAAACAACGCAATCATTCCGTATGCAGTTGGCGTGGATATTGGTTGCAGAATGTGCATGAGTATTTTTCCAATTAAAACGTCAGAGTTAATAAAAAAGGCTTCTTTTTTTCAAAGAGAATTAGTTGAAAATACTTTGTTCGGTACGGGACGAGAGTTTGATAAATTTACCGAACATGAAGTGCTTGAAAGAAAAGAATTTGGTGAAATATCTTTTTTATCAGGATTAAAAAATAAAGCTGCGAAGCAATTGGGATCTTCCGGAAGTGGTAATCATTTTGTAGAGTTTGGAGAGGTAGAAATTACTGATCCGGAAAATCCTTTTAAACTCCCTGTTGGGAAATATGTGGGTTTACTGAGCCATAGCGGAAGCCGAGGATTGGGCGCGACCATTGCATCTCATTACACACAAATCGCCATGGAGAAAACTGTTCTGCCACGCGAAGCAAAACATTTGGCATGGCTCGACCTGGATACAGAAGAAGGTATGGAATACTGGCTGGCAATGAATCTTGCGGGAGATTATGCATCGGCCTGTCATCATACTATTCATAATAAGATAACGAAGGCTATTGGTGAAAAACCAATTGCTGTGATTGAGAATCATCACAATTTTGCATGGAAAGAAGTCCTGATCGGATTTGAAGGAAAAGGGAGAGAAGTAATTGTCCACCGGAAAGGAGCAACACCGGCAGGTAAGGACGTATTGGGAATTATTCCGGGTTCGATGACAGCTCCGGGATTTATTGTAAAAGGAAAAGGAGAAGTGGCTTCCTTAAATTCTGCGGCACATGGCGCCGGACGCAAAATGAGCCGTACCAAAGCCATTGCCAACATAAGTCAGGATGCTTTGAAAAAAGAATTGCAGAAGCATGGCGTGATGTTGCTGGGAGGGGGGCTTGATGAAGCGCCACAAGCCTACAAGGATATCTATGAAGTAATGCAATCGCAGAAACAACTCGTGCACGTATTGGGATTATTTTATCCTAAGATTGTAAAAATGGACAAATAGATTTCCTTTTATTGCTTTCTCCGCAAATAAGCTTTGATTTAATGCAATTGATGGTTTAACCGTAACATTTCTATATCTACACTTTCACATATATTTTTCTCTTGTTCAGCCACCACCCTATGCTCCAACAAATGAGCATAAAAAAAATAGCAAAGAGAAACGATCCAAAAGCGCCGGGAGCCACCACCTGGAAAACAGTCCGGTTTATATAGTTAAACAAACTTTCCCTATTGCCTACATGCACCATGAATAACACTACCACCAAAAGTTCAGATAAGATATAGATGAATAAAGGATTTCTTCCGAATATTTGGAAAAAACCGGACCAGTGAATAGGGTTCCAATTCTTCATCTCAAGAATATAGATCAGGGCCGAGATAATAATAAGGTCAAGGCCGCAGGTAATGAAAACAAATGAACTGGACCATAATTTTTTATTAATTGGAAAAATAAAATTCCACCACAAAGCAATAAAAATAAGCAAAGCCCCGACAAGCATTAATTTTGAAAGACATTCAAACGTTTTGCCTTTATTCTGAATAAATCTACCTGCAAAAAAACCAATTATCACATTTACAATTGAGGGTAAAGTACTTAACCAGCCCTCAGGATCAAATGGAATACTTTCACCGTGGTACAGATGATTAGTACCCATTAAAAATTTGTCAAGATAAAGCCCCGCATTACCCATCATACTTAAGGGCTGTGACGGATTCCCAAAAGCTAGCAGCAATATCCAATAACCGATCAGCAGTATGATACTTATTATGATCACTTTTTTGGTAGAAAAATAATGAACCAGTAATGAACCAAAAAAATAACATAGGGCAATCCTTTGAAGTACGCCCATGATTCTTGTATCGGCTACAGGCGCAGAGATGATTTCTCCGGCGCTGTTCTGTCCAAAAAATGGAAACCAATACATGAGATATCCAATTAAAAAAATGAGTAAAGTTCTCTTAATGATCTTCGTAAGAAAAGCGGTGTTACTTGCATATTTTTTTAAAGAGAAGCTCATTGCATTACCTACTGCGAATAAGAAAGAAGGGAACACAAGATCGGTAGGAGTAAAGCCATGCCATGTTGCATGTTCAAGCGGTGAATAAGGAATCGCACCACTTCCTGGTGTGTTTACAATGATCATAAAACAAATGGTCATTCCTCTGAAAACATCCAGTGCGACAAATCGTTCTTTTAATGAACTCATGATAATAAAATTATTGGTCAGTTATTTTTGAATTGATGATGGTTGTGCCATCAGGAGTAAACATCACGACTCCCTTTTTCTTTTGGATGACTTTATTAGAATCTACAAAAGTGATGTCCAGTGTATATTGGATTTGCTTTTTGAAATCGGAATTACCGTCGATGTTCACCGTATCTTCATTAAAGCCGGTGACATCAAATGAATTGACCTTGACAAGTTTTTTTAAAATTTCATCTTTTGCCATGATCTGGCGTTTATCACTGTCAAAGCGATGATTTTCGCATGAGAAAAACACGACAGCTAAAAAAGCCAAAAGGAAAATTCCGTTCAACTTTCTTCGAAGAATTAATTGATTTTTCAACGTAAAAATTGATTTACTTTTTCGAATAGACTGTTACAAAAAGTAATCATAGGACGTAATAATCTATAAAAGAAAAAAGGGGCATTTTAAAAATTTACAGATCGTTGTCAAATGTAATTATTTTATTGACTTCTGGTTATTTTTTATTTCGCTTCTTACTTGATGATGTAGTGATTTTCTTTTCTTCCATTTTTTTCAAATCCTTTATTTTTACGACTTTCTAAAATTGATTATGCAAACACCAGGAGATCTTATCCAATCTTTTTTTCAAGATGTGACAAATGAAAAGATTCGAGGAATAACACTATTACCTAAATCCGGAGGGGATCGCATTTATTTTCGTATTAACACAGAAAATAAATCCTATATCGCCACTTATAGTGAAAACCTGAAAGAGAACGCAACCTTTTTATATTTCTCAAATCATTTTGCAAAAATTAATGCACCGGTTCCTCAAATTTTTTACACTTCTGAAGATAACAAGATGTACATCCAGCAGGACTTTGGAAGTACATCGCTCCTAAATGAGCTCGAAGAACATGGACCCAATGATTATGTCTATAGTTTATTTAAAAAAAGCCTGCAATCGCTGGCACATTTGCAGGTAAACGGAATGCATAATATGGATGATACCTATTGCCTTACCTCCAAAGAATTTGGCAAACAAGCCATCCTGAGTGATCTTCTGTATTTCAAATATTATTTTTTAGATACGCTTAAGATTCCTTATGACAAGGAAAAACTGATTGATGACTTTGAAGCGCTGAGCACTTATCTTACCCATGTAGAGTATAAATATTTTATGTTCCGCGACTTCCAGAGCAGAAACATTTACATTCAAAACAATGAGGTACATTTTATAGATTACCAGGGCGGTATGAAAGGCGCTTTACAGTATGATGTAGCCTCACTTTTGTGGCAGGCCCGCGCTAATCTTTCTGATGAATGGAAACATTCTTTGCTGGAATATTATATGGATTGTGTTAGCGAAATTTTGGGAAAACCGATAAACCGAAATCGCTTTGCAGATCAATATAATGGCTATGTGTTGATAAGACTTATGCAGGTATTGGGTGCCTATGGTTTTCGCGGATTGTTCGAAAGGAAGGCACAATTTTTAACAAGTATTCCGTTAGCACTTAACAATATTAAATGGTTTATTGAAAACAGAAAGATGGGAATTGCTCTACCTGAATATGAACGTATTCTAAATCTTATCGTGCAAGATCAAGTAGCGAACCGTTTCAGACCAACACAAGCGGTAGATTCTACGCCGTTGGTAATTACTATCAACAGCTTTTCTTTTTTAAAAACCGGCTACCCGGAAGAAAAAAGCTCAAATGGTGGTGGCTTTGTTTTTGACTGCAGAGGCCTGTTAAACCCAGGAAGATTTCCGGAATTCAAAATGCTTACTGGCAGAGATACACCCGTAATTGACTTTTTAGAGCAGCGAACCGAAATGCCTGTATTCTTAAACGGAATTTATAATGTTGTAGATATTACTGTGGAAGATTATATCAAAAGGAATTTTGAATCCTTAACGATTAATTTTGGATGCACGGGTGGCCAGCACCGAAGTGTATATGCCGCAGATACGCTGGCACGATATCTCCGCAATAAGTTCAAAGTGAAAATTGAACTGAATCACATCGAACAGGGAATTCACGAAACTAAAGGGCTTTAAAATAATCGTATGAAAGCAATGATCCTTGCTGCCGGATTAGGTACACGGCTGAAACCTTTTACCGATACACATCCCAAAGCATTGGTAGAAATAAATGGTAAAACAATTTTACAAAGAAATATCGAATACCTGGCCGGCTATGGAATAAAAGAAGTGATTGTAAATGTGCATCATTTTGCTAACCAGATCTTACAACATATCAACAAAAATGACGGCTTTGGAAGTAAAATTATTATATCTGATGAAATCAATGAAGTGCTGGACACTGGAGGAGGCATAAAAAAAGCGTCCTGGTTTTTTGAAGAAGGTGAGGAGCCTTTTGTAGTGATCAATGTAGATATTCTTACTGACATGAACTTAGAGGAAATGATTCAACTTCACAAAAAAATCAACCCGATAGCCACTCTAGCTGTCTCTGAACGAACTACTTCCCGCTATTTTTTATTTGACGGGAACAATCAATTATGCGGATGGGAAAATGTAAAAACAGGCGAACAAAAAATCAGTCGTAAGTCAGAAAAATATTTACAGAAAGCTTTCAGTGGTATCCATATCATCTCGCCAGAAATTTTTCCTCTAATCAGATTTACAGGTAAATTTTCTATGGTGGACGTTTACCTCGAGTTGTCCAAAACGCACATAATTACATCATTCGACCATAGCAACTCTAAATTCATTGATGTGGGAAAACCTGA
>JBDTJI010000175.1:0-8777 GCA_039935935.1 Ginsengibacter sp. | reverse complement strand
TGGCAGCAAATCTTGAAGTTCTTGCAGGAACGAGTTATAATCCACGAGTTTGTATCGGAGCCATCGTCAATGTAAAAGTATCTCTGCTTCAGGATGTATCTTTTGTAAAAGAAGATTATGGAAAATTTCTTGTGACTTCCATTGAGCATCATGTAAATGGAAATGGCAAATACTACAACACTTTTGAAGCGATACCATCGGGAGTAGAGGTGATACCGGTGACCGATATAATTATGCCGGTCGGAGAACCTCAGATAGCACATGTTAAAGACAATAAAGATCCGGATAATATGGGTCGAATACGGGTGCAAATGCTTTGGCAACAAGGAAATGAAATGACAGACTGGATAAGGGTTATGACGCCGGATGCCGGCGGAGGAAAAAGCGGGGCAAAAAACCGGGGATTTGTCGTTATTCCTGAACCTGGAGACCAGGTATTAGTATGTTTCAGGTACAACGACCCCGACAGGCCATTTGTAATGGGAAGCATGTTTCATGGAAAAACAGGTGGCGGTGGCGGTCAGGGCAATAATACTAAAAGCCTTAATAGCAAAAGCGGACATACTATATCGTTGGACGATGGTAAGGGAATAACAATAATAGACAAGTCTTCAAATAATAAAATTGAGATTGATGGTACTAACACCATAACTATTACAGCCGCGCAAAAAATAGAATTGACAAATGGAAAATCTACCATAACTATGGATGGCGACACCATAACTATCTCTGCTGCGCATGTTGACATTGAAGGCTCAGACGATTCTGCGATGAGTAGTGGGGACAATGGCTTTTCAGTTAATAAAGGAGGCGATGTAGGTGTAAATGGAAAGAAAACTACAGTATCAGGTTCGTCGGAGGCTAACTTGACAGGTGCAAAAGCTACTGTTAATGGCGATTCAGAAGCAACGTTAAATGGTGGTGGAAAGACAACTGTAAGCGCAGGAGGTAAAGTAGCAATACAAGGTGCTATTGTAGCATTAAATTAATCTTTAACTTATGCATATTTATGTCAGCCAAAGAAAGCAACCCGATACATCAAAGAATTGAACTACTCACGGAAAAATGGGAATCTATTATCAAGAATTCCGATGTCGGTGTTGTTCGTATAAATGCCAGGGATAATGAAAAAGAAATGGTTGATACTTTCTACACCTACCTGCTTGGTGTAGATACTAATAACCACGATGTTCCTATTATCTTTAATAGTATTTATCATAATGAAACCCAGTATTCAATGGCTTTGTTGGCCGAACTGGAAGAAATGATTGATATATGGAATAACGCTGATAAAAGCAATATAGAAGCAGTGATAGATCAACTTGACTGGAAACCGGATTATAGTCTTACAAAGTCAGATAATCCCGCTTTTTTATTTATCCAAAATATAAATAATCTCGCTGTTTTTCTCAAATTATCCCAGGCTATTCACCTTGTTCCAATATTACGGGTATCCCTTGCTGATATTAAGGGCTTGAACAGGTGGCTGAATTTTTTACTAAAAGCAGGCGTGAATCCAAAAGTTAAGTTGCTGATTGATGATACATTTTCTCATCCGCACTTTCAATCTTTTGCAGAAAATAATCCAGATAAGGTAGTAACACTTGTTCCTGATCTGAATATGGATAAAGCCATGCAGCAGATTGCGGCAACGGGTAATCCAAATGATCCGGGTGTCCAGTATCGCAAGTCATTTATAGCAATGATGCAGGCAATCGAGCAACGAAAAGAAAAAGATACAGCAAAGTACGCTGCAGCCTGCATACAAATTGCAAATAACAATCTTAAGAAAAATCCATACTGGATCGGACAAGTGATTGCAGTGAATGCAGCGCTTGCGAACGACCAGGTGGGATATCATAATTTCAATACAGCAATCGAATTTTCCACAAAAGGAGTGGAAGCTGCCGAAAAAGCAAAAGAAATTATATCAGATGAATATATCCATCGCAAATTCATGGCGCAGGCTATCATGTTAAGGGCATCATTGTATGTAGCAGCAAAACAATGGCTCAAAGCAATAGACGATTTTACTGTGGCTGCGAATCACTATGTTTATACAAATGATCTTGTTCTTGGCATGGAAGCGTACAGGATGATGGGTTATTGTTATGACAAAGCCGGGAATAAAGATGCCGCATGTAATGCATTAACAGAAGCATTATGTGTAAGTGGCACCATTTCTCAGAACATGATTAAATACACAACTTTCGGTGGTGTTATTGAACATCTCCTTCAGATTAATAACCAAAAGTATATCAGCAATGAAGATATCGGAGATATCGCCGGTGAAGTGTATGGTGACGACTGGGTTACAGAGATAAAAAATTGGAAGAACCCAAATTACGACCAGGTAAATGAACCTGAAAAAGCGATAGCCTGAGTTTTGTTATTTCAGCAGAATGCAAATAATTAATTATAAGCATGGGTGATGTTACTCAAAACCGGAGAATAGCTTTACAGGCGGAACGATCCGCGCAACAGGCTCATGCTGCGGCCGCCAGAGGAAATGGAGGTGAAAATCATGCAGCGCCTCAAAGTACTATTGGCAAAGCTATTAGCACTGCCAATACAGCGTTGCAAGTATATGGAGATGTAATGGGTGCTTACGGAAAAGTAATGGGTTTCACAGGAGATCTTGCGGAAAAAGCGGTTATTGCAGTGTTTTCCAAGTTAAGTTTTATGCAGGGACTTGCCTGCCTTCCCGCGTCTTCTCAACTTGATCCGGTAATGGGAATAGATGTGCATCTTGTAATGATACCACCCTCTCCTTCGCCTATTCCAATGCCCCATCCATATATCGCTACTGTTTTTAATCCCAAAGACTTTGTTGCCTGTGTAATTAATACGGTTGCGGCCACGGTACCGCCTCCACCACCGGAAAGTGCTGGTTTGCAACTCGCCTCTACTGCCGGTAATATGGCAAAGGGAATGATAATGGGAAAATTGGGTTTGAATGCGACCGTAAAACTGGGGGCGGCTACACCTCGTACACATAGCGGCACAAAAAATAAATGCATACCGCATTTCCCTATGGGTGCAAGCTTTGCTCCTACGCCAATTTTAAAAGATGCAGGCGAGGCATTCTTCGGTTCACTACTTGTACTCGCAGATGGTGAGCCATTCACGGGGTTAATGCATTTGAATTATAACTGCTGGGATATCGGAATAAAAGCGCTGATGAGAAAAGGTGGAGACTCGGATGCACAACATTTGTACATGCCTACCGGTTTCGTTATGGCGATTCCGTCGCATAATGTTATTATAAGCCCTATACCAACACCTATTAATCCAATGAAAGTACTGACCAAATTATTCAATTTCGGTCTTTCAAAAATACTACATGGTGTTATCAGTAAGTTGCCTGCAGGTCTAAGAGGTGGTTTGCATAAAGCAGCTTGTCATGTTACCGGTCACCCGGTTGATGTGGTAAGTGGTATGTTGTTTACCGATGAAGAAGATTTTTTATTGCCGGGAGTAATACCACTTTCATGGGAACGCACCTGGTACAGTGATAGCGTTTATAAGGGCTCGCTCGGTCATGGCTGGTATCATAATTATGATATGGCTATTGCAATTGATGAAGAAAAGAATGAAGCTGTTTACAGGATGAATGATGGAAGAGGCGTTGTATTTGAATTACCCCAATCCGGCAAATTTACTTACGACCGTAAAGAAAAACTCTTTCTGTATTTACACGCCGAAGAAAAATTTTATTATATAATTGACAGGGATGGATTAACCCATCGTTTCACCAGTAAAATTTATATTAATAAAACAGAAAAAAGAGAATACCGGCTATTACAAAGTATTTCAAACAACAATGGTTATGCCAACCGTTTTGAATATAATAATGATGGAAGATTGATAAAAATTATTGATAGTGCAGGCAGAATATTAAAAGTTGAAAATGATCATGAAGGAAGAATTATTAATATTATAGCGCCACATCCTTCAGAATTAAATAATGAATTTATAATTGCACATTATGATTATGATAATGCTGGCAATATGATTTGTCATACTGACCCAATCAATCAAAAAATGAAGTATGAATACGATCAGCATTTATTGATGAAAGAAACCTGGCGTGATGGAATGAATTGGTTCTTTAGGTATGATGGAAAAGCAACCGGTTCAAGATGTATTCATACATGGGGCGATTATGATATCTATAATCACAAGCTTACTTATTCAGAAGATCGTACTGATGTTGAAAACAGCCTTGGTTTTATGACTTCTTATTATCACAAAAATGGTTTGTTGTATAATAAAGTTGATGCCAACGGCGGCGAATGGGAGTATCGTTATAACCGCTTTGCTGACCTGGAATGGGAAACTGACCCGCTGGGTAACCAGCAAAATTATTCGCATGATGACTGGGGCAATATCATTACAAGCACTGATCCAGGCGGCGGTTTCAATAGTACGGAATACTATAATCCTAAATTCCCATTATTACCCACAGAAGCTGTGGATGCCGGAGGTGGGAAATGGAAATGGGAATATGACGCAAGTGGCAATCTAGTTATGCGTGTTAACCCCCTTGGTGCAAAAACAAAATATGAATATGATGATGGCTTGCTGGTAAAAATAATAAATCCTGCAGACGCAATTACTAAACTCAGATACGACCGGGAACAAAATCTTACCGCCATCCAAACAGATGATGGTGCAGTAACGGAATTTCATTATGATGTATTGGGCAACTGTATTGTTATCATAAATCCTAATGAGGTTAAACAAAAAAGAAGTTTTGACCTGAAGGCAAGAATTGAAAGAGTACATGATTTTGACGGTAACATCATTAGTCTTGAATACGATGGCATTGATAATGTGATCCGTTATCGCGACAAGCAAAAAGAAGTTGAATATAGCTATCGTGGCTTATGGCAACTCACCAGTCGCGCAGAATCCGGCGCGAGGATTATTTTTAAGTATGATACGGAAGAACAATTAATAAAAATTATAAATGAACACGGTTTACCTTACCGTTTTCAGTTAGACCCTGAAGGAAATGTGGTTGAAGAAATTGGTTTTGATGATATCACCAGGGAGTATGAACGCAACCCCGCCGGTTGGGTAACTATAGTAAACAGGCCCGCAGGAAAATTTACAAAATATGATTATGATGGATGCGGAAGAGTGACAGAAGTTTTATACAGTGATGAGAAAAAAGAAAACTATGTTTACCGCCCCGATGGTGAATTGATGCAAGCAGTAAATGAAAGCGCGGTAGTGCAGTTTGAGAGAAATGTGATGGGCGATATTATAAAAGAAACAGTGAATGATGAATGGATACAAAGTGAATATGATGTGTTTAGCAACCGCACAAAAATAACCAGCAGCCCTGGTGCAAACATTACACATGCTTATAACAAATTGGGCGATGTAATGCAGATGGAAGCTAATGGCTGGCAGGCTAAATTTGAACACGATAAATTAGGGCTTGAAACCAAAAGATCATTGCCCGGCGGCATTAGCAGCAACTGGCAAAGAGATGGTATTGGCAGGCCGGTTGTACAAACGGTTGGGCATACTTCGGCGAACGTCATTAGTACAAGAAAGCGCAAACAATATACATGGGAGGTAAACGATAGGCTGAAGCAGATAAAAGACGAAAAAGGCACAACCAAATTTGAACATGATGGATGGAGCAATCTCGCCAAAACTATTTTTCCGAATGGTGAAGAACAACTTCGTAACCCTGACGCGGTGGGTAATCTTTTTAAAACCATTGACCGCAAAGACCGTGTGTATGCAAAAGGCGGACAGCTTAAAAAAGCAAATGGCTGGAGCTACGAATACGATGCGGAAGGGAATTTAATTGAAAAGAAACACGTTGGTGGTGATGAATGGAAATACGAGTGGAATGATGCCGGCATGTTAACTAAAGTAACGAGGCCTGATAAAACAGAAGTTAAATTTACGTATGATGCTTTAGGCAGAAGATTAAGCAAGCAATATAAAAATACAATTACCAAATTTGTTTGGGATGGTAATGTACCTTTGCACGAATGGAAAGAACATGCAATAACAGGACAGAAACTAAGTGATATAAGTGTTGATGATAATGGTACAATTACCTGGCTCTTTGATACGGACAGTTTTGCACCGGCTGGTAAAATAAAAGGTGATAAACAATACAGTATTGTAACCGATCACTTAGGTACGCCCAGCCAGATGTATAAAGAAGATGGCTCTTTGTTTTGGGAATGTGAATTGGATAGCTACGGAAAATTGAGATTGGAAAAAGGTGAATTTGGTAGCTGCCCGTTTAGATACCAGGGGCAATATGAAGACGTGGAAACAGGATTGTATTATAATAGGTGGAGATATTATGCAGCGGAAGAAGGAATTTATGTAAGTAAAGATCCAATTTATTTAGAAAGTGGAGAATCAAATTTTTATAGATATGTTTTTGATACATCTACATGGACTGATGAACTTGGACAAGTAAAAGGTACTTACGGCAAGCAATCACAGAGATGGAAAAACAAAAAAAGAAAAGATGGTAAACCTTATAGAAAACCAGGTCCAAAACCAAATGGAAAGCATTCTAAAAAAATAAGAGAAATAATAAGAAGAGAAAAAGCAAAGGGTAAAGAACACATAGGAGGAGGGGCTAAAACAGAAATTACAATTGCTACCCCTGGAGGAGCAAAAGATTCGCGTAGAATGGATGCTTCATTTAGAGATCCAAATACGGGAGCAATAAATCATATAAATGTGGGAGTTAGTAATAAAAATGGAACACCTGTTGTACGAGAGAGAGAAGCTTTAAATGATTCAAGAAATGCTGGAAATACCGTTGACTTCGAATCTTACAAAACAAGATAATAACATGTCCAATTATTTAGATATTTTAATTTCGTTGAAAGATTTAATAACTTACAGTAAAGATTTAATAATAAAATATGGAATAACCATTTATATTGAAAAGTGGAATGAAGTTAAATTATTTTATTATAAGGAAATCGATCTAAATAATGTTGATTTAAAAACAATCACCGATACAGAATATAATGGTCTTTTTTTGTCTTCTAAAAAAATTAATCTACAAAAAAAGATTAGTTTTTATAATGATTCTTTTACAGATTCATTAATTGAAGTTAAAGGAGGTAGAGAAAATAATCTAAGTTTAGAACTCATTAAAATGAGAACATTAAGTAAATCCTCTGACAAAATAATAAAAACATTTTTCACAGCATTACAGAGAAAGATTCAACAAGACAAACGGTTTGGTAAAGGCGTAAAATGGGGCAAACATATGTATAGCAAAATTTATTTCGATTTGCAAATTCCAAAAAAAACATATTGGGGTGATTTTTCAAAGAAAGATTACGAAATAATAATTAACTCAAATAATTAATTAGTTTTTTTTAAGGACGCAAAATTAATTAAAGATTTATTTTTTATGCTGAAGAGTTCCGTAGTGGCGCAAAATTTATGCCTCTGTAAGTGTTCCTCTTAAAAGTGGATGCCGCCGTCTGTCTCATATCTTTAAACCCCAACTTGGCGCGAGTATGCAGGATACGCAATCTGTGTGCCGTTCTTGGCAGTGGTCACCAAAATTATGCCTCTGTAGGTGCTCCTCTTAAAAGTGGATGCTCCTCATACTGGCGCAAGTATGCAGTGGGGTAATGTGTGTGGCGTACTTGTGCCTTGGTCATCGAAATTGTTTCGCATATTGGTTTTACAATATAAATACAAGTATACCAAAAATAAGTCAGTGATTTTCATAGGCTATTAAGTCTCGTCTAAATCTCGCCGTCTAATCTGCTGCTGCTCTTCTACATAATTTCCTGAACCAGTCTTTGTGATTCTTTCCTTAGCTCAACGAAAACAGCAGGCTAACAATAAATAATGTTTTCAGAGAATTAATAAAAGCAATAACTTAGAACAATTGATTCTTTCATTAATGAGAATTACAAAATGTAAAACAAATACCATGGCGCTCTCCAACTTCACCTACTCAATTTCCTGGTCAGATTTTACCCAGGTTCCTGCAAGGCCTCAGGGTCAAAATGAAGATGCACAGATCCATCCCGATATCAGCTTTAGCAACTTTCAACTAGCAAGAAACGGAAGAGCGGCTACGATTTCAGGAGTAGATGTAAACATTTCGCTGGTCTCAAATGATTGCTGGGTGGTACGTGCTCAAATGACAAATGATCTGCTGACCCATGAGCAGGGGCATTATGATATCGTTGCTCTAAGCGCGCGGGAGTTTTATAATACTTTAATTGGATTATCCGCTGCAAGTGTGCACGCCCTTCAAACGAAAGTTACACAGTTGCAAACCAGGTTTCAGACTAACGCAACTGCGGTGAATAGTAGATACGATACACAAACTAATCATAGCCGTAACACACAAAAACAACAACAATGGAACACAGCCATCACAGTTGAAAAACAAAAGCTGAGTGGCGGTATAGACAATTTGCCTAAATAAATTAATCTGAACTATTAAATTATTTCGCAGAAATTATTCTTTGTGCTCTTAGTGTCCTTCGTGGTTAAAATAGTTTTTCTTTTGCTTTGCAAAAGTCTTTTTACCAAATAGACTCGATTCAACCTGGCGGCAGACAGGTAAAAATGTTTCGCATTTTTATAATATATCGGTTTACTTTTTCAGATTACAAATTCACGCTTTGCCATTATGCAGTGTAACGCGTATTGCATATCGTTCTGTATTCATTCTATAAATAAGTACTTAGCCCCAGTGAAGAATTGAACTCATTTTCCTTATCTGCAAGCCTTGTCATTTTATCTGC
>JBDTJI010000174.1:0-2291 GCA_039935935.1 Ginsengibacter sp. | reverse complement strand
TGCTTGTGAGCCAAATCTGCCAGCTTTTCCATCCCTTCTATTGGCGGTTTTCCGGGGCCTTTATCTACACCTTTCTTAACGGCGTATGCCAATGATGTGAAAGTGAAAATGAGTCTTCCTTTTTGATCACTATTCCTGAGATCTGTTTTGAGATTTGGTAGGAAAGAAAATTCCTCTTTCTGAACAACGGGACTGTTATTACTCGTTTTACAAGCCTCCAATAACAGGCTTGCTCCGATAGTACCAAGCCCTAATGTTTTTAATGATTCTCTTCTGTTCATGTAAGTAAATATGTAATTTTCGATTTTTCATGTTATTGTTGATTATGTGAAACACTATGCCTAGGGCACAACAATAAACAACTCGATAATGTTTTCACCTCAAGCTTGGAAGTGATGGTCAATTGCTACTTTAGCACTAATAGGATCACATTAAGTTTATTGAAAGAGGTCTCCCAAATAGATTGTTGATTCAAGAGAATCTTAAAATAGCGTATAGCCAGCCCCTTAATCTATTTTATCCTCAATAAAATAATGATTCCTTTCAGGCCCATTCCGGGAAATGAGCTCGCCTAAAAATCCTGCAAGAAAAAGTTGCGACCCTATGATCATGGTTGTTAATGCTATGAAAAACAAAGGTCGTTGGGTCATTCCTGTCTGATCAAAAAAGTATTTGGTGACTGAGAGATATAGGAAAACAATGAAGCCAAAGAGGAAACAGAGCGTTCCCCACAATCCAAAGAAATGCATGGGGTTTTTGGTGAATTTTCCCACAAACATGATCGAGGCCAGATCAAGAAAGCCATTTACAAAGCGAGTCCAACCAAATTTAGTGACTCCATATTTTCTTGGCCTGTGCTCTACCACCTTTTCACCAAATTTTTTAAAACCTGACCATTTCGCTATTAGCGGGATATACCGGTGCATTTCGCCATACACTTCGATATTTTTAACTACTTTATTTTTATAGGCTTTCAGCCCACAATTAAAGTCATGCAGGTATATTCCGCTTGCTTTCCTGGTGGCAGCATTAAATAATTTTGAAGGAATATTTTTTGAAAACGTATTGTCGAATCTTTTTTTCTTCCAGCCGCTTACTATGTCATAATTTTCTTCCAATATCATTCTTCGCAATTCCGGAATCTCATCGGGGCTGTCCTGCAAGTCAGCATCCATGGTAACTACTACATCACCTTTTGCTTTTTTAAAACCTTCATTAAGCGCTGCGCTTTTGCCATAATTGCGCTGAAATTTAATGCCTTTTATCGTTGGATCATTTTCCCGCAACTCGCGTATTACATTCCATGAATCATCATTACTTCCATCATCCACAAAAATGACTTCGTAACTATAATGATTAACTTCCATCACACGTTTGATCCATGCAAACAGTTCAGGTAGAGACTCTGCTTCGTTGTAAAGAGGAACGATTACTGAAATGTCCATGGGTTAATCGATTTGATTAAAATCGTTATTGATACCACGTGGATTTTTTTTAGACAATACTGCACCTAACAGAGAACCTACAGCTCCTAATATCGCAAAGGAAATAAGTATGCCCGCAATCATACTTACCCAGAAGAATTTCTGTATAATTTCTACTCCATTTTCCGCCTGGTCTTTATTGTCGGGGGCCGCATTTTTTAATGCATTGTCTTTCATTATTTCAAGTAAGCGAGTTTTGTATTCAGGAAATACTAGATAAAAAACAATGGTAAATGCTATAAATAAAAGTATTAATACAGCAGTGGTTTTAAAACCATAAGCGAACAAATTTCCAAACTTCACATGGCCTCCCATATCTTTACCATATTTGATTACGAGAATCATGATACCTACAATAACTATAATGTAGGAAATCCAGGAAATCTGCACATTGGACTGGAGGCCGCCAAAATTGATGACAAGCGTATAAATTACCATCAGAAGGAATAGTATCAACGCGGCGTTGACATTGGAGAGAGCTTTATTTTCCATCATTTTCTATTTATTTAAATGTAACCTGTCTTTATTGATAATCCCAATCACTTTGCCTTTTAGCTTCTTGTCAACAAACGCATTGTTTTTGCTTTTGGAATAGATATTCTCTTCTTCAAAAACATATTCTTCATCAGGTAGAAAAAGTGTAAGATTTGCCCGTTCACCTTCTGCCAAAGAAGGCTGATGAACATTAAAAATCTTTCGGATATTTTCTGTTTGCATTTTTATAAAAGTACCGGTATCTATTCCGCAAATACCCGCCACACCGAAAACGCTTTCCAGGCCTTCCATTCCATTTCGTGCATTTTGAAA
>JBDTJI010000173.1:0-21199 GCA_039935935.1 Ginsengibacter sp. | reverse complement strand
TGTGTCCAGCCTGCATCGTCTGATGTGACTTTTTGATAGACTCCAAATTCAGAAGAGGGGTGTTTGATCAATTCATTTTCTTTCATCGCTTTTTCTTTAATTTAACTTTATAGAGGATGATTTTCCTTTGCTTCCCAAAACTTCGAACCGTTCTATCATCAATTCTTTACAAGCTATCATATATTCTTTTCCGGGTATTACGGGATCAAATAATTCCGGCTGTTCTGCAAAAAACTTTCTATGAACTTTAGTCCACAACAATCTCAGATCAGTAGCTATATTCACTTTACATATCCCGTAACCAATCGCTCTTTTTATTTCCTCTTCAGTTACCCCACTTGCATTTTCCATCAGCTTTCCACCAAATTGATTTATCTCAGTAATGTCCTTTTTATTTACATTGGAACTTCCATGTAGAACCAGTGGATATCCTGGTAGTTGTTGTTGAATTTTTTCCAGTACCTGGAACTGTAAACCTTTACCGCCACTGAATTTATAAGCCCCGTGGCTGGTACCAACTGCTACGGCAAGGCTGTCGCAACCCGTTCTCTCTACAAATTCTTTAGCCTGTGCAGGATTGGTATATTTTGCGTGGCTTTCATCAACGCTTAAATCATCTTCCACGCCGCTGAGTACACCCAGTTCAGCTTCTACCATAACGTTGTTTTTATGAGCCGCCTCTACAACAGATTTTGTTCTTTTGATATTGGTTTCAAAATCATCATGCGAGGCATCTATCATTACGGAAGTATAGCCTGTATTGATCGCGTCAAATGCATGGTCTTCTATACCATGATCTAAATGGATTGCGTATATCACGTCGGGATAAATTTTGGAAGCTGCCTGTAACATGGCCATCAACATGGTCGGCTGTGCGTAATTTCTCGCGGCAGGCGTGAGTTGTACAATGACCGGCGTGTCAGAATCACTGGCTGCAGAAAACAATCCATGAACCTGCTCCATCGTAAAAATATTGACAGCCGCTATCGTGTATTGGCCGTAACAATGATCAAATAATATTTTGGGGGAGATGGGATTCATTCAGAAGCTAATTTAATAAATCTTATTTTGTCATAGCGAAAAAATTAATTTCAGCAATTTTAAAATATACTTTCTTCTTCTCTCCCTGGCATTAATTCAATCAAATTTACTCATTGTATTTTATGAACATTTGGAACGATTTAATAAATCATTCCAAATGGTTTTATTCAATAAAACGCTATTAGATCAATACCCCGTGTTTTGGATAAGATAACCTGGCAGGTTAGAAGCTCCATCTATTGCATTTTGTGGAATAGGAAAAATCCTTTTGTTTTTGTTAGTACTTGTTTTTTCGGTCCATGTACCTTCATATTTACCAAAGCGTACCATATCTGTTCTACGAAGCATTTCCCAATAAAATTCAAACCCTCTTTCACGGAACAGTAAGTCCAAAGTGATTTCGCTGATAGGGGAAGGCTGAATCGCGTAAGCTGTCCTTGACATCCTCACCGTATTTACATCTGTTAGTGCACCAGCGGCATCATTGTTTCTTAATTTGGCTTCTGCACGCATAAGATATATATCGGCAAGACGGACAATAGAAATGTCTGCCTGGCCAAAATTCCTTCCGCTTGTAGATGCACGGCTGAACTCGTATTTTTCTACTCTATACCCGGAAGAATAATTACTTCCCTCCGTAGTAAAGTCAACCATTTCTGTAAAGTCAACCGGCAGGTTAGGGTTGCTACGGCTTGTGTTGTATAATTTCCCTACTTTAAACAGACCGTTTGTACACTTAACAAAGGCGCCGTTTACCCGCAGCAGGCCATATTGTTGTCCGCGTAGTATTCCCCGGTCCATATTAAAATCGCTTACACAGGAATCAGCGGGGCTTGTATAGATAGAAATATTTTGTTTGTAAAATCTCGGATCAGCTTTTGCCGGATCATGAGGAGCATTTGCCTGAGCCCATGTCTCATAAAAGTCTGAAGTGATGGCCGGGCCATCTGTACCGTTGGCTGCAGGGTATTGTGGCAAAGGATACTGATCTCCTGACAATGAAAAATAAGCAAAACGGTTGTGGCCATTTAAATCAGGCCGTTGATCAACTGCAAAAATTAATTCTTTGTTGGCATGGTTGTCATTACCAAATATTGCAAAGTAATCAGCGGATAAGGCATATTTTCCAAGGTTAATTATTTTATCACAATACAGAACTACCGAATCCATATCCTGTTGTTTAAAATTGAAATTATCAGCATATCTGTCGCGGTAAACTGCGGCATTCAAATAAAGCTTAGCGAGCAAACTCCAAACACCTGCTTTGGTCAGTCGCCCCGGTCCGGTACTGTTATCCAGCAAAGGTTCTACAGCCAACAACTCACTCTTCAGATAATTAACTGCTTCTTCGCCCCGAATGATGGTTGAGACTGCAGTTGGATCGTCTTTTACGAATACAATTCCAAAAAGATCCAGGCTTAGCATATTATAAAAAGCCCGCATTCCCCTTGCTTCTGCAATATATCCCGGGGCATTCGGATCTTTGTTAGTCTTCAATGAAGTAAGAGCCGTAAGTGACCTTGAGATCTCCTGCACTATCAGGTTCCAGGTATCATTTACATTGGGATCAGTAGAAGTCGTCTCATGCCTATGGAGAGAAAGATAAATACCGTTATCTCCCCAATCAGTACCGCCACGGTATGGCAAGATCGCTTCATCTGTCGAAATCTCCTGTAGAGCAAAATACGTGGTATGCCTGAAGATATCCGGGAGGCGTGCATATACCGGCGCTATAATTCCATCAGCAACCTGCTTATCGCTAAGCCCTGTTATAGACGATTCGTCCAGTATTTCTTCGTTTAATTTTGTACAGCTACTTAATACGGCAATTATCGCTACGAACAATATAATTTTCTGATTTATTTTTTTCATGATGATTTTTTTTAGAATGTTACATTTAAACCAAAAATGATGGAGCGTGCTTTTGGATAACTAAGAAAGTCAATGCCATAGGATAATACGCCATTGATCTGGCGGTCTGCATTTACTTCAGGATCGAAGCCGTCATATTTAGTGATCACAAAAATATTTTGACCGGTTACCGATAGCCTTAAGTTTCTTACCCACTGATTAATGCCTAATTTTTGAACATCAAAATTGTATCCAAGGGAGAGATTATTCAATCTCAAATAAGCGCCATCTTTTAAAAAGCGGGTACTTACAGGTGCCGCATTATTAACTGATTCCTGGGAATACTGAATCGCTTCAGGAGTAGTATTAAGGCCTTTGAATAATTTCAGTTTATAAAAATTTGAATTAGCAGTATTGTCATATATTTTATTACCAGACACACCATTAAAATTGGCTGCAAAGTCAAACTCTTTGTATCCGAGATTTAGGTTGAAACTGTACAAAAAATCCGGCAATGCAGAACCGGCCGCAACCCTGTCTTTATCGGAAACGATACCATCGCCATCCACATCCCGGTAAACGCTTAAACCATTTGCATCAAATCCTGTAAATTCTTTCAGAAAAAAGGTGCCAATCGGTTGGTTATTAATATATCCATTTATCGTAGCAGAAGTAAGGCCTGAACCAGACGCGTTACCGGAAGGAATTACTGAATAAGGAGACTTGGTAACTTCATTGGTGAGCGCTGTTACATTACCTCCCACTCCGTAACTAAATCCCTTTTCATGGGTTACCTTGTAATCAAGGTCCAATTCAATGCCCTTGTTATTAATATTCATGTTTTTAACATTGGTCCATACCGTATTTGCAGGTTGAATAGGATCTGCCGGTATTACCTGTAAAAGTATGTTATTGGTATTTTTATTAAATACATCAATAGATCCATTAAGCCTTCCGTTTAATAAACCGAAATCCAATCCGATATTGGTTTGTGTACTTACCTCCCATTGTATATTAGGGTTCGCAAGGCGGGTGTAGATCGTACCGCCAGGATACGGGCCTGCTTCACTAAGAGGGTAGCTGGATGATGATGACACAGTAGATGTAAACAAAGCCTGGGTAATTTTAGAAGGTATCTCCTGGTTGCCCGTCTGTCCCCATCCTGCTCTGAGTTTTAGAACATCAAACGCGGAATTTACCATAAACGATTCTTCATTTATTTTCCAACCGATAGAAAAGGAAGGGAAGTAACCATATTTATTATTACCGCCGAATTTTGAAGAGCCGTCTGCCCTTAAGGTAGCCGTTAACAGATATTTATTTTTATATTGATAGTTGATCCTTCCAAAAAAGGATTGTAATTCATTGATCAATGCATAGCCACCCGGTTTGTTATTAGTTAAAGTAAGCTCCTGCCCAAGGCCCGGATTATACTGCGGCTCTACCGGTGAAATAGGAAATTTATTGATACTGTAGTTTCTTCCCTGCAAAAATATCTTCTGGTAGGATTGGCCCGCCAGAGCAGTGAGGCTATGATCGCCCCAATCCGCATTATAAGTAAGGTAGTTTTCAAACAAGGTATTTCTGTTAGTAGAGTAGTACGTATCTAAACGTCCGTCTCTCTGAGGTACCAGGCTGGGTAATGCCTGCAAATCCCTCGTTCCGGTTGAATTATCAAGCCCGAAATTCAATTTATAAGTTAATCCTTTTACCAGCTTCACCGTTGCGGTTAGATTTCCTATTACCCGGTTGATTTTGGTGATTTCTTTGTCAAGGTTAAAAGATTGCAACGGGTTGTTTATATTTTGATATTGTGCAGGCATGCCAACAGAATCATAGGCAGGATAGGTTGGATCGTTGGATATGGCTGACCCAATAACTGTTCCGTAATCAGGACGCAAATCGTAAGTGCTGGTAGTCGTCATATTAGCTTCTATAGTGAGCCTGTCATCCAGGAATTTTTGTGTCGCATTAAATCGCCCGGTGTAACGTTTGAAGTCGTTGTGCCTAATGATACCTTCCTGGTTCTGCAATCCGAACGATGCATAGTAGGTAAGTTTATTAGCGCCACCGCTTAAAGTAAGATTATGGTTTTGGGTGATCGCAGTACGGGTAATAACATCCTGCCAATCAGTGCTGGATCCTTTATCATCTAACACTCCGCCGATTGCGACTACTTCTTTTTTATACTGGTCTGTGGAGAAAACAGGCAATTTCCTCGCAATGGAAGAAACGCCGAGAGTTCCTGAATAGGTAATGCTGCCTACGCCACTTTTACCGCGTTTGGTAGTAATCAGAATGACGCCATTAGCGCCTCTTGCTCCGTATATTGCAGTAGCCGATGCATCTTTTAATACATCAATGGAAGCAATATCCTGTGGATTTAAAAAGTTAAGAGGATTACCGCCACCCGTGCTGGAATTATCTAACGCAAGCCCATCTAATACAAACAGAGGGGTACTTCCTGTTCTTACACCACCGGGTCCGCGAACGGTTATGGATTGAACCGCTCCAGGTTCACCACTGGCAGAGGTGACGTTCACACCAGCTACCTTACCCTGTAGCAATTGTTCAGGAGAGTTTATAATGCCTTTATTGAAATCGCCGGGCTGCAATGATTTTACGGATCCGGTCACATCTTTTTTCGATTGCGTACCATACCCTATAACCACTTCGGCCAATTGTGCTGATGCAACTTGTAAAGTCACGTCAAGTGTGGAGTTATCTCCAACCGCTACTTCTTTCGTAGTATAGCCTACAAAAGTAAATACCAGTGTAGCGTTTTCATCCTTAACACTAATGGAGTAAGCACCATTTGCGTTTGTAGTTGTACTGTTACTCGTTCCTTTTACAGAAACGGTAGCACCGTTCAGAGGGCTCCCGTTTGTTACGTCGGTTACTCTTCCGTTAACGATTTTATCTACTGTACCCACATTTGGTAAAGTACTTGTCTCTGCTGAAACGGCCAACGGATAAATAAGGGCAGATAAAAGGACAAGAACCAGAGAAAACAGTAAAGTCCTATTGTGAGTTCCGCCCACATTTTTGGGTAGTTTTAAATGATGTAATCTCATAAACATTTTATTTAGAATGTATTAATAATTAATTAGATGAAATCCAGGTGATCGTTTATTCTTTATATTATTTAGCCGTTTGTTATTGGGCTATGTGCCTGTAAAGTATTCTTAATTTGTTTTTTCAAGCTTCTGTTCCAGTTCTGGTTCCCGGGTTTTCCCGGCGCTTATTCGTTAAAGGAACTTCTCATAGTCAATCGCTTCTTAATAATTTAATTCGATTGCTAAATTGGATTTTATTTATCACATAAATACAAAAACAGGTGGCTTTATTTACGAAACCGTTTTCGTAAATAAAACATGGAAAACCATCGCTTATCTCGGTTTATTTTTTAGTAGAAATCACATAAGGAACCAATTATAATGAGCGGCAGAATAGGCAGCAGTTCTTAAATGAATTATATGTTCATCTGTATCCAAATTTTTAAAGTAAAAATATAAGCTTGTTGTTGCCAGCTTTAGTATGTCGTTTTCAGTCTGAGCATATCGAAAGCCGTTATTTCTTCTCAAGGAATTCAGAAAGCTGTTTAATTTTATCTGTACCAATAAAATCAGCGCCCAATTTCATTTGGGTAGTCCATGAATTTTCGTTGTCCGGTGCTGCCCAGAAACGAATCTTTTTCCCTGACTGATGTACACTGTCAATCACATTTCCCAAAACATCTTTATCTTTTTCCGGTAGAACACCTTCACCCTTCCACGATGAGTACCGCTCAAACGAAAGGCTTACTAATCCTACTCGTTTCCATTCCTGTGCTGAATGATGTAATCTGAGATCATCGTCAAAATAAATATAATCCGGGTAATTTTTATATTCAGATGGCGGAGGCCTTTCCCCGCTAATGAGAATAGTTACCGGCTTGCTTTTATCATGGTAAGAAAACAGGTAATTTTTAAGAGGTTCCAATTCTTTAGTGAGCAGTTGCAGGCTTAACTTATAATTCTCTTTTACATCAATAAGAAGACTGACTTTTCGGTCTTTATTATGCTTTAGTTCCTGCAATAACGGGTCGAGATATAAATCTCTTAACGTATTTTTAAACTGAAGCGCTGTCTTACTATGGGCTACAAGCAGCACACCGTTTACCGGAAAAACGTCTGCTTCTATAGAGCCGAATCCCGCATTAAAGGCGGTGTGAAAGGGAACGGGGTGCTCATAGTCGTTATGCGCGTGAGCATCAGCAACCGTATAATGCTTTTGCTGCGCAAAAGAATGAATCGAAATAAAATTCAGGAAAACGAAGAGAAATAAATATATCCTTTTATTAAGGACAAGCGGGTTGGTAAGAATATTTGTCATAATTTTTTTATACAGTGGTCGCGTTGAATATTTGTAAACTTCTTTGAAATCATTTTGTACAAACCTTATGTATTCCTTCAATAGATTTTCGGTTGGCGGCTGCTGTGCCTCACCTGAAGTATCCGGACTTTATCAGAAGCAATATAATAAGCTATTCTAAGGCGATGCGGTTCTAAGGCCCTGTATAGCCCGTTGTTATTGAGTTTGTATTTATCAGCCGGATAGATTTCAGGATTAGCCGGCAGCGCTTCTATTTTATTAATAATTTCAAGGTGAACCTGTTCTGCATTTTGAATAGAATCCCGGGCAAAAAATCCAATTGCATCTGCAAACTGTTTTAATGCAATCCTATCCCAATGAATCGGCCTATTTACCATTCAACCGGCTTTTGGATATTTGAACAGCCTGCTCTTGCGTATAAAATTCGTCATTATCCATCCGGGTCATTGCCTCATCAAGTTCTTTATTATATTGTTCTATGCTGATACGACCTAAATCTTTTTTAAGCTCAACAAAAATTTTTGCTACGGATAATAACGTTTCTTTTTCGGGCAATGAAAGTTTTAGCCAATACTCCATAAATTCCTTATCTAATGGTAATGCTACCATAATCTCCTTTTTTGTTTTGTAAATTTAATACAAATAATCTTGTGACATTCCCGTTGCATTACAGGATTTAACTTTTTAGCACACGGATTTCATAATTTTAATTCCACCAATACCGGAAAATGATCAGACGGATATTTACCATGATAGGTGTCAGTAAGTATCCCCCATTTGATCACCTTAAACTGGCCGGTGACAAAAATATGATCAATAACTTCTTTACTATTTATTGTTGAGCCGAAAGCATTGAATGACCCATTGTTTGCGTAAGGATATTTCACTTCTTCATAAGTTTCTTTCAGTATGCCGGAATTGGCAATGGTTTGATACCACTCACTTGAGGTGGAACCATTGAAGTCGCCGGTAAATATAACCGGCGACTTTCCTGCAATGCTTTTTATCCTGGTCAATATCAGCTTGCTGCTTTCTTTACGCGCTACCACTCCCTCGTGATCATAATGAACATTAAAAAAGAAAAACTTTTTACCACTCTTTTTGTGCTGTAACTGTACCCACGAGCAAATGCGGTTACAACATTTGGCATCCCATCCAAGTGAAGGTTTTTCGGGGGTTTGCGATAGCCAAAAATCACCTTTACTCAGTAGAGTAAATTCATCTTTCTTATAAAAAATAGCTGAGTGCTCTCCTTTGTCAATTCCATCGTCTCTTCCTCGTCCATAGCGTGAATACTGAGGCAAGGCATTGCTGATATCATCTAATTGATTTTTTAATCCCTCCTGGGTACCAAAAATATCAAAGTCATGAAAACGGATCAAGGCCGCTACAGCAGGCGAACGCTCGGCCCAGCCATTACCTTTAAGTGAATCATTTTTATTATCGTACCGTACATTATAACTTCCTACTCTCATATCCTGGGCTTGAGTTATGGTCGTGACCGTTAAGAACAAGGCCAGCAAAAAAGACGTTCGAATGCTCATAAATATTATTTAAAAGATTAATTATTTTTCAATCCATATTACCATCCTGGTTTATTGCCATCCCGGATTCTGACCCAATTTAGGATTTTTCAACAAGGCCGATTGTGGGATAGGATAGTAATATTTTTTATCACTCCATTCCCTTGGCTCATCTTTAAGCCAGGTGAGCTCGCCGTAAGTTCCATTGGTTAATTGCTGGGGATTCACTTTACCACCAATAGTTGGAGCCACATTTATTTGTTTTACACCGGGAGTGGATGTTTGGGTTTGCACAAATACTACATCAGATTTACCATCACTGTTAAGGTCCATCGGGGTGTTTAAGGAGGGAACATACATGCCCGTCCACAATTGTTCCAGCAATTCACCTTTTTTCCACCTCATCAAATCATCAAAGCGGAAGCCTTCCCATGCCAGCTCGATGCTTCTTTCTCTTCTTATTTCTAAAAGTGTTGGGTCTGAAATATTGGGAAAATAATTGGCTTGGAGATAAGGATCGGCTGTAGCAGGTTTTGTAGTAAGTCCACCGGTAATTCCAGCTCTGGCCCTCAATGCGCCGATAGTCTTGGCCCAATCCTGATCTGTGAAAGTCCCTAATTCTTCCTTGGCTTCAGCATAATTGAGAAGCATTTCTGCATAACGGATTACAGGCACTGAATTAACACTTACCGTAGCCTGGTCATACTTAGTATCGTCGAGACTATACTTTATTGGCATATAACCTGTGAAAGTGTAAGTAAAATCAGGCGGAGCAGGAATTACGCTACCACCATCTGAGCGGGTATATCCGGGAGTGCGTATCGTTTGCTGAAGGCGGCCATCACGGTTTTGGGTTTCTACGGGAAAAGTCATGGTTTCATGGCCGGGCATAGAGGTAAAAGAGGTTCCGTCTATATTCAAATAAGTATTCACAAATGTCCTGTCAAAACTGAGGCGGTTACCATAAGTCGAGCTGGTCCAATACCAATTTGCATCGGTAAAAACGGCCAAATTTGGATCAGTAACATCTATCAATATATCTTCATTGGTAACGGGTGGTGTACTTATAAATAGTTGCCTGTAAGACTTTGTAGAGCCACCTGTCTGGTTAAGGCTAAATTTGTTGGACGCAATTACCTGTTGGGCTGCATCGGCGGCGGCTGTGAGCCAGTCATTGGCAGTGCCTTGTAAATTTAATTCTGTATGGTATTTTCTGAACGTGCCTTCATAAAGGCATATTCTGGATTTAAGCGCATAAGCCACCCATTTGGTAATAAGGCTTCTCGTTTGGTCATCAGTTACTGTAATGTTCGCGGTCGCATAATTCAAGTCGGCTAATACAGAGTCCATTACTAATTTACGTGGATCGCGAGGTTTATAAAGAGCAACTGAATCTTCTACGGCAAGTGGCTTACTGTACCAGGGAACGTCTCCAAATCTTTGCACCATTTGATAATACCACCAGGCTCTAAACAGACGGGCAATTCCATTGTAATTATTTCTTACTCCCTCAGTAATGGTGGAGTTATTGTTATGGGCAAGAAAATAATTAATGTTTCTCAATGGCCCGAAATCCCATCCCGAACTTTGATTAGCATTATAAACATTAGGGCGCAAATAATCCGGGATATCGGTGCGGGCTGCATAATCGCTCATGGCGTCCCCTTTCATGATATCACCGGCGCTCGGTATAATGGTATAAAATGAATTGGCATAAAGTGATAGCCCAGGTTCGGAACTAAATACTGCATCCGGTGTAACGGTCGCCTTTGGTGCCTGATCTAATACTTTAGCACATGCGGCAAATAAAACAGAGGTTGCTAAAAGGCAATACCAGCTCATATATTTTGTGTTCATAATATTTTTTTTTAAATAGATCAAAAGGTAATATTCAGTCCTAAAGTGATACTTTTAAGAATAGGGTAATTTTGGCCATCACCGTTGCGCCCGGAAGTTAATACCCTGTCGGAACCGTAGATGCTTTCGGGGTCTATGTTGTGATCGGTGATCTTAAACATTGGTGATGTTACCCATAAATTTTCCCCGGAAACATATACACGGGCATTGGTCATTTTTACTTTCGCAACAAGGTTTTGCGGAAGATTATAGCCCAACTGGATATTTTTTAAGCGTATGTATGCGGCATTTTGTAAGTACTTGGTTTGAAGGACGCTCAGCGATCTTTGTCCTGACAAGGCAATGTATCCTCTATATCTTGGCCAGTAAGCATTAGGATTATCTTCTGTCCATATATTTCCCAACTGCGATTTCAGTGCGGCATTATAAGGCCGGTTATATTGGCCCCAGAAAGCATCTGCATCGCTATTAGGGTACCAATCCTGCCTGCCAGTGCCCTGTAAAAAAGCAGAGAAAAAGAAATTGTTCCAATCGGCATTGAAACCGATGCCATAGGTATAGCGCGGCGTAGTATTTCCAATGCGTACTAAATCTCCCGGGTTGGAAACCGTTTCATCGCCACGGCTTATCACTCCATCTTTATTCAGGTCTTTATACTTTAAATCTCCGGGAAGCCATACGGAAGCGTTGTTGCTCACATTCGCATTCATTGTTTTTGCCTGATCCACATCAGCGGCAGTCCAATAACCATCAGTAACGTAACCCCATAGTTCACCTACCTTTTCACCCACATAATAATCACTTAAATTCTTGTTGGGATTATTAAATTTGGTAATAACCGCTTCATAATGTGCTGCATTAAGAGTGACGCCATAATGAAATGGTTTGCTACCGGCATTAAATTGATCCTGCCATGTAGTGTTTATTTCCCATCCGGTTGTTTTTAAATCAGCAAAGTTTCCTTTAGGTACAGTAGCCCCAAAAACATCTGGCAAGGTAGGTCCAACCGTAAACATGTTGGTAGTGTTCCTGATATACCAATCGCCGGTAAATGCCAGGCGGTAATCAAGAAAACTAATATCCAAACCAAGGTTTTTTGTAGTAGAAGTTTCCCATGTTAGTCCGGAAGGAATTACACCAGGCCTGCTGGTTATCTGGGGCCTCTGGCCATTAAGAACTCTGCCCGATTGTGATATTGCAAGCTGCTCAAGGAATTGATAAGGATCAATATTTCCGTTTCCTAATGAACCGTAGGATGCTCTTATTTTAACGTCTGAAATTGTTTCAGAAGATACATGCCAGAAAGATTCTTTAGATAATCGCCATCCGGCAGAAACAGAAGGGAAGAAACCAAATTGCTGGTCAGTTGGAAATTTGGATGAGCCATCATACCTGCCGTTTACCTCCAGTAAATAGCGGTCTTTAAAATCATAGTTGAATCTAAAGAAACCCCCTAATATATTCCACTGTTCCCAACCACCGGTTGTTATTATTGACTGGCCTAATGCGAGACTAATATCCTGAGCATCAGGAAATATAAGACCATTTCTTTGCTCCTGAATTCTTTTGAAGACAGATTGTTCAAAGTTATAACCTACCATAGCCTTGAAGTGATGAACATCATTAAAGGTATTTTCATACTCGCCGTACAAGTTAGCAGCTATGTAACTTGTCTTATCATAACGTTCCTGCAAGTCGTTTGTGTTATTGCCTACATAGCTAATGAGCCCCGGTTTTGTACTATAGGGCACAGGAACTCTTTTCTGTTGCTGGTTGTAATTGGTACCCTGGAAAGTAAAATCGCCATGCACTTTGAATTTATCATCAAAGAATTTGGCAATAAACCCAGTGGTATTCCTTAGTACGTTAGTATTCATGTCTATCCCATTCTTGCCATAGTAAAAGTCACCCACGGTATAGGCTGCTGAAAAAGTAAGTGTGCCATCGGGGTTTAACAACGGTGCGGAAGTATGAGCCTCGTCTGACATGTTACGCCAGATACCTCCACTTTCTCCTACATTCAACGGGTTGTGGTATTTTACATTTGAATAAGATGTATTGTTATTAATTTCCAGGAATTTAAAAACCTGTATCGAACCTTTTGCCCTGAAATTATAGGTATTGTAATCATCAGAATTATAACGAAATATTCCTTCCTGGCTGTAATATCTTCCTGTGACATAGAAGCTCGCCTTATCACTGCTCCCTGATACAGAGAGGTTTTGATCGGTAGCAAAATTGTGTGGCTTATATAAAAGCTTGTACCAATCGGTATTAGCATAGTAAACATACTCACCGTTAGCATTTACTTCGGTTTTCGGCAAAGATGGGTCTTTGTCATGCTGTTCGAAAGCATCAAGGTATTCCTGCGAGAATTTTTGTGTCTTATTAATGTTCTTAGGAAGCTGTGTGTAATTGGAGCCGGCAGAATAACCTTCGCTAAACATCTTGGCATATAGATAGCCATTATTTACCTGGTCGGGGAAGGCAGTAGGACTTTTAGTAGAATAGCTTGACGAATAAGAAACTGCAGTCTTTCCTTTTTTAGCACTTTTCGTTGTGATAAGCACTACGCCAAATGCCCCACGAGCACCATAAATCGCTGCCGAGGAAGCGTCCTTCAGCACAGTAACGCTTGCCACATCATTTGGATTGATCAGGCTGGGATCACCCTCCACTCCGTCAATCAATACCAATGCATTACCTCCTTGTCCTATGGAGGTAGTGCCTCTCACATTATAGGCAGGAGACTGTATTGGTTTTCCATCCTGCATCGTTATATTTAAGTTCGGAATAGCACCTTGCAAGCCCTGGGTAAGATTAGGTAAAGAGCGATTCTCCAAAACCTCGCTGTTTATCTGGCTTACAGCTCCGGTAAGGTTTGCTTTTTTCTGAGTGCCATATCCAACGATGACTACTTCGTTTAAACCTGAAGCAGCAACTTTGAGTTGTATAGTAACATTGCTTTCGCTGCCAACCGGCACCTCCTGTGTCTCATACCCAACAAAGGAAACTGACAACACTGCATTTTCAGGAACTGTTATGGAGAATTTACCCGAAGCATCTGTGATTACTCCGAGGCTGGTACCTTGTATCTGTACAGATACATTAGGTAAAGGCTTTCCATTTTCATCTGTAACGGCCCCATCTAACCTGTGATCGGCCAGCGAATTTTGATCGGTTATTTTTTCAGGATCATTACCGAAAGATGAGTGAAGGATAGATTCCGATGTTTTATGGAAAGCAACGTTACCAGATTCATTACTTTCTTTATTAACATTTTCAGGGATAGATTGTTGTGCACGAACCTGAATACACATAAGATACAGAATGCTGACAAGCATTACACAGCGGCCAGGCTTCAATAGTAGCGGGCCGAAATACAAACGAGGGATAGGAAAAATTTTTTTCATGCTTTTGTTTTGAAAGGTTGAAAAGTTTAAGGCTGTATTTATAAAGTTGGGTATTTATTTAAAATGTGTTAGATTCTTGAATATGATAAAGTTTTTGATAATTGATAGTTTGTATACAATTGTTATGGTCAGTGAAGAAAGTATTCTGAACAGACAGGCCATTCCCCACTTTCTTACCTGCGGGGTCATACCACAAACAAAGTGCCGGAGAACTACTATGAAACATCTCTTCGAAAGTCCTGAGTGTAATCGTTGTATAATTAGATGCCCTTCGAATTGAGATGCATCCTATTAGTCTAAAGCAATCCCTTATACATAACTTTATATGTGGAATAAGTAATTTTTTTTGAAAAAAATAATAATATAAAAACTGCATAGCAATCGTTTTCCCGGGCTGCAAATGATTAGCTAAGTTCTTGTTTTTTTTGTAACAGTTATATAAAAGGCATAGTTTTATTTACGAAACCGGTTTCGCAAATTTATAGATAGCAATAGAAAGTTGGGCATGAAAAAAATAAACATGAAAGAGCTTGCAAAAGAGCTGGAGCTTTCAGTTGCCACTGTCTCAAAAGCATTGCATGACAGTCACGAAATAAGTGAACGAACCAAAAAGAAAGTTCTGGAAACCGCAGCCCGTCTTAACTATACGCTTAACCCATATGCAAGCAGTTTAAGAAATAAAAGAAGCAAGACCATAGCAGTGATCCTTCCCGAGGTAGCAGATAGCTTTTTCTCACTCGCTATAAATGGAATTCAATCTGTAGCTGAGAAAAAGGGCTACCACGTACTCATATATCTTTCTCATGAAAAGTTTATCAACGAAAAATCTATTGTTGCGGAATGTAGCAGCGGTCGGGTGGATGGCGTACTTATTTCAGTTACGAGTGAGACAACCGATGGCCATCATCTGTTAAAACTTCAGCAGGAAAACGTTCCCATTGTTTTTTTTGATCGCGAATTTGAAGGCCTTCCTGTTGCAAGAGTAGTTACAAATGATTTTGAATGCGGTTATCTTTCAGCCACTCATTTAATCGGGAAGGGATGTAAAAATCCGGTATTCTTATCCATCTCTTCAAAGCTGAGTATTTGTAATAAAAGAGCAGACGGATTCAAGGCCGCGCTGAAAGATAATAATACAGGTCATCCCTCTAAAGCTGTTATTGAATGTAAACCGGGCAGCAGTGACATGTATTCACAGATAAAGAAACTCCTGGCAGGCAAAAACAGGCCTGACGGAATGGTAACATCAGTGGAAAGGTTAGCGATATCATTATACATGATCACACAAGAGATGAAGATTGCGATACCAAAAGACCTGAAGATAGTAGCTTTTTCAACTGTAGAAACGGCGCCTATTCTTAATCCTTCACTTACTACAATTGTGCAACCGGCATTTGAAATAGGTAAAATGGCTGCTGAATTACTTTTTAATAGAATTGAAAAAAAGAAAAATATTCCTTTGGAAGAGATCGTGATATTACCCTCAACACTTATAGAAAGAGACTCTTCACAAGCTAACTGAATTACATTTTAGAATAAAACAACAGGATGCCATTTCTTTTTTTAAACATAAAAAAAATTTTAGCTGTTGAGATTATAAATTATATATTGCGCTGAATTAGCGCTTATACATTAACCAGTTACAATGAATCTTCACATTGCAGATTACCTGATCATTATTGTTTATTTCCTTTTTGTTATTGCCGTTGGTTTTATCATAAAGAAAAAAATTAAATCGAGTAATGATTTTTTAAGCAGCGGACGTAATATTCCTTTATGGATTACAAGTCTCGCATTCATTTCCGCTAACCTTGGTGCACAGGAAGTCCTTGGCATGGTGGCTTCAGGGGCCAAGTATGGTATTATGACCGTTCACTTTTATTGGGTAGGCGCCATATTTGCTATGGTCTTCCTGGGTGTATTTATGATGCCCTTTTATTATGGGAGCAGGGCCAGGAGCGTACCGGAATATCTGGCGCTTCGTTTTGATGAAAAGACCCGTGGGCTAAACGCTATTTCATTCGCCGTAATGACCATTTTTTCTTCAGGCATATCGCTTTATGCTTTGGCAAAATTGCTTGAAGTTATTTTGCATTGGGACTTCGATGTGTCGATATGCCTGGCTGCAGGCATTGTAATGATCTATACATTTTTGGGAGGGTTAACCAGTGCCGTGTACAATGAAGTACTACAGTTTTTTCTGATAGTTCTCGGCCTTTCTCCTTTGGTTGTGGTTGCTTTGCATGATGCCGGAGGATGGTCCAATATTAAATCCATACTTAGCCCGGAACTGACTCATGCATGGAAGTATATGGGACATGCAGATTCAAATCCAATGGGGATCAATTTCATGTCATTAATATTCGGCTTAGGATTCGTTATGTCTTTTGGATATTGGTGTACAGATTTCTTAGTAGTACAAAGAGCCATGATGGCCAAAAATATGAATGCCGCTCAGCGCACACCTATTATTGCAGCCATCCCTAAAATGTTTATGCCACTGATTGTTGTGTTACCCGGCGTTATTGCTATTGCGTTATTGCAGCCTGCCCTGTCATCAAAAGGTTTTAGCATTCCATCAGATGGAAAAGGAGGTCTTGACTATACTATGGCGCTTCCTTCTCTTATTGCTCATTATTATCCTACCGGTTTGTTGGGAGTAGGCATTACGGCCTTAATTGCGTCATTCATGAGCGGCATGGCGGGGAATGTAACCGCCTTCAATTCTGTTTTTACTTATGATATTTATCAATCGTATTTTATGAAAAATAAATCAGATAAGCATTATCTGGTTGTTGGTAAAATGGTGACAATCGTAGGTATACTTTTATCTATTTTTACTGCCTATATTGCCAAAGGGTTTAATAATATTAATGACTTCCTTCAGTTGGTTTTCAGTTTCGTAAACGGGCCATTATTTGCCACATTTTTATTGGGTATGTTTTGGAAAAGAACTACAGGGCATGGAGCCTTTTTTGGACTTCTTGCCGGAACGATTGCCGCAGCAGCTACTCATGGCCTCACGCTCGCAGAAGGCAAAGGCGGCTGGATTTATCCCTTGTACGAAATACAGAGCGGAATGGGACAGGCATTTATCGTAGCGTCTTTTTCATGGATCGTGAATTTTTGTACCACAATTCTTGTAAGCCTTGTTACAAAACCAAAACCAGAAGCAGAATTAAAAGGGCTTGTCTATTCATTAACGGTGAAGCCTTCTTATCACCAGGACAAGTGGTACCTTCGGGTTGTTCCGTTGGGGCTTATTTTAATTGCTATCACCATTATCCTTAATATTATTTTCTTCTAAACATTGACGATATTATGTATAAGAAACTAAGTAATCTTGGGTTTGTAATCGGTATTTTCTTTACCATTATTTCACTGATCCTAATTATAGGAGGCTTACTTTCTGAGGCATTAAACAATAAACTGGATTTCATTACGGGATTTATTTTTCTAATTTTTGGTGTATTGATGGCGTTTTTTAACAGGAAGAATGATAATACCTAACACGATGAGGTTTAGCCTCGGCGAATTGTACTCCGCAATGGATAAATTAGTAAACTTCTACTAACAGTGCATGAAAACATTTCGATGGTCTATCAAACGGCCGCCTACCCTTTCCATGCAAACAATTAGAATTGGCATCCATCAAATTATTTCGCAGAAATGATGTTTTGTGGTCTTTGTAAGCTTAGTGGGAAGACACAATTCCACAAAGACGCGAAGGTCACAAAGAAAAAATGCTTCGCATTTTTATAATAAATCAGTGAGGGTTTAAGAGGGAGGGTTCCTGGTTTTTGCCCTTGTCAAAGGACGGTCGAAGAATTTAAGTGGCTTTCCAGCAACGCTTTCCATTTCAGGTAAAGTTCATTGTACAATTCAACCTGCTTTGGCACAAATTTTTCTAATGGCTTCTGATTGGAATAGGCATCGCTATAAGATTTATAAATACCTGCGCCAATCCCGGCACCTAACGCGGCGCCTTTACTTCCGTCACTTTCATAAAGTTCTACTGCTACACCTGTAGAATTTACAAAAGATTGAATAAAGACATCGCTCAAAAACAAATTGGCTTTGCCCGCACGGATGATAGTAGGATGCAAATTGTTTTCTCTCATAATATCCAATCCATACCTAAAAGCAAAAGCAATCCCCTCCTGTACGGCACGGAAAATATGAGCCTTTGTATGCTTGTTTAAATCAATATGGCTGATGTGGGCATCGATCATCTTATTTTGCAACATGCGTTCAGCGCCATTGCCAAAAGGCAACACTAATAAACCATCGCTGCCAGGCTTGATGTCTGCGGCCTGCTGGTCCATTTCTTTATAACTTAGATTATCTCCGCCTATTTTTTTAATCCAGCTATTCATAATGGCGGCGCCATTAATGCATAATAAAACCCCTACCCGCTTGTTTTCTTTTGTGTGGTTTACATGCACAAAACTATTTACTCTTGAAAATTGATCGGCCAATAATTTATCAGTTACAGCATAGATCACACCCGATGTGCCTGCATTAGCAGCAACTTCACCGGGCTGAAGTATGTTGAGCGATAATGCGTTGTTCGGCTGATCACCGGCTTTATAAGTAACCGGAATATTTTCTTTTAAGGATAATTGTTTTGCAACAGAAGGCAACAACATTCCATGCGATGAAAATAAAGGCTGTATTTGGGGAATAAGAGAATCATCGAAACCAAAGTTCTTCATTACATCTTTGGATATTTCATCTTTTTGAAAATCCCAAAAGATACCTTCGGATAATGCGGATGAGGTAGTTGTAATCTCACCGGTTAATTTCATAGCGATAAAATCGCCCGGCAACATTACTTTATCTATCTGCTTATAAATCTCAGGCTCGTTGGCTTTTACCCACGCTAATTTTGAAGCGGTGAAGTTGCCGGGAGAATTCAAAAGGCAGGAAGAGCAGGTTTCTTCACCAATTTTTTCAAAAGCTGTTTTACCTGTTTCAATGGCCCTGCTGTCACACCAGATAATACTGTCTCTTAAAACATGTTGTTCTTTATCCACTACCACCAAGCCATGCATTTGATACGAGATACCAATCGCCGCAATGTCTGCAACATCAAATGTATTGGCAGCATGTAAGGCATTGATCACTTTTACTGTATAATCCCACCAGGTATCCGGCGATTGCTCCGCCCATCCTGAGTGAAGAGAAGTAATGGCAGCTTCCGTATCGGGATACTGAGCAGACGCAACAGATTGTTGAGTAGCGGCATCTACTAAAGAAGCTTTTATAAAAGAGGTTCCTATATCAATTCCTAATAAAAGCATAAGTGATGTTTTAGAAGTAAAATGTGATTTTACTAAACAGATAAATTTTTACTATTTGTCCGACTAATGTGCGTATTCCTTTATTAGAGCCTCACCCCAACCTCCCGATTTTTTCGGGACAGGCGCTCTCACAAGGAGAGGGACAAGGAATCTTTCATCTAATGAGCTCTGAAAAACCTAATTATTTTACCGAGATAACACTCACAAACTTCTACTGATTCCCAATTCCAATCCTCTCAATTCTGCCAATCCTCTTAAACGCCCGATGGCGCTGTATCCAGGATAAGTCTTTTTACCCAGGTCATCAAGCATCTGGTGGCCATGGTCGGGACGCATGGGAATAGAGACATTTCTTTTTTTGATCAACAACACAATTTCCTTTACCACTTCATACATATCCACATCACCAGTGAGATGGTCCGCTTCATAAAAATTACCTTCCTCATCACGCTTAGTGCTGCGTAGGTGAATAAAATGAATGTGATCCCCTAATCTTTGTACCATACCTGGTAAATCGTTGTCCGCTCTTACTCCATAAGAGCCGGTACAAAAGCACAATCCATTTGCAGGTGATGGCGCAGCTTCTAATAATTCTTTTGCGTCTTGTTCCGTGCTTACGATTCTCGGTAAGCTTAAAATAGGATATGGCGGATCATCGGGATGAATGGCCATCTTTAAACCCTCGGCTTCAGCTACTGGTACTATCTCTTTTAAAAAATAAAATAAATGTTGTTTTAGTTTTTGTGCATCAATGCCTTCGTATGTTTTTAAGGCCGCTAATATTTGCTTTTCTGTAAAACGCTCTTCACTTCCCGGCAGCCCCAATAAGGTATTGCGATAAAGAATTTCTTTTTCTTCTTCGCTCATTTTCTCAAACCTCTTTTTAGCTTTTTCTATCTCATTCTCAGAATAATCTTTTTCTGCACCCGGACGCTTTAATATGAAAAGATCGAAGGCCATGAAAGCTGACTTTTCAAATCGCAAAGCCTTACTCTTGTCAGGCATTTCATAAAAAATATCGGTGCGCATCCAGTCAAGTATCGGCATAAAATTATAGGTAACCACTTTTAATCCACAGGTAGCCACATTGCGCAAGCTTTCTTTATAATTTTCAATATATTGTTTGTAATTGCCTGTTTGCTTTTTGATGTCTTCATGCACAGGAAGGCTTTCAATCACAGTCCAGGTCATACCTGCATCTTCGACCTTAGATCTTCTTTTATCGATTTCTTCTTTGCTCCATACTTCCCCTACAGGAACATGATGTAACGCAGTTACTATTCCTGTACAACCGGCTTGCCTGATATCCCATAAACTTACAGGATCGTTTGGACCATACCATCGCATTGTGTGCTCCATTAACATAGAAAAATATTTTTTGTGAATGTGTTCAGCAAAGAAACAAAAAATGTAGGTAGGAAGGGTAAAAGGGCTGGGTATTTTCCTTCTGTTCACCCCAATAATTCAAACACTGTATTGAAGCATGAATAAGATTTGCCGACAGATCAAGCCTTATTATGATTTTAGGAAAGGCATAAATTTAAAATTATTTAATCTTAGAATCCTGTAAGAAGTTAGAACATAAAGCTTAAGCCAAGCGTAAGGCATATTGAAACACAAGTATATCCAACCTGCCTGATTAAATGTTAAAACTTGTTAGAGCGAGACTATAAACTCTTGGATGAGAATAGATTATTCTAGGGTTTGGTTGCAATTCTGCTGTATTCGTTGTCAAAGCAGTTCTTAATGGACATTTGAAATATTTACGGATAGCCAGTTGCTGCCACTTAACAGTTTTAACTTTTATGTAGTTATAGGTATTGCCGTACCTATCAAA
>JBDTJI010000172.1:0-2433 GCA_039935935.1 Ginsengibacter sp. | reverse complement strand
CATTAAAAAGTGAAACAGAAGTAACTGTAACGCCGCCAATGTGCACTGGATCTATCTTTCCCACTGGCGTTATGGAACCGGTACGCCCTACCTGGAACTCCACATTGATGAGTTTGGAAGTGGCCTGCCGGGCTTTAAATTTATAAGCGATTGCCCATCTCGGATGATGAGTAGTGCTGCCTACCTGTTCCTGGATTTCTATCTCATTCACCTTTATTACTATGCCATCTATTTCATAGGGCAAGTCATCTCTTTTTTCTTCAAATTCCAAACAAAAATGGACTACATCCTGTATCTCATCAAAAACTTTCTTTTCTTTTACGGGCGTACGAAATCCGCATTCAGACAGCATTTGCAATATTCCTGAATGAGTTCTCAGTTGTTCAGGATATTCTCTCGATTCTTTTTGACTTAATTGTATGAAACTTACATGATATAGAATAGCTTCAAGTTTTCGTTTTCTTACCGCTGCCGGATCTTTCATTCTTAAAGAACCTGCGGCAGCATTCCTTGGATTAGCAAGTGGGGTTAACCCTTCTTCCACCAATGATTGATTGTAGCTTTTAAAATTTTCTTTATTTAATAAAATCTCTCCACGAATCTCGATTTTTTCAATTCCATATTCTGAAAATTTTGCGGATAAGGGAATCGAACCGATCTGCCTGATGTTAGTGGTGATTTCATCTCCTGCGGAGCCGTCACCGCGAGTGGCTCCGCGAACTAAAAGATCATTTTCATAAATTAAGGAAATGCTGGCACCATCATATTTTGGTTCTGCACTCAACGAAATTTTTTGATGATCCGCCAAGCCCTTTAAGCGATTGTACCAATCAAACAGGTCCTGTGGATTATAGCTATTTTCAAGGCTTAGCATAGAAACCAAATGAGGTACCGTTACAAAATCTGAATTGAGACTATTACCCACTCTTTGCGTAGGTGAGTCCGGCGTTATAATTGAAGGATCTTCCTTTTCAAGGCTTTCCAACTTTTTATAGAGAAGGTCATATTCCTGATCCGACAGTAAAGGATCATTTAAAATATAATAACGATACTCATGAAAGCGGAGCACCTGTCTTAACTGGTCTGCATTACCATCATGTTTGAGAAGCATCGTGGTAAGTTCCTGTAAATTCTGTAACTGAGATTTTGTGTACATAAGATAATTTCAAAAAAATAAAGCTACAGAAAAAAACTACTTTCCGGAGTCGATAAAAAACAAACAGGAGATTAAATTTATTTTAAAGCAGACTTATAAATTAATAGAGAAAGATAAAAGGAACCAGGAAATCTGCACGATTCTAAAAAACTATTTTACATTTACTAAAAATAAACCATACTCATATTGATTTTCAAATTCTATCTTAATAAAGTTAGAAAATAAAATAGCTGAATCAATATTCGTGATTTAGCAAATTAGTGTGAGCAGCAATCTTTGAGTTCTAATGTTTAGATAGCTTAAGAGAGTATTCATAAGTTAAAAGAAAAAATCAGATTTCTAATATCCAAAATAAAATAGCAATCAATTTTTATGGAGTTACATCTTGTAGATTACAGCATCATTGGCATTTATTTTTTATTTGTAATAGGCATAGGGTTTTTATTAAAAAAGAGAGTTAAAACAGCCGATGACTTTTTAATGAGTGGCAGGAATATTCCTTTGTGGATTACGAGCCTTGCATTTATTTCTGCCAACCTGGGCGCACAGGAAGTTTTGGGTATGGCAGCCAATGGTGCAAAATACGGTTTATATACAGCTCATTTTTATTGGCTGGGTGCTGTATTTGCTATGGTATTCCTTGGCCTTTTTATGATGCCCTTTTATTATGGAAGCAAAGCGCGAAGTGTTCCCGAATATCTGAAATTTCGTTTTGATGAGAAGACAAGAACCTTCAATGCGCTCACCTTTGCAGCGATGACGATCTTTTCTTCGGGTATTTCTTTATACGCGCTGGCGATGCTTATGCAGGTAATTTTAGGATGGGACTTCAATGTTTCTATCTGGATAGCAGCAGGTATTGTATTAGCTTATACTTTTTTAGGCGGATTAACAAGCGCTGTTTACAATGAAGTACTACAGTTTTTTCTGATTGTTCTGGGCATTGCACCACTTGTATATATTGGAATGCAGCAGGCTGGAGGAATCGAGGGCATTATTGCCAATGTAGATAGTGCCAAATTGCATTTATGGAAAGGCATGGGTAGTGCCGCTACTAACCCGATGGGTACCGATGCATTCAGTTTGATATTCGGATTGGGATTTGTCCTGGCGTTCGGCTATTGGTGTACTGACTTCTTAGTGGTACAAAGAGCCATGATATCGCATAATCTAAACGACGCACGTCGTACACCGATTATTGCTGCTTTGCCAAAAATATTCATGCCGTTGATTGTAATTGTTCCCGGAATTATTTTGCTTGCGTTACAAAAACAATT
>JBDTJI010000171.1:0-56482 GCA_039935935.1 Ginsengibacter sp. | reverse complement strand
CCAAAGCCACATACACCAAGCATGGTTGCTGCATTAGATTCTTATCTTTCCGGCCTCAGGAAAAAATTGTAATAATTTTATTTTTTAAAATTCAAGAAACGAGTCTGCTATCTCAATGGGATTGGCTCTCCTAAAAATGGATAAATGTGGGCGTGTTCGTTTAATTAAAAATCTCCCGCTGGGGGAGACTCTTTAATTTAATTATCGTTTGAGCAAAACATAAATTACAAAATCAGCTGACGTATCTGTTACTACTAACCAGGCTATTTAATTAGCTTGCCAAAGTAGTGTACGGTACGTACCAGCTGAGATACATAACTCATTTCATTGTCGTACCAGGCTACCGTTTTTACCAATTGATGCTCGCCTACAGTCAATACTTTAGTTTGAGTAGAATCAAATAACGAACCGTAGTGCATGCCAATAATATCTGTGCTTACGATATCATCTTCGTTATACCCGTAGCTCTCATCCGCGGCAGCTTTCATTGCAGCATTCACTTCATCAATAGTCACCTTTTTATTTAAGATACAAGTAAGATCTACCAATGAACCAGCAATTACTGGAACTCTTTGTGCTACTCCGTCAAGTTTTCCGTTTATTTCCGGCAATACCAGTCCAATGGCCTTTGCCGCGCCCGTGCTGTTTGGAACGATGTTGGCTGCGGCAGCTCTTGCTCTGCGTAAATCTCCTTTAGGATGAGGAGCATCCAAAGTGTTCTGATCGTTGGTATAAGCGTGAATGGTGGTCATGAAACCTGAGGCGATACCAAAACTATCATTCAACACTTTTGCCATCGGGGCAAGACAGTTCGTGGTGCAGGATGCACATGAAATGATTGTCTCGCTGCCATCAATAATCGTATGATTGACATTAAAAACAACTGTTTTTACGCCGCCAGTCGCAGGTGCGGAAATCAACACTCTTTTTGCACCCGCCTTAATGTGGGCCTGGGCTTTATCTTTATCAGCAAAAAAGCCGGTACTTTCAATCACTACATCCACATCGTGAGATCCCCACGGAATTTGCGCAGGATCTTTTTGAGCATAAATTTTTATTTCGTTGCCGTTTACAATTATTGAATTGTCCGTATGTTTTACTTCGCTTTCAAATCTTCCCTGTGCACTATCATATTTTAGTAAATGCGCTAACTGTTTAGGACTTGTTAAATCATTTATCGCCACTACATCCAAACCTTCCATATCATGTATCTGCCTAAATACTAAACGGCCAATTCTGCCAAAACCGTTTATCGCTACTTTTACTGTGTTCATAACTATTATTTTTTAATTTTTAATTTAAGGCTGCAAATTTAAGGTATGTTAGAGAGAAATCCATTCGAAAATTAATAGACACCTCATTTAAATCAACACCTGTATGAACATTTAAATGCTTTCATGAGTTTAGAAAAAGGTACACCAGGATAATCACTAAGCCTGTATTTTTTACATCCAGGTAGTTGATTGGCTGAATAAAAAATAGCCAAAAAATACCCTCTGGTTTTATGTCAAGTCTATTTTCACTTATTGTTCCCACTCACATACTGATTACCTTTTATATAAAAACGATAGGGCAGCAAACTGTCTGCTCCCGCTCCTTCCACGCCAATCCGTTTGCTGACTTTGATTGCTTCACTTGCAATTTTATAATTATCATCTTTTAAATATATCTCATCATCCAAAAGAAAAAGGCCGGAATGATGCTTAAAAATCCCTAAGGCTTTTCCTACGTTTCCAGGGCCGCGGGTTAGAGTTCTGTCCAGTAGTGTTTTGCCTTTTCTTTTAAGCATGATATCAATTCCTTCTAATGGCTCTATAGCACGAATTAATACCGCATCGGGAATTTCTTGTTTATTGGTCACAATATTCATCATTTGGTGCATTCCGTAACAAATATAGACATAGGCTGTGCCTGGCGATGAATACATGTGCTCATTTCTTGCGGTCCTCTTTCCTGCAAATGAATGGGAAGCTTTATCAACAAGGCCTACGTAAGCTTCTGTCTCAACAATTCTTCCTGAAGAAATTAGTCCGTCAAAATGGGTAACAATTATTTTCCCCAATAGTTCTCTTGCAATTAAAACAACATCTCTTCTATCATAAAAGGATAATGATACTTTTCTCATAGTTGAAATAAGTTTTTGAACACTTTGAAGATCGATTTCAAATGTTTCGAACTATTCAGGCAAAGTAAATATATTTGTCCGCATCATTTACTAAGCCAAGCAAATAAAAAATTATTGTTTGAAGAAATCGTAATAGCCGCTTCTTCCTATTTTAAAGCCCATCATTTTATCGTAAAAAATAAATTGTGGAAATGGATATTGATTCCCGGGGTTATCTATGCAGTGCTTTTTGTAACAGGTATCTATTTTTTTTGGGAATCTACCGCTTTTATCATTGATTATGGAATGACAAAAACAGGTTTAAAATCCTGGTTTCAACGGGAAAATTTATACTGGTTAAATTTTGCTTTTATTTTCGGTCAGGTGATCCTTCAACTTATCATGATGCTACTCTATTTTTCGTGGTTTAAATATCTGTTTCTGATAATTGGATCTCCATTATTTGCTTTTTTAAGTGAAAAAACAGAATCTATTATTTCAAACAGTAGCTATCCTTTTTCGTGGAGAAGGTTTATCGAGGATATTGGAAGAGGTATTCAGATAGCTTTGCGAAACACTCTATGGCAAACGGTTTATATGGTTTGTATCTTATTTTTGAGTCTTATTCCACTGCTTGGCTGGGCAGCTCCCTTGCTTTCTTTACTGATAGAATGTTTTTACCTTGGATTTTCGATGCTGGATTATACCAACGAACGTAGAGGACTTTCGACAACACAAAGTATTGAATTTATAAACCGGAATAAAGGCCTTGCGATTGGAAACGGAATAATATTTTATGGAATGCACTTATTTCCCGTTGTAGGGTGGATACTCGCACCGGGTTATGCTGTAATCGCTGCCACATTGAGTTTGCAGGAGAGAAGATAATTTTAGAAACCTTCAACACAATTATGATATTTTTGATTCCCTCTTTTTTATCGGAAAATGCTATTGAAACAATACCTGTGTATGTACTATCTGCTATAAAAAATTGTTCGGTAATTTTTGCCGAAAATGAAAGGACTGCCCGTCGATTTTTGAAGGCGATGGATAAGGAAATTATTATTGACAATTTTGAATGGTTTACGATTCATAAAACAGAACAAAACCATTTAAATATTTTTATAAATAAAATAAAAGAAGGAAAAAATATTGCTGTCATCAGCGAAGCAGGATGTCCTGGAATTGCAGATCCGGGACAGGTGCTGGTTGATCAGGCCCAAAAAATGGACATTGAAGTAAGGCCTCTTGTTGGTCCCAGCTCTATTTTATTAGCGCTAATGGCAAGCGGCTTTAATGGTCAACATTTCACTTTTTTGGGTTATCTGCCTATAGACAATGCGGAGAGAATAAAAAAGATAAAACAAATAGAAGAAGAGTCTTTCAAAAAAAAATGTACCCAACTATTTATAGAAACTCCTTATCGAAACAATAAAATGTTGGAAACTCTTTTGCAACATTGCCATCCTTCTACTCATCTATGTATTGCAGCGGAAATTACAGGAGTCAACGAATACATTAAATCAAAGACTATCGCGGACTGGAAGAAAGAAACTATTGACCTTCATAAAAAGCCGGTTATTTTTTTGCTGATGGCGTAGGTAATTATTGGCAGTGCGATCGTTTACCAACTACATTCTCGTGTGGTTAAACCTTTTAGTTGGTAAATGACTACTCGTTTTTTTATAAAAATTAAATTGCGCTGAGATCCTCATCTCAATTAGCTGTGCTTAAAAGTTATGCTTAATATTATTCTTTCAAAAATAAGTTGAAAGATTGCGAAGCCTCTATTGATTAGTGACAGAATTATTAATGAGATTTTAAATTTAATTTTTAAATTTAATTCTTATGTAAATTCGTAGCAAATGGAAGCCGCCTTAGATATCCCAAAATATACCATGAACGAAGAAGAAGAAAAAAAAGAAATTCTTCGTAAATACCGTGCTTTGCTAAGGGCTTTAAAACCAAAATTAAAGCCAGGAAGTAAAGAACAGGTGAGAGTTGCTTTTGAAATGGCTGCTGAAGCACATAAAACTACACGGCGGAAAAGCGGCGAACCGTATATTCTGCATCCGCTGGCTGTCGCGATGATTTGTGTAGAAGAAATCGGGCTTGGCATACGCAGCACTATTTGTGCATTGCTACATGATACCGTGGAAGATACTGACATTAGTCTTGAAATGGTAGAAAGAGAATTTGGATCCGAGATCGCCAAAATAGTAGATGGCCTTACCAAAATATCTAATGTACTTGATGCTAATCTGTCGCAGCAGGCAGAGAATTTTAAAAAGATCTTGCTGACTCTTACCGATGATCCGAGAGTTATACTTATCAAACTTGCGGACCGTCTGCACAACATGCGCACGTTAGATAGCATGAAGCGGGAGAAGCAACTGAAAATTGCATCGGAAACGGTCTATGTATATGCCCCCCTTGCACATCGCATGGGCCTTTACAATATAAAAACCGAGATGGAAGACCTGGCCATGAAATACATGGAGCCGGACAGCTATCATTATATTGCTGAAAAATTAGCTAATACTAAAAGAGAACGCACCCGTTACATCAATGATTTCATCAGACCATTAAAAGAAAAACTACTCCAGGGCAAATTTAATTTTGAAATCTACGGCAGACCTAAAAGTATCCATTCAATATGGACCAAGATGAAAAATAAGGGTGTTTCTTTTGATGAAGTATATGATCTCTTTGCTATCAGGATCATCCTCGATTCTAACCCTGAACATGAAAAGGAAGATTGCTGGAAGGTATATAGTTTGGTTACCGATGAGTACAATCCTGCTCCTGAACGGCTCCGCGACTGGCTGAGCAACCCCAAAAATAATGGTTATGAGGCGTTGCATACCACAGTGATGGGTCCACATGGTAAGTGGGTAGAAGTTCAGATCCGCAGCAAGCGAATGAATGATATTGCTGAAAAAGGACTTGCAGCTCATTGGAAATATAAGGAAGGCACCACAGAAGAAAATCGTTTTGATCTTTGGTTTCAGCAAATAAGAGACATGCTGGCAGGACAGGACACCAATTCTATTGATTTTTTACAGGATTTTAAATTATCATTTTTAGCAGAAGAAATTTATGTTTATTCCCCCAAGGGTGATATTAAAATGTTGCCAAGCGGCGCATCGGCGCTGGACTTTGCTTTTGCGGTGCACACAGCGGTTGGTGAAAAATGTATCGGTGCCAAGGTTAACCATAAGTTAGTACCAATAGGGCATAAATTACGCAGCGGCGACCAGGTAGAGATTATAACTTCTACTAAACAAAAACCGAAAGCCGAATGGCTTAAAATGGTAATAACTACCAAGGCTAAGTCCAAGATTAAAGATTCCCTAAAAGAAGAAAAAAGAGCCATCGCTGAAGAAGGAAAAAGCATTTTGAAGAGAAAATTAGACGCTATGGGGGTTCCTGTGAACCAGTCAAACCTTGACGAGATTGCGGCATTTTATAAAGTGAATTCTCCCCTCGATCTGCTTTATGATATTGCAATCAGGAAAACAGACCTTAGTGAATTGAAAGACTTCCATGTATTGGGAGATAAAATTGCTGCGCCAAGGATTATTAAGTTACCCGTTGAAGAGAAACAGGAAGCAGCTTCTAAAAAAGATAATAAGAAAGATAATGAACTTATTATTTTTGGTGAGAGCAGCGATAAAATTATGTATACGTTGGCCAATTGCTGCAAGCCAATCCCCGGCGATGATGTATTCGGTTTTATCACACAAGGTGAAGGTTTAAAAATACATCGAACCAATTGCCCCAATGCAGCAAGGCTTTTATCCAACTATGGCCATAGGGTAGTAAAAACAAAATGGGTTAAAAATAAAGAGATTTCCTTTCTTACAGGTATCAAAATTATTGGTCTGGATGATGTAGGAGTCATCAATAAAATTACCAACCTCATTAGTGGGACATTAAAGATCAATATTAATGCTCTTACCATTGAAGCCAAAGAAGGCTTGTTTGAAGGTAATGTAAGGGTATATGTTCACGACAAAGACGAGCTCGATGAACTGGTTGCCCATCTACAGAGTTTGCCAGGTATTGAACGGGTAGAAAGATATGATACTGAATAATCGTTCACAAAAAATCAGCGGTTTATCTTCTCTTTTAAAAAGTTCGTGATATCTTTTAGGTCTGACCGGTCAAAAGCACTTTTGGGAATTAAAAAAAAAGCACGGCTGTTGAAATATAAATGAAAAAAATTCACGCTTTCAACAAAGCTGCTAAAATCCTTCCACGGCCAACTGCGGCTTCCACGGTCATTTTCAAGAAACAGGTGCTGTTCTTCAAAACCAACTTTAAACCGATCCTTAAAAGTGGATGACCTTCTGTAAATAATGTAAGGAAGGACAAACCAAAAAGCAACCATTAATGTAAACCACAGCGTGGAGCTCAACAAGAAAGCCAGTGGAGATACCTTACCGGTAAAATAAAGTATAGCAGCAAAAATGGCAAATAAGTTTACCACAATGATCATCATTTTTATTTCTTTTCTACTGAAGAAATGAAAACGAAGTGCTTTTAGAACTTTCGATTTATCGTATGAAAAATAGGAAGATGTCATAAATGTCAAATGTACGATGAGCTATGAAAGATGCAATTTTTTTGTGAAATAAATCTGGAAAAGCAGAAAAGGAGTGTATTTCAATCCGATAGCGACATCGGATGTCGCAGATTATAAATGGTTTGTGAAGGCAACAAACCACGGTATCAATAAATCTGAAAAGCAAGGAAAGGTTCAAATGGCTAACTATTTTTTTGTAAATTGAGTGCGTAAAATTTATAAAAATGAAAATGGTTAAGTTAATAATAACTGCTTCACTCACTATTTTATTCATTGATAATGCCTCTGCACAGACGAAGTTGCCCTCCGCCGGATGAGCTGTAAAGGAAGCGCAGTCAGAGGCATTAAAAGCCCATAAAAAATTTTATAATTCTTAATACTTTGTGGCGTGTCCGGTTTCGCGAAATGGATACAGCAATGAATGATAAGAGACTTCTAAACTCCATGACACTCAATTAGTATTGATACGCGAAAGATTCTCAAAAAATAATAGTGTCCTTGCATTACTTTTGATAAGCTCATTGCGGCAGCAAATAATTTTCAAAAAAAGGATTCCATAAAACTATCTTGCAGTCCTTTTTCTTCTATTAAAGAGAATTATTCATTGATACAAATAAATACTTTTAATGTTCAGTATTATCAGTGGTAGCGTTATTTTAAGTCTTTTGCATGCCACTATTCCGAATCACTGGCTACCGGTGATAGCTATCGGACGCAAAGAAAAATGGACTTTGCATGAAGTAACACGGGTAACATTTATCGCAGCGCTGGCGCATGGCTTAAGTACCATATCTATTGGATTACTTTTAGGATTTTTAGGCTCACAAATGGCTGGTAGAATTGAACATTTTACCCGTTATTTTGCTCCGGCTATTTTAATCCTTTTAGGAATTATTTTTATTTACCGGCATCACAGGCATAAGCATTTTCATATTGACGAAATAAAAAAAAAGACATCTAAAAGAAGCATCATCATCGCTCTTGTTCTGGCCATGTTCCTGTCACCGTGCATGGAAATCGAAGCTTATTTTTTATTGGCAGGTGCCCAGGTAAAATGGCTTATCTGGTTTATTGCCTCGCTGTATCTCATTATTACGACTGTGGGTATGGTAACATTAGTACGATTTGCGTACAGCGGAATTTTAAAACTTAACTGGCATACGTTGGAACACAATGCTGGAATTATTACCGGCGCTACTTTAGTGGCTACCGGTATACTGGCTTTTTTTATTCATTAGTGAAAAAGCGCATCCTGAAACTCTGTTCAATTACCAGATGGTTAATTCAAGTAAAGGTGCAGCATCGTTATAACGAATACAATTTTCAATTACTTCTTTGCATTTTTTACATTACCGCTTATGTTTGCATCTATTTTATAAAAAATGAAAGTTACCGATCATATACTGGGTCATAAGGGCACTGCTGTCTCGTTTGAGATTTTACCCCCGTTAAAAGGAAAAACGATTGAATCTATTTATAATAATCTCGACCATCTGATGGAATTCAAACCAGCGTTCATCAATGTTACTTATCACAGAAGTGAACAGGTGTTTAAAAAGCGTGCGGATGGTACTTTTGAAAAAATAGAAGTGCGTAAACGTCCCGGCACTGTTGGTATCTGTGCAGCCATTATGAATCATTATAAGGTAGACGCGGTACCCCACTTAATTTGCGGTGGATTTAACACCCAGGAAACGGAAAATGCCTTAATTGATCTTGCTTTTCTTGGGATTGACAACCTCCTGGTATTAAGAGGAGATGCACCAAAGAATGAGACTTTATTTGAGCCTGAAGAAGGAGGTCACGCTTATGCTATAGATCTTTTAAAACAGGCAGTAAATTTGAATCATGGAATTTATCTTGAAGAGGATATCCGCGATGGGTACAAAACAAAGTTCTGCATTGGAGTAGCAGGCTATCCGGAAAAACATTTTGAAGCGCCCAACCTTCAAAGTGATCTCCGCTATCTGAAAATGAAAGTGGAGGCCGGCGCTGATTACATCACCACTCAAATGTTTTTTGACAACAATAAGTATTTTGAGTTTGTAAAGAATTGCAGAGACGCGGGGATACAGGTTCCTATTATTCCTGGTCTGAAACCAATCACTACAAAAAAGCAACTTTCAGTACTTCCAAGGACTTTCCACGTAGATATTCCTACCGAACTAAGCAATGAGATCATAAAATGCAAGACCGATGCTGAAGTAGAAATAGTAGGTACCGAATGGTTGCTACAACAATCCAGGGAACTTAAACAGGCGGGCGCTCCAGTATTGCATTACTACACATTAAGTAAGCCTCACGTTATTGCTAATGTAGTAAAAGAAATCATTTAAAAAAACAATCACTAAAAATGCCGGCGAAAAACGCCGGCATTTTATTTCATAGTGGTTTATTCAGAGCTTTTTATAACTACCTTCCCAATGGTATTCCTAAAGAAACACATATAGTACGATACTTATTTTTATTATTTGAACTGTTATCAGTTTCTGTAGAGTTAATCTTAGCCATTCCTATCCCATAATTGGCTTTAATAATTACCTTGCCTACATCAAATCCTGCACCCACATTTACCCCATAATCAAATTTTTTGAGTTTATCATAGCTTGCATCTTCTTGCTGACTGGTTGACGGGGCGTCATTATTAAACTTGATGTCGCTTGTAGTATGAGTCGTTACTCCTAAAAACCTGGTTTCTATTTTTGACTTCCCGGCAATGCCCATTGCTATGTAAGGTCCTGCATTCACAAAAATATTATTCCTCTTTTCAAGAGGCAAACGAAGAACAAAATTAACCGGTAACTCAAGATAAAGCGGATTAAAGGTGGTTTTTATAAAATTATCATCTGGCGATGAAGTTAAGTAAGTGTTTGACTTAGCGCCTTTTCCTTTGAGTAACAAACCAGCTTCAAGGGCAATAGGTTCTGTAGAATTGGATCTTGCCATAATACCGGCATTAAAAGCAGTTAGCATATTAATATTCTGGGTAGAGCCGGATTTTGACGTACTAATGTTTGCAAAGTTGACACCACCCTGTACATAGACTTGTGATTTTACATTCGTAAAAAATCCTGCAAATATTGCAAGAGCTAATAGTTTTTTCATTGCTTAGGTTTTAGTTTACAGAGAGTTTGTTTTTTGCTCTGAATTTTTCAAAAATACTACCTACCCTTACCAATTAAAAAATGAGGGATATAAAAATTTGCTAAAGAAGATTTTTTACATGGAGAGTAATGAATACCATTACCCACGTAGTGAATGCAATAATGATTCAAGTACTTTCTGATGCACCTTTATTGGATATTTTTTTTCCAGTTCACGCAACCATTTTTGTTCAAGATAATTTTGATAATCATTTATTACCAGTCCCTTAGCATCCTCAAAACTTCGTTGTTGGTTGGGGGGATATACGGTAACTATTTTGGAGAAGACAGCGGTGCCATCATTCTTATTGATAACAGGCATTGTTATTAATCCTGTAGTAAAATTAGTTCTATCTACTACCGGTATCTGGCCAAGTTCATACCTGCCTGAGTCGGCCTGAATTTGTGCAGGATTTTGACCGACAATATCCTTCCACGATTTCCTTTTTTTTAGCTGTGCTATGCCGTTATCAGCAACGATTCTGTTAGCGCAGGAAAATATAATTGCTTCTGCACTTGCATCCCATAAATATTTTTGCTTATATCGATTATAAAAACTGAAAAGTCCTGCTCTATCTAAAGATGCTTTTTCCCACACTTCGCGCTGCATTGCCTCAAACAGCAGGCTACCTTCCTCAAACTCCTGCACCTGGCTTTTGAATGTAGCATTGAAGTTCTGTAGCCTTGATGAATAATTGGATACAGCGGAGGCACTGACAAAATCGGCAAACAGTATTTTATATGACTCGTCCTTTTTAGCCTGTTTGTCTTTGTCAGAATTTCTTAAATACAAAATCCAATCGCGTGCCGTGGTTTTCGTATTGTCATTGTAAGTAAACAGAGTACTGTTTTCGCTTAGGCCATTTAAAATTATATTTTTGTTAGCAAGCATTGAGCTGTCGCTCAGCTTCCATAAATCCTGTTCATTTATCTCATTTCTTTTAAATCCAATTTTAGGCAAAATAGAAGTTACAAATAATTGTTTAGCCTTGTCGATTCGGTTGTCGTTTAAAACTTCTTGGTTTAAATTATATATAAATGTTTCATTTTTTTCACCAGGAATAGGGGCAGCGGTAATTCTTCGGATAATATGGTATCCAAACTGAGTTTCAAATGGCTGCGAAATCTCTCCATCCTTGTGAAGCGCGAAAGCATGATTTTCAAAAACAGAATCATATTTGGCAGTGCCGAATTCAGGCATAATTCCTCCATTCATAAATGTATTCCGGTCGTCGCTGAACTGGCGTGCTAAGGCGCCAAAATCTCCACCGTTTATCAATACAACATAAATTGAGTCAGCTAACTTTTTGGCAATTTCTTTTAGAACACCAGATCCGGGAGGTATGGCTAACAAAATCTGAGCAACTGTTATTTTACCAACTGCACTCCGCTCTCCTTCATTCTTAAATAGGTACCAGCCTTTTTTTGTTCGGAATGGCTCACTTGATTGGCCTGGCTTTAATCCATAAACCATATTTTCAAAATCGTACGGTAAAGAAAAAACTGTAATAAACCCTAAATCTCCGCTTTGTACTGTCTTGTACTTTCGATTTATATCAGCAAGTATCTGTGTATCTTTCTCACTATCATTTTTCAACAGCGACTTTACCTCTTTAATTGCTTTCAAAGCGTAGGCAGTATCGTTTTTTTCATCCAAAGGCACAAAATAATAAATAGCGTGAATGTCTTTCTGGCTTCGTTTAAACGCTTCATCTAATAGCCTGTTTACTTCTTTTTCATCCTTTAAGTAAATGTCTTGTACCTGGTTACGAAAATTTTGTAATTCAGCAATAAGAGAAGGTAGTGTGTCCAGATGCATATCGCGGGCTGCCTGCACTTTTAATTTAAACTTTATAAACAAGTCAAGATAATCCCGAAGAGACTTAGCACTATCGGAAGCAGCAGTTTTATTTTTATTATACGCATATAAAAATTCATCAGCCTTTACACTATGTGCACCGTAAGAAAAAAGAACCTGGCTGTAAGTGGTAAAGACAAAAGCATTAAGGACAATCAGGCACAAAAGCTTTTTCATTACATGTTTGGTTAGTTCTTTCTAGAATTATTTCTGAATACTTTTTCCGGAAGTGTTGCTATTATTAATTTTCACCTGCAGTACATCATTCATCTGCTCCAGCGTCAATTTTTTGGCGATAATTTTTTTGTCTTTATCCAAAAGGTACAATGTAGGTGTTTGTATTACATCATATAATTGTTTGTAGGAAGGCCTTTTAGCAGCTTCCACTATTTTTTTCTGAGCATCCGTTTCGTAAACATTGATCCATCCGTTCATGTTGTGCTCCTGGATAAATTTTATCCATTGTTCCTTATCTTTTGTCTCGGTGAGTACCCCATACATCTTTACTCCTTCCTTTTTCCACTTGGCGTTATAAATAGAGTCAAGGCGTGGTACCTGTACACGGCAATGGCTGCATTCCGGATCCCAGAAACATACAACAATATAATCAGAGTTAATACTATATAACGCAATGGATTTGCCTTTGGCGTCCACCATTTCCAGGTTTGCAGCCTGTTCTCCTATCAAATTGGACATTAGCATGTAAGCCCGGTTTGAAATAGATGTTAATTGTTTTTCATTGAGCCAGTTGGAGACACCTTTGGAATGATATTTTTCATAAAGGTGAACAAATACAGCATCCTGCCCCATATATTTTGGGTTGATGTATTCATCAGTCAACCAGTTAAGAAGAAATTTGTACATATCCGGTGCAGATCTTGAAAGCAATAACAGGTAGTCAGACGCTTTGATAATAGAATCCGGAGCGGGAGGCACTACATTCCTGAAGTACTGCTCCAACTTTGGCAAAAAGAAAGGAGTACGTATGATACGATCATCCATAAAGGTGATTCCGTCCCAATAATGCTTTTTGTAATACTGGTAATTATTAAGAGAATCCTGCCGGGTAATAGGTTGAGGGTTTAAGACCTTGGGTTCCTTCATTGCGTTAAGCAGGACTGCCAGCATAGATTCAGGATGATCCTTTATTATTTCATTACGGTAATTATTCAATTCTTCATTCAATTCTTTATACTTCATTTCATGAGTGGAGCTGTCTTTTTTGTTAGTTGAACCTTTATACGCCTCTAATTGACTTTGCAAAAGAGCACCTTTTTCAGCCACAAATTTCTGGTACTGTTGAAAAAGATTGTTTTCTTCCGAGCCGGCTACTACGGTTTTATTTGTTAAATCAGTGGTATCTGCCTTAATGTTGATCATTTGTCCATCATCAATCAGGAAGTCATATAATTTATTTTTACCCGGGAAAACAATGGAATAGACTCCCGGGATAAGTTTTTCTTTGCCTTCAAAAACGGCAGTCCCTTTTGAATTTACAATAGCGGAATCCTGCACATTCATGTTTTTACCATAATAGTAGGTAAGATAGGCGAGGCCGCTATTATAAGCAGGGGCTTGCAAAGTCACTTTGTAACCCTGTGCGCTTGAATAGAAGTAACTACATGTAATAAAGATAAAAGCTAAATATATTTTCATTTGTTGGAGGTAATTGAAAACAAAAATATTTAATTTGGATTGGAATCAAAGACCTGGCAAAATACTTAACATTTTGGTTAGCTTCTCTTTTCATCAGTTATTTTTGCAATCGTGAAAAGAAAGAAAATAATATTGGAAAACGTGCCCGTGACAGGCTATGTAGCCGAAGGCAAAGCGCTTGCGCGTGTCAATGGAAAAGTGATTTTTATTCAAGGCGCTGTTCCGGGCGATATAGTTGATGTGTTACTTACAAAAAACAAAAAGGACTGGTCCGAGGGTAATACTATTCAAATAAAAGAATATAGTTCGGAAAGGGTTACCCCTTTTTGTATCCACTTTGGAATATGTGGTGGATGTAAATGGCAGATGCTTCCTTATCATAAACAGTTAGAATATAAAGAACAGGAAACAAGAGATGTGTTCCAAAGAATTGGTAAACTAAAAGATGCGTTGGTACTTCCCATCATTGGCTCTGATGACACTGTTCACTATAGAAACAAACTGGAATTTACTTTCAGCAATAAAAAATTTTTAACAGGTGAGCAATTGAAAGAACTTGGCAACGAAGAATGGCCGGGCGGCGCTCTTGGCTATCATGTGCCGAGGCTGTACGATAAGATCATTGAGATCGAAGAATGTTGGTTAATGGATGATATAAATAATGTGATCAGAAATAAACTTAGAGAATTTACTGAAAAAAATAGCTACACATATTATGACATCAAAGAGCACAAAGGCTGGTTGCGGAATCTCGTCATCCGCTATTGTACCACCGGAGAACTGATGGTAAATGTTGTTTTCGGTTATGACGATAAAAAGGAGAGAGATAACATCTGTCATTTTATGTTAGAAGAAATACCTCAAATCACCACACTTTTATATACCATCAATCCAAAATGGAATGATAGTCTCAATGACCTTAGCCCATGCATTGTGCATGGCAAAGGCTATATAGTGGAAAAATTGGGCGAATTTAATTTTAAAATTTCTCCCAAGTCCTTTTTTCAAACCAACACCAAGCAGGCCGAAAATCTTTATAAGGTGGTGCAGGAATTTGCAGCATTAAATGGTAGCGAAATAGTGTACGATCTGTATTGCGGCACCGGAAGCATTGGAATATTTCTCAGTAACGATACTAAAAAAATAATAGGTGTAGATGTAATAGAAGATGCAGTAAATGATGCAAGAGAAAATGCGCGTCTTAACCAGATTAATCATGCGTCTTTCTATTCCGGGGATGTAATTGAGATATGCAATGGGGAATTTTTTAAATTGCATGGCATGCCTGATATAGTCATTGTTGATCCGCCAAGAGCTGGTCTGCATAATAAATTAACGAATAAGCTACTGGAAATAAGCGCTCCTAAAATGGTTTATGTAAGCTGTAACGTAGCTACCCAGGCTCGTGATCTGCAACTGCTATGCGAAAAATATACTGTTGAAAAACTACAGCCGGTTGATATGTTTCCGCACACACATCACATAGAGTGTGTGGCGTTGCTGAAACTGAAAGAAGAGTAAAATTTCGCGGTAACGGCACCGAAGGTCAGACAGCGGATATCAAAGTAAGAAGTTTTTTATTTTACAAAATAACAGCACAAATCTTTCAAGACGCCTTCATTTACCACCACGTTCTGACGCCAGACGTATGGACCGCTACGGCTTCCCATTAATGAAGTAATTATGCTATTTTTCCTCTTTCAAATCAAGAATTAGATTAGCGATCAAGGCAGTCCATCCTGTTTGATGGCTGGCTCCTAAGCCCCGCAATGAATCGCCGTGAAAATACTCATGAAATAATACCAGGTTATTGTTTTCGTGTTTTTTGTAAAACCAATTGTAAGAGCCATAACTAACTCTTTCGTTCTTATCATTTTTTTCAAAAATATGCAAGAGCCTACTGCTTATATGCGTGCACACTTCATCCAGAGTAAGATACTTTCCGGAACCTTTAGGACATTCCACTTTTAAATCCTCACCATAAAAATGCCCATAAGTTTTAAAGGCATTGATAAAAAGATAATTAACAGGGATCCAAACAGGACCACGCCAATTGGAGTTACCGCCAAACATCCCGGAAGTGGAGTCTCCGGGATCATATTGTATGGTGAAAACGGTGCCTCCAAAATCTAAAGAATATGGATTTTCCTGATAATATTTAGATAGAGCTCTTATTCCTCCGTCAGATAAAAACTCAGATTCGTCCAACAATCTTTCGCACAAAAATTGTAATCGTTCTTTATCTACCAGGGATAGCAGTGTATATTCATTGTTACTTTTAACCTGGCTTGGTAAATATAAATTTTTAGACTGGCGATAATCCTGAAACCATTGCATCCGCTTGGTGAAATCAGAAAGTTTGTCAAATATTTCTTTTTCAATCACTGTGACTGCAAATAAAGGTGAAAGCCCAACAATGGATCGGATGCGTAGAGGAAACGGTTCGGATTTGTTCACTGAAAGGATATCATAGAACATTTTGTCTTTTTCATTCCACAACCCCATTTCGTTTAACGCTTCCGCGATGATAACAAAATGCTCATAAAACTTGGTAGCGGTATCCTCAAAGGACACATCATTCATTGCTATTTCCAGGGCTATGTTCATCATATCCAGCGCATACATTCCCATCCAACTCGTGCCATCGGCCTGTTCCAGCAGTGTATTTCCGGGGAGTATCATGCTGCGGTTAAAAAGACCGATATTATCCAGCCCAAGAAATCCGCCTTCAAAAATGCTGTTTCCATCTGCGTCTTTTCTATTGATCCACCAGGTAAAATTGATGATCAGCTTCTGAAAGATGCTCTTCAAAAAAACGATGTCTGTTTTACCATATAATTTTTGTTCAGTTCTGTAAACCTGTAAGGCTGCGAACGCATGCAGGGGTGGGTTTACATCGTCAAAATCCCACTCATAAGCTGGCAATTGCCCCTGGGGATCCATATACCATTCTCGCATTAGTAAGGTCAATTGATGTTTGGCAAATACCGGGTCTATAATTGCCAGAGTAATACAATGGAAAGCGGTATCCCAGGCAGCATACCATGGATATTCCCAATTATCCGGCATTGATAAAATATCCTGGTTTTTCAAATACCTCCAACGATGATTACGGCCTTTTTTCCGTTGTTCAGATACCGGGGTAATGCCATCACTTGTATTGATCCATGTGTCCACATCATAATGATAATACTGTTTGTTCCAAAGCAATCCTGCAAATGCCTGCCGTTGAATATTTTTCTGATCTTCATTGACTAGCCCCTGATGAATGGCATTATAAAAATCGTCCGCTTCCTTTTTTCTTGTACTAAAAATATTTTCAAAATCATTTGGAAAACAGTCTGCCTTTTCAGTATCGGTAAGTCGCAAATAAATACTTTGAGATTGTTTAGGTTCTATTTCGAGATGATATACTGAAGCACATTTGGTCCCCTGTTTTTTATCTTTTAATTTTTGGTAATTCTTCCCATTAATAATCGCATCATGAAAATCATCTTTTACGAATTCACCAGCATTGGATCGTTGAAAAATTCTCTCGAAATTGGTTTCATTTTCTGTAAAAAGAAGATCTGTAGATTGCTGAAAATAGAGATAATAATTGCCAAGGCGATCATGCTCTGCTTTTACTGACTGATTATTTAAGAAAGTGATGTTCGGTTTAGTTTTACCTTCAGCATATTGCCAGTAATTATAAAACCACAAAGTGGGCAAAACGCTAACAGTGGCTTTTTCATTTCCCCGGTTTATGATTTCTATTTTTATGAAAATATCTTCATCATTATTTTTTGCATATTCTATATATATGTCAAAGTATTTGTCATCATTGAAGATACCTGTATCTAAAATTTCATATTCCGTTTCCTGTTTACTCCTGCTTTTATTGGTAGTAAGAAGATCCAGGTAAGGATAAGCTGCCTGCGGATATTTGTATAAATACTTCATATAGTAATGTGTAGGAAGATTATCAAGATAATAGTATAGTTCCTTTACATCTTCACCATGATTTCCTTCCTGGTTTCCCAGCCCGAACAGTCTTTCTTTTAAAATTGGATCTTTGCCATTCCATAAGGCTATGGCAAAACATAGTTGCTGGTTAATATCAGAAATCCCGCCCAATCCATCTTCCCCCCAACGGTAAACCCTGCTGCGCGCATGATCGTGAGGAAAGTAATTCCATGCATCCCCATTCTTGCTATAATCTTCACGAACCGTACCCCATTGGCGTTCGCTTAAATACGGCCCCCACTTTACCAGCGGAACCTTTTTGGTTGCATTTTTCTCCAGTCTTTTAATTTCTGCATTATCCTGATTTATCATTGCTTATTTTAATATTATGATTATAAGGTGACATAGTAATCTCATGGGGCATATTTCCTTTTTTGGCAATTCCTTCAAACTTTATAGGTTCAGGGAATCTCTTAAATAGAAATCAAAAACGCGGTAGAGCAAAAGAAACATGGGGGTGTTCTTCATTTACATTCTAATTGCTAATTGCCCGTGGTCTGAACTACGTTGCCGACCGCTTTGCTCTCCCAATAGCTCCTATGTTTTTCTAGATCTATCCATTAGTGGAAAAGCCAGGATACAATAGCATTCCTCCATCTGCAAAAATAGTAGTACCTGAAAGATAATCAGATTCATCGCTGGCAAGCCACACCGCAACTTTGCCAATATCTTCAGGCAGGCCGATGCGCCCATAAGGAATCAGCGTGAGTAAACTTTTAAGTGCCGCGTCGGTGCTCCAGGCTGCAGAATTAATAGGAGTTTGAATAGCACCTGGCCCAATTGAATTAACTCTTATTTTTTTAGGTGCCAATTCCTGCGCCATACTTTTCATCATCATTTCTATCCCACCTTTGCTGGAAGCATAATTTACATGTCCTGCCCAGGGAATCACCTGGTGTACGCTGCTCATACAAATAATTTTTCCTAATGCACAACTTCTTTCAGGAACCATACCACGCCTTAAAAATTCTTTCACCGCTTCGCGGGCGCACAAAAATTGCCCGGTTAGATTTACATTGATTACTAGCTGCCAGTCAGATAAACTCATCTTTTCCAGGGGTGAATCTTTTTGCAGCCCGGCATTATTTACTAAAATATCTATTGTGCCGTATTTGGCAACCATTTGTTGAAACATGGACTGCACTTCGGTTTCATTACTTACGTCAGCCTTTATTGCGGTGGCACTACCTCCGTTATGCTCTATTTGTTTTACTACAGCATCGGCATTTTCAGGATGTGTAACATAATTTACTACCACGTTGGCACCAGCATCAGCCAATGCAATGGCTACGGCTTCTCCTATTCCGCTATTAGCTCCGGTAACCAAAGCGCTTTGTCCTTTCAATTTAAGATTGGTATTCATGTTGATAATTTACAGGCTTCTCAACTGTTTCAATTTAGCTGATGATGAGATCTAATTTTTTGAAGAAAATAGACCATTAAGGAAGAATATAAAATAGTAACCACTCTACACGTTAATAAAATAGTTGAAGTAACCTTCAATAATTTTTGCGTTTTATCGTTTATTGATATAAGTGAATCTGTGTCGCCTAATAATTTTTTATATTAAAATTCTCATTTATGAAACATTTTTTATCTCTTATTTTTTATATCCTTTCATCTGCCGGTTACAGCCAGGTGAATTCAGCAATGTCACCTGAAGCTGATTTATTTTATAATCATGCAATGCAAACTATTAATTCAAAGATTAAAAGTACTATCGAAAAAAATGCCAACAATTTAAAAAATAGAATAGTTGATACCGATAGCCTTTCCGGATTTTTGCGTTCTGATGAGTCTTTAAAAAATATTACATCGAAAGGGATCGATGCCATTGCAATTTTAATAATGGTACAAATTTCCAAAAATGCCGATGCTGACTTAAAAAATATGGTCGTGAATATGCAAAAAGATAACGAAAAAAGTCTTTCGAAGGGTAACTCTCATTCCGCAATAGTAGAAGTTATTCTTAATAATAAAAGCCAAATTGCGGCAAATGTTTCGGTATTGATGCAAAAGTTAGGCAGTTCTCGTGATTTGGCCGTTGATAACCTGAAATAAAAAGCAAAACATAATCCTAATACATCAACCTAATATGCCCTTCACATTGATCTTATTTTATAAGAAATTTGTAAATATTTCATGTTTCTTTATGAGAAGGGCGGGAATAGTTTTATAAATTTGCGCACATGGTTAAAAACTCATCAATTAAAGCATCCATCATTGTTTTGTTTCTTGGGCTTTTATGCAGCTATGCAAAGGGTCAAGTGACAGATAGTAGTTTTCATAATTCACAGGATACTATTTATTTAACTCCGGAAGACACATTTTTTATAAGACCGGTAGATACAGTATTGCGCATCAAAAATTTTACGCCCTACTTTACATTGCATGTGGATTCAACTCTTGATTATCATTTTGAAATCAACAGAGACCCTGAGGAATACTATTGGTATCTAAAAAATTCGCCTGTAGGTCTGAGGATTAATAAAGATAATGGCCTGCTGCATTTTAAAGCAGAGAAATCCTTCTTTTTATCGGGGAAATTAAAGTATGATACCGAATACAAAGTGAAACTGGGTGTGCAAAATCTTAATGATGTAAAAGATTACTTGGATACTACTTTTACATTGCTTTTTTATAATACAGATATCATTCCCTCACAAATAAAACCAACAGTGAGTAATTATGTTAGTATGGATGAAGGTGACACATTAACATTTAAACTGCAATGTGAAGAAGGAAGTTTCCCTCTTGAATCCATCACCTATTTTGCTAATTACCCCATTCGTTCTATTACTCCCATTACTGTTTGTGGTGATATTTTTACTTGGATTGCACCATACGATTTCATAAAACCAGAAGAAAAATTAAAGCAAAAAGACCTGATCCTAAAATTCATAGGAACTGATAAGTTTTTTAATCATGATACAGCAATAGTATCTGTTAGAGTAAATGAAAGCATTGATTATTCACGAAGATCTTTAGAATATGATAGAATAGATTCTTCAATCAGAAGGTATATTGTTCAGTTAAAGGCCACCTTCAGAGACCTTGATAGAAAAATAAAGAAAACAAAAAATACAAGGACAACTTTTGAACTTTCCTCGGCTACTACTGCTTTGGGAGGTACAGTATTTTCATCTTTACCCGGGGATGATATGCACACTACCGGTAAAATTTTGCCCAGTGTAGGCGTCGCCCTCGTGCCTGTAAAAGAAGCCGTAGCGCCCAATAAAAATGATGAATTGAATGCTGCGTCTCTTGTTAGAAATGATATCAAAAGGCTTCAATATTTATTGGCTGATAATGGCTTGATTGGCGATAAAGACCAAGATATAATAATAAAAACAGGAAAATTGAAAGACGGTCTGCAGCAAGTTCAACTCCAGCTCATCGATGTAGCCTTAGTTGATGAAAAACTTAACCCGAAAGAACTCGATGAATATTTCAATAACCCTAAAGTGAATAAGAAATATAGGCTGAAGTCAAAGTAACTCCCATATTAGTCAAACTTAGTAAAGAATAGATTTCCTTTCTTTAATTTAATAATTTCTTGTTTCTTGTTTTTTGCCTTTTGATTCTTTTTTATGGAACCGGGTCATGGCCATGTCCGCCCCATGGATTACATCTTATGATCCTTTTTAAAGTCAGCCACAATCCTTTTACAGGGCCATACTTTTGAATTGCTTCTATTCCATATTGTGAACACGTTGGTGTATAACGGCACGATGGTCTCAACCATGGCGAAATGATTAGCTGGTATGCTTTAATTGAGGCTATAAATGGAAGAGATAATATGTATTTTACAGATCGCACAAAGTATAAAATTGATTGGTCATTTAATTGGACATTAACCCGGCATCCTCGTTATGTATTTTTCCATTTGCTTTATCTGATCAACAATTTGGGGTGTGGTTGGTTTCAGCTTCTTTACTTTTCTGAAATATTCTTTGGCGGCACGAAACTCTCTTTTATTGATCATGATAGAGGAAAGCTGTAAATAAGCGGCAGCTTCATTTTCTTTGTCCGGCAATCCTGAACGTATAGCCTGGCGAATATAATTTTCAGATTCCCTGATATTGCCTTTTTGCATTGCCAACATTCCTAACTGCAATTTATTAGCACCCTCAGCTTCTTTCATTGGCATCCCAAGGCTTAGGCTTTTTTTCATGTGAGCCTCTGCCGTGTCATAGTCTTGGTTTACCATAGCAATATTCCCTTTCAAAGTAAAATAAACTGACCGTACCGGTTTAATAAGTAAAGCGGGAAACCAGATGGAATTTATGACTTTCTGTGCACCTTCTATATCACCATTTTCCATATGTCCTTGTATTAAACGCATAGGGCCAAATAAAAAATGTCCTACGACAAGTATCAAAGCTATCAGATATAATACGAAAGCAGGCCAAAAACCTGATTCCACATTCACTACTATCGCGGCTAAAAGAAATACTCCTCCTAACAGAAGCCGGTATTTAATTATAAAATTCAAAAATTTCATATGTGTATTTTTATTCTGTTAAGTCATTCTGGATAACCGAGCCACAATCAGCCGATCATGTTGCAATCTAAATTAATTTTCAAGGTGTTATAATATTACATTTCTTGCAAACGATCAATATTTTTGCTCTTAGGGTATTTTCGTCCGACTCCGTTGATTTTCCTGATATAAAAATTTGTCGATAAGGGCTGCAAATGTCCTTCTTTTTTTTCATTTCAAATTGAAATAAATACCTAAAATAACATTGCTATTGGCCGATTCTTCCGTTTAAAAGGTGTTTTGTAAATTGCCCCTATGCGAAGTATTCTCATTTTAATTATGTTGTTTTCAGGGATCTTTAAGGTTGAATCTCAATTAGTGAACGTAGAAAGTCAAAGATTGAAGAGTGACACTATCGGATGGCTCGGAAGTGTGGGTATTACTTTTCAATTAGAGAAGAGTGCGGTGCAGTTGATCAATATTAACGCCGAAGCACACCTGGAATATAAATCGCCCAAAAGTATCTACTTATTTCTGGTGAACTATAATCTTTTGAAGGGGCAGGAACAAACCTTTCAAAACAACTTATTCTATCATTTACGCTATAATTACAAAGTCGATAAAGTATTACGCTGGGAACTGTTTACCCAATTACAGCAAAATAATGTAGCGGGCATTCGAGCGCGTTTTTTGTTGGGAACAGGCCCAAGATTCAAGATATCAGGGACAGAAAAATTTGCTTTATATGCCGCCACTGCTGCCATGTATGAATATGAGAAAGAAGTAAGCAAACCTGTTATTGTTCATAATGATATCAGGAACAGCAGTTATGTTTCTTTTACATGGAAACCGGCAGATAACTATGAAATAGTCAATACGTTTTTTTTTCAACCACTTTTTAATAATATTTCTGATTACCGGATACTGCATGAATTAAGCCTGGAACTAAAGTTCATCAAAAATTTTTCTTTTATAACCAAGTGGAATTATCTATTCGACAGCGAGCCGGCGGCGGATATACCTCGGCAGGTATATTTGATAAAAAACGGTTTGAAGTATATTTTTTAGTTGAGTAGGTAAATGCCATTTGTTTAATGAAAATAGCGAAATGATCAAATCAGTCGAACATCAAGCGTGATGTAAGCTCCGATATATAACACCGATGTACATTTCCAGACGTTTACCGTATGTTTCTGACCTTTACAAAGACCAGCTTATCAACAACAATCCGGAAAATTATCAAAATTGTAATTCTTTCCGGTAAGGTAGTCCCGACAAGAATCGAACTTGTATCTAAAGTTTAGGAAACTTCTATTCTATCCATTGAACTACGGGACCATTGATTAAATTAAAGATCAATACTCTCTTTGAGAGGTCGGCAAAATTAATGCAATTTTTTAGAGAAACATTCAGAAGAAAATGGTCTTACAGAAGAAAACTGTATAACAGAAGAAATTATTTCACCCAAACCATCGTCATCAATACACCCGTTACGGTTGTTCTTTAAAAATAGTTTATATTCAACCTAAAAACTTAAAGTTATGGAACAGGAAAACAGAGATCGGAAATTGTGGGAAGTTGCAAAAAAGCGGGCAGCCTTCAAATATCACGTGCTTATTTATTTTATTATGAATATCTTCTTTTGGACGCTTTGGTACATAAGCCTTAAAAATAATCTTACGCCACCGGCAGAAAGAGATGTCATTCCATGGCCTCTTTGGCCGATGGTGGGATGGGGTATCGGTATTTTCTTTAACTATTTAACCGCTTATAAAACTAAAGATTCTCTGGCAGAAAAAGAATACAAAAGGTTGAGAGATAAAACAAAAATTTGAAGCGGGATTGGAATTGATAGAAACAAAAGGCACTGGCATCGAGAGCTTTTTATTCCCTGGGAAGTTAGCGTTACACACTGAAATAATTACCTTGGAACATGAGTGATAAGTAAATGGAATTTTGTATTTAAGGAAATTTCAAAATCATCTTCTTCCATGATTTGTTTTGCGCTCTGATCCTCGAGGATTATTTCTGCAAGATGCATAGCAAGTGTAGAACCGCTTATAACGTTACCTACTTTGCCATTGGTTAATTCAATTTTAAACTTGTATCCGGCTTTTCTTCCGGTCCCGGCCCTTTCAAAATCTATCTTATTTAGTGATAACACCTGCTCCTCAGAAATGGATTTTTTCATTAAAATTCTGATGATAGGTAAATATTTTTTCCAGATGTGATTATACATTTAAGCTAATAATTTTATAATTTTTATTATCCATTAGTCAACGTCCGGACAAGTGGGGGTTAGAAAATGAATATTTACTGCATAAGCGGTTAAAATTAGTTTAATTTTTTATGAAAATTAAAAATTAGTTTTTCAAAACAGGCTTATAAGGATTCCTCTCTTATATAGTCTACAAAAAACCCCCGCAAAATTCCGGGGGAATTCCTGATTAAAAACTGCACATTGCGTTTTATTGAAGATACCCGTTACGATATAAAATTGTAATAAATTGCAGAAATCATTGAATAACGAATTTCTTTTTTTTCTTCAATTGTTTTTCACCAAGTGAGTAAATGGTGTTGTATAATTATTAAATGGCACAAAATGAATAATAATTGCAGAAATAGCTCTAAAAATAGATGCTGTTACGCATATAAGCGAACCGGTAATTTATCTTTTGAAACAAGGCTGTTAAACTCTAACCCGAAAAAATAACAAATGTATAGTGAATGCAGTTGTTTATCGACAACATTTTGATAAGTTACAACTTTAGTTTATGTAGCTTCTGTTGTAAATGGATCATAGCTGTATTGAAAATATGAAAGCTTTTGTCTATCAACAAGGGATAACCAATCGTCTACCAAATGAACATTTGGAACAGAGACGTTGGTTTCTTTGAAGACAGCTTAAGATTATGAAGATATCTTTTCACTTTGCCATATTTACAAAGCATGGCACTTAACTTTTTCAGTTATAATAAACTGGGTTAAATGCAGAGAGAGAAAGTGAGTAAGTGTCAGCCAGGTGACGTAATCTTATCCGAACAACCTCCCTCTTTATTCTTTTCGAGAAATTCTTTAGATTGAAAAAAAAGTATTGAAAAATAAAATCTGCCAGGAAATAATGGTACAATCCATTAGGCGTCCAGATATGCATTTTAAATAACATACACACACATTTATTATTTAATGAAGTTATCTAAATTTGGCGGAAGTTATAAAATGAATTTCTGATGAATACGATATAGCAATAATGACTATTGGATAGGAGTTTTTAGATAAATTCTTTAAAAACTGAAAATGGAAAAAGTTGAAAATATCATTTTTGATCTCGGTGGGGTTTTATTAGATATTGATTATAATCTTACCCGCGCAGCCTTTGATAAATTAGGAGTGGTTCGTTTTGATGAGATGTATTCCCAGTCAGAAGCCGATCAACTTTTTCAGAAACTTGAAACAGGCAAAATTTCTGAAGAAAATTTTTACAAAGAATTCAATCGCTGCATTGGTCTTGATTTATCACCCGACGAAACCAGGAATGCATGGAATGCCATGCTACTCAGTTTTCGTGAGGAAAGCCTGCAATTTCTGGATGATCTTAAGCACAGGTACAAATTATTCCTTTTAAGCAATACCAATCAGATCCATATCGAATGGTTTAAAAATAGGTTTAATAAAACGAAAAGAGAGAGATCTTTCGATGATTATTTTTCACGTGCCTTTTACTCTTGTAACATAGGATTGAGAAAACCCGATGTGGAATGTTATAAGTGGGTACTCGATGAACTCTCAGTTGAAGCTGGAAAAACTTTGTTTATTGATGACTCGGAAGGTAATATTGAAGGCGCGAAAAAAGCGGGATTACAAACTATCCACCTTTTGCCTGGAAAAAAAATAGAGGAATTGAGTTTATAGTTTTATTTTTTTACTTCTTCAAATTCGATGTAGTCACCCTCCTTTTCTGATGAAGATTCAGTTTTGACGGTATTTTCACGACTTTGATACTTGTTAATATCATTCTGCATTTTATCCTGCATCTCCCCAAATTGTTTTTTAATTTTTTTTGATGAATTATAAATAGGAACGATGAAGTCAAATATTAACTTGTATAAAATGTAGAATAAGAAAAGTTCGGCAATTACTCTGAAAATATTCATACTTACAAAAGTAATTGTTTTAAATTAATTGTCAGTTCCAACAGAAATAATTAGGTTCAAAAGTTTGTTAATGAATTTTTCAAACGAAACATAATTTGGTGTGTAATCCTTAATTACTTTATCTTTGCGGGCGTAAAAGATTTGAAGGGAACGGAAGCGTTCCCTTCTTCTATTTTAAAAAGAGAACCGGAAAAATGTATACTTCAGAAGAATCTGCGAAGATTGAAGAATTTGTCAGGAAATTGATCGAGACACCGGAGGATTTGTTCCTTATAGAAGTAAAAGTTACACCGGTAAATAAGGTAATCGTGTCCCTAGATGGTGATAATGGAGTTACCATTGATAATTGCACGAAGATTAACAAGGCTCTTTATAGTTTTATTGAAGAAACCAGCCTTTTTGGAGGAAACGATTTTTCACTGGAGGTATCTTCACCTGGTGTAGATAAACCATTAATATTATTACGCCAGTTTATAAAAAATATAGGGCGTAAGGTAAAAGTGGCGCTCAATGATGGAACTTCATTAGAGGGAAAGCTTATTGACGTAAATGAACAAAATATAACAATTGAAGAAAAAACAGGCAAAGGAAATAAAATGATTATTAAAACGACAACAATATTATTTAATCAGATAAAGCACACAACAGTGCTGATAACTTTTTAAAAATCGCGTATGGCAAGTATCAATTTAATGGAGTCCTTTCAGGAGTTCAAAGACGCTGAAAATATAGACAGGCCTACTTTAATGAAAGTAATGGAAGATGTTTTTAAAACATTGATCCGAAAAAAATACGGATCTGACGAAAATTTTGACGTAATCGTAAATGACCAAAAAGGTGACCTTGAAATATTCAGGCGGCGAACTATTGTTGACGATGATGATTTATATAATACCTTAACAGAAATAGAATATAAAGACGCCATAAAAATAGAGCCAGATTACCAGGTAGGTGAGGAATTGTACGAAGAAGTAGATATTCAAAAAGAATTTGGAAGAAGAGCCATTCTTGCTGGAAAGCAAACATTGGCTAGCCGCATTAACGACTTAAAAAAAAATATACTTATTAAAAAGTACGAAGACAGGGTGGGGGATATCGTAAGCGGTGAAGTATATCAGGTTTGGAAAAAAGAGATATTATTACTGGATGAAGAAGGAAATGAGATGTTACTTCCTAAGTCAGAACAAATTCCATCTGATTATTTCAAAAAAGGTGAGACAGTAAGGGCTGTAGTAAAAAATGTGGAACTCAAAAATAATCAGGCGGTTATTATTGTGTCAAGAACCGATAACTCCTTTTTGGCTAAATTACTTGAGATTGAAGTTCCTGAAATTTTTGACGGATTGATAGTAATAAAGAAGATTGTAAGAGATCCGGGTGAAAGGGCTAAGGTAGCCGTTGAGAGTTTTGATGACCGCATAGATCCTGTTGGAGCTTGTGTGGGGATGAAGGGAAGCCGTATTCATGGCATCGTTCGTGAGCTTAAAAATGAAAATATTGATGTAATCAACTGGACAAATAATATTCAATTACTAATTCAGCGTTCACTCACCCCTGCTAAAATTACCAGTATGGACGTGGATATGGAAGCAAAACATGCAAGTGTGTATTTAAAGCCCGACCAGGTTTCTCTGGCGATAGGCCGCAGAGGAGTAAACATCAAACTTGCCTGCGAACTTACAGGGCTTGAGATAGATGTGTTCCGTGACAATGAGGGTGAAATAGAAGAATACGATGTGGATCTCGATGAATTTACTGATGAATTAGAGACATGGGTGATTGATGAGTTAAAAAAGATTGGATGCGATACAGCGAAAAGCGTGTTAGACTTGTCTGATGAAGAACTGGAAAGAAGGACTGATCTTGAAAAGGAAACGATAGCGGAAGTGAAGAAAATTCTCAATGAGGAATTCTCAAATGAATAATAGGTATTATTTATTTGCCAGAAATTGATTTGATTAAGATAATTTTAAATAAAAAACATTACCTTCTATAAAAAAGGTAAAGAATATTTAATGGCAGAAACAAATACACCACGACTGATGGCCGCGGCCAAAGAGTTTAACATAGGTACAGGTACCTTAACAGACTTTCTTGTGTCCAAAGGCTTTGAGACAAATGATCTAAAACCATCATCAAAGATTTCGGAAGATATGTACCGGGTACTCCAGGTAGAGTTTCAACCGGATAAGGTAGCCAAACAAAAAGCTGAACAAATTGATCTTCCAAAAAATGCTCCGGCAGATAGCAAAAAGAGAAAGGATGAACAAGATCTTTCCTTTACTAAAAAAGAAGTCGTTAAGCCTAAGAAAGAAGAAAAGCCTGCTGTTGCGGAAGAAATAGTACCCGAAGTCATTGCTGAGGAAGTAATTAAGGAACCAGCGATCGTAAAAGAAGCTGAGCCTGTTATAGAGCCAATCAAAGAAGAGCCTAAGGGCAATGAAGAGCTTAAGACGAAAGAAGAGCCGGAATCTCCAAAAACATTAAGACTGGAGGTGCCGGAAGTAGAAGGCATAAAAATAGTTGATAAAATAGATCTCAGTACCATTGACTCTTCTGTAAGGCCTAAAAAAGGCACCAGGAAAAAAGAAGTAAAAGTAAAAGGCGTAATCGCAAAAGCTGCCCCTGTTATTACAGAAGAAATAGTTTTACCAAAAGCTGCCCCTGAGGGACCGGTTGTACAACCAGAGAGAGAAATGTCTGCCACTATTACTAACATCAAAGTAGCAAAATTGGAAGGACCTAAAATAATGGGTAAAATTGAATTACCTGTTCATAGCAATGAAGCAAGGCCAAAACCCATTGATGAAAGACGCAAAAGAAAACGTATTGTAGTAGAAAAGAAACAAACAGGAAGTCATCCGCCTCATGGGAATATTCAACGTCCGCACGGTACTGTAAGAACTGCCGGATCACCAGGTGGTAGGTTTAACCGTAACGCGCCCATAACGAAACGTGAAGACAAAGAAATCGATCAAAAAGAAATTCAGGATAAGATTAAAGAAACCCAGGCAAAACTTGCAGGATCCGGTGGCCGGGGAAAAAGCCTCAAAGCAAAATATCGGAAACAAAAAAGAGAAGAGGCCTCAGAAAATATTGGGGAAGAAGCAACGAATAATAAATTATTGGTAACAGAATTTATTTCAGTAAGTGAATTTGCTAATTTAATGAACGTCAGTTTTGCTGATGTCATTAGCAAATGTATGAGTCTTGGTATTATGGTGTCTATAAATCAGCGATTAGAAGCTGATGTGATAGAATTAGTGGCTGGCGAGTTTAATTATGAAGTGGAATTTATAGACATAGATGGTCAACAGGAAAGTGACGAAGAAGACGAAGAAGACAATGAGGAAGATATGGTGGCGCGTTCACCTATAGTTACTATTATGGGCCATGTAGACCATGGTAAAACCTCATTGCTTGATTATATCCGTCATGCGAATGTAATAGCCGGAGAAGCGGGAGGTATTACACAGCATATTGGAGCTTACGAAGTGCAGGTCAGGGACGGGCGCTCCATTACCTTCCTTGACACTCCTGGTCACGAAGCATTTACAGCGATGAGGGCAAGAGGAGCAAAGGTTACGGATATTGCGGTTATTGTTGTCGCTGCTGATGACGCTGTAATGCCTCAAACCAAAGAAGCTATTTCCCATGCGCAGGCAGCTAATGTACCGATGGTTTTTGCATTGAATAAAATTGATAAAGATGGGGCCAACCCCGAAAAAATAAAGGAACAGTTGTCTGCTATGAATATTTTGGTTGAGGATTGGGGAGGAAAATATCAGGATCAGGAGATAAGCGCCCGCACGGGGCTACATGTAGATGAGTTACTAGATAAAGTACTGTTAGAATCCGATTTGCTTGAACTAAAGGCTAATCCTAAAAGAGCAGCAAATGGCACAGTCATAGAAGCTTCCCTGGATAAAGGACGTGGTTATGTGGCCACTATCCTGGTGCAGAACGGGACTTTAAACCAAGGCGATCTTTTGGTTTCAGGTCAATATTACGGACGTTTAAAAGCGATGTTTAATGAACGAAATCAACGGGTAACTACTGCGCCTCCTTCCACACCGGTTTTAATACTCGGATTAAATGGTGCGCCACAGGCAGGTGAGACTTTCAAAGTATATCAAGACGAATCAGAAGCGAAGGATACAGCGAACCGGAGATCTCAAATATTGCGGGAACAAGGTATCCGTGCTAAAAAACATATAACGCTTGATGAAATTGGACGCAGGCTTGCTTTAGGAAATTTCAAACAATTGAATCTACTTATAAGAGCAGATGTGGATGGCTCGGTAGAGGCATTAAGCGATTCTCTACAAAAATTAAGTACAGAAGAAATAGCTGTAAGCATAGTTCACCAGGGCGTAGGCCAGATTACGGAAACAGACGTAATGCTTGCAACAGCGTCCGATGCCGTTATTATCGGATTTAATGTGCGACCGTCATTGCAAGCTTCAAGAATTGCAGATCATGAAGGTGTGGAGATCAAAACCTATTCTATCATCTACGATGCGATTGATGAAGTAAAGAGTGCTATGGAAGGTATGTTGGAACCTAAAATACAGGAGAAAGTTTTGGGTATTGCTGAAATAAAAGAAACCTACAAATTTGATAAAGCTACCGTTGCGGGTTGCCTGGTGGTAGAAGGTAAAATCGCAAGAAATAACCGTGTTCGTTTAGTAAGAGATGGCATTATCATTCATACTGGTGAATTAGGAAGTTTAAAAAGATTTAAAGACGATGTGAAAGAAGTGATTAACAATATGGAGTGCGGCATGGTGCTCAAAAATTATAACGATCTCAAAACCGGTGATATGATTGAAGCATTTGAGGAAATAGAAATAAAAAGAACGTTGTAAAAATTAATAGTCATCATCTTCTTTAACAAAAGAGCTTCAACTTTTAACTTTCCCAAAAAAAAACTCACGATATACAGGTGTACTTTTGGCAGGCAATATTTTAAAATTGTTATGGAATATTCCTGCAAATCAATATAATTAAAACCGATGAAAAAAAGTTTGTTTACTCTTTGTTTATTGGTAACTGCTTTTGCTTTATTTGCCCAAACAAAAAAAATTATCGCCGATAAAATAATAGCAACCGTCGGTGATAAAATAATCCTGAAAAGCGATATAGAAAATAGCATTCATGATATGCAACGCCAGGGAATAGCTGCGCCCCCAAATGCTACCTGTCTTTTGCTCCAACAAGCCCTGGCTATGAAAGCACTTGTATTACAGGCAGACCGGGATTCCATTCCTGTGTCAGAAGAAGAAGTAAATGGCGAAATTGATAATAAAGTGCGTTATTTTCTAAGCCAGTATGGATCTAAGGAAATTTTAGAGCAGATAGCAGGTAAAACTGTCTTTCAGCTCAAAGAAGAGTTTAAGCCGGTAATCCGCGAACAACTACTTGCGAAAGGCGAACGAAATAAGATTGTCGCAGATGTGAGAATAACTCCCAAAGAAGTGGAAGAATATTACTCCAAAATACCTAAAGATAGTCTTCACTTTTATGAATCAGAGTTAGAAGTTGGTCAGATAGTTATATATCCAACACCAAGTCGTGATCTTGAAAACTATGCGATAGAGCAACTTAAAGAATATAAAAAGGAAGTGGAGGACGGGAGTAAAAAATTCGAAGTGCTTGCCTCCCTATTTACTGACGACCCGGGAAGTAAAGCCACTGGCGGACTATACGAAATAAACCGTAATGAGAAGCAATGGGATCCTATTTTTTTATCCAAGGCTTTCAGCCTGAAAGATGGACAAATCTCCAATGTTTTTAAAACACGGTTCGGATACCATATTATTCAGATGGTGAGCCGTCGGGGTGATGACGCAACCATCAGGCATATTTTAAAAGTACCCCAGGTAAGTTCTATAGAGATAAACCAGGCAATAGAAAAGCTGGATTCTATAAGAACTCAGTTGGTTAATGGAAAGGTACAATTTGGTGAGGCAGTGTCAAGGTATAGTGAAGATGATAACAGCAAATTTACCGGTGGCCGTATTTCCGGGCCAGACGGAAGCACTTTTGTTGCTATAGATCAGTTGGATAAAGATCTTGTCTTAATGCTTAAAGATTTAAAGGTGGGCGAATATTCAAAACCTACTGAGTTTTATGATCCTTCCAACCAGAAAAAAGCGGTAAGGATTGTGGAAATAATTACCAAAACCGAACCTCACAGAGAAAATCTAAAAGATGACTATGATAAAGTGGCGCAGCGTGCTTTGGAAGAAAAGAAAAATGATGTTTTAGAAAGCTGGTTCAATAAAAAAATTCCCACATTCTATGTAAATATTTCTAAAGAATACCAAACTTGCCCGGAAGTGAGTGAATGGGTTGACAGGTCAACTGCGCAACAATAGTTAGATAAGGTAAGCAGATACAGTCGAATTAATGTTTTTAAGAATAGTGTACATTCTGTATATTTTATACATAACTAAGTAAATGTAAAACAGACCAGTATTAGGCTTGGTCGTAGTCGACAATTACCTTTTTACTTCTTGGATGAGCCTGGCAGGTTAAAATAAACCCAGCTTTAACCTCACTTTTTTCAAGGCCGTAGTTTGCTTCCATTTCCACTTCGCCTTCTATTAATTTTGCCTTACAGGTGCAACATACGCCTCCTTTGCAAGCGAAGGGCAGATCGGCACCTTCAGATAATCCTGCATCCAGAATCACTTTGCCATCGTAGTCTAATTTGAACTCGTAGTTTTGTCCATCAATTATCACAGTCACCTCACTTTCCCATTCATCCAAATGCCTGGTATCGGTAACCAGTTTACTATTCTCACGCGTGGGCGTATTAAATAATTCGAAATGAATATTTTTGGAATCAATTCCCCAGCCTGTGAGAAAATCTTTAATAGTGAAGATCATTTGCTCCGGACCACAGATGAAGAATTCATCAATTATATTAAAGTTGACCAACTTGGAAAGTTGATGGCATTTGGAAATATCTATTCTTCCATAATTAAAATCACTGCCCATCTTTTCTCTGCTTAAGATATGATAAGGCTTAAACCTTTTGGGATATTTATCTTTAAGAGCATCTATTTCATTTCTGAAGATAGTGGATTGAAAGGTTTTATTTCCATACGCAAGCGTAACCGCGCTATGCGGTTCTGTGAAAAGAATGGTTTTAATAATGGAAATAGTAGGAGTGATTCCGCTACCCGCAGCTAAAAAAACATAATCTTTTCGATGTGATGGATTTACATTGGTAAAGAAAGTTCCGGTCGGTGGCATTACTTCGAGCACATCGCCCTTTTTTAATTTTTCATTAGCGAACGTTGAAAACAATCCATTGCAAACTTTTTTTACGGCTATTCTTAATTCATTTTCAAGGGGACTACTGCAAATGGAATAGGACCTTCTGAACTCATTTTCATCTGCCATCATTTTAATGGTTACATTCTGTCCCTGCTTAAATAGAAAATCAGTCTGGGATATCACAGGGATATCAAAAGCGATAGAAACACAATCTGATGTTTCTTTTCTGATATCTTTTACAACAAGTGGATGAAAATGTAAAGCCAAATGATTTAAATTAAATGACGGTAAAGGTAAGCTAACAATGTGTTTTGAGTATTACGGTTAGCGGAATATTATCTTTTAGGTGACGATTAGCAGTTCATTAACTCATTACTTTCGTTAAGAAGTTCATTGACGAAAAATAGAATACTTAATTTTGCGTTGCAAAACTTTACCATGCAATTATATTCAATAGATACAGTAGAAAATATTCAACCTGACGATTTTAAAGCTAATTACTACCGCAAACTAAAACCCTTAGTAATCACAGGATTGGCAAAGGAATGGCCCGCCTACAAAAAATGGTCATGGGATTATTTCAAAGAAATAGTAGGTGATAAAAAAGTCGGGCTTTACAATAATGTGAAGAGCGATGCCTATACGCCAATTAATACTGCTGATGATTACAAAACCTTCGGGGAATATGTAAATATGATCCAAGATGGTCCCGCTGCATGGCGTATTTTTCTTTTTAATATTTTTGATCATGCACCGCAACTTATTAATGATTTTAACTGGCCTGAACATTTGATGACCGGATTTGTGAAGAATTATCCGATGCTCTTCACCGGTGGCCAATCCTCCATCACGCACATGCACTTTGACATGGATCTTTCACATATACTTCATACCCAGTTCTTTGGCCGTAAGAGAGTTTTACTATTCCGGCATGAGGAACAGTATAAATTATACAGGAAGCCCTTTGAAGTGCTCAGCCTTGCTGATTTTTCAAATTACGCTGAAAATAAAGGTCTTCCGGATTATAAAAAATTTCCTGCACTGAAACATGCTGTTGGATATGATTTAATTTTAAATCCCGGCGATACTCTTTTTATGCCAGCAGGATATTGGCATCACATGGAATATATAGACAGTGGTTTTGCTATGAGCCTAAGAGCACTTCAAAGCTCTTTCTCGGGTAAGATAAAAGGGGCATGGAATCTTTTTGGCATGAGAGGGATAGACACTCTTCTTAAAAAAACAGCTCCAAAATGGTGGTATGATTATAAAATCAGGAGGATAGACGAATATGCTGAGAAGGAATTAAAAAAATACACCAATTAAGACTTCTAAAAGTTGTTTTGTTCAACAAATAATGATTAATTTAGCATCCCATTCTTGCTTCCTTTTCCTACTTAAAAGACCTCTACTTCCAATATATAGTACCGGATAGTCTTAATTTTTGTTTTATATAGTTTTATAAATAGTTTTTTTGACCTCTTTTATACTTTTCGCAGAAATCGTAAAATTTTTCTTGTGGTTTCAGAGGTAAGCAAGGCCGGTGATTTTTATCACTGGCCATTTTTACGACTATATTCATTTAGTTTAAAGATGAACCCCAGCATGTTGTCTATAAATAAAAAACCCGGGAGTCAACCGGGCATCTTTGAACAAATTTTAATTCATGCGCATCATCTTAACTTATGCATATAATCATTGTTGGCAAATTGCTTTTTTACATCATTAAGATTTCGTAAAATACTACTGTCAATTAGTTTACCTTCCATTTCCAAAATAAAACCGCCGATGATTGTATCATCTACAATAGTTTCTAATCGGACATTATCATAAGATGTTGATGCCTTAATCTTTAAAATGAAAGTATCAATCAAAGCCTGGCTTACAGGTGTAGCTGTTGTAAGTGTAGCATTATGCAATCCCTTAACCGCATTATACTGCTCAATAAATGAAGCTACTATTCCTGGCAAATTGGCTTCTCTGTTTTTATTGCAGAGCAATCTTACAAATGTTTCGGATATTTTTGAAATTCGCCCATTAGTTATGGCGTTTATAACTTTATATTTTTTATCTGGATTGATAATGGGGCTATTTAGCATTAAGACAAATTCGCGGCTCTTTTTTATTATTGACTGAAGAAATAAAACGTCATCACGAACCAGGTCAAGTTGCTGATTCTCTACGGAGATGTCTATAAGGCTTTTTGCATACCTCTGTGCTAAACGCGGATTATTCATAACTTTCAGAATTAGTTGAGCTCTACATTATGAGTTAGCTGCTGAATGTATTTTTCCTGGTCTTCTTTGTTGTTTAATTCTCTTCGAAGTACCTTCTCACTTACTTCAAGAACAAGATTACCCACCTGATTTTTTAAATCAGTGATAGCAGCCATTTTTTGTTGATTGATCACACTTTGTGCATCAGCAACTATCTTATTGGTTTCATTACGAGCCTGCTCCCTTGCTTCCTGTATAATTTTATCGCGTATTTCCTTTGCTTCTCTCATCATATAAGATCTTTCTTCACGTGCCTTAAAAAGTAAGGCTTCATTTTCGTTTTTCAAAGCTGCCATCTCTTTTCTAACGTTGTCAGCAGACAGTATCGAATCAGATATGTTTTTTTCTCTCTCATCCAAGGATTTTAGGATCGGCTTCCACGCATATTTACCAAGTATCCACAAGGTAATACCAAATGCAATTAACGTCCAGAAGATCAAACCGAGTTTAGGAAGTAGAAGTTCCATGCTTTTTTATTTAAGATGTTGAATATGATTACTAGTTATATTTTCACTATTCAATCAGATGTTTAAAAAAATACTGCACTCTCCGCCCTGTGCTTTGAATGCAGTAAGATTTTTGTGCTTATCCCGTTTTAAGAACAGCCAACAATCCTGCTATAACTGCGAAAAGGGCAACCCCTTCTACCAATGCAGCAGCAAGGATCATGTTTGCACGAATTTCGTTGGCAGCTTCCGGCTGGCGGGCAATACCTTCTACTGCTCCTTTACCAATCTGGCCAATTCCGATACCTGCACCTATAGCAGCTAAACCGGCACCGATTGCTCCACCCATGTGAGAGAATCCGGCTTCGAATAACAAGGTCAATACTGACATAATACTTGGTTTTGTTTATGAATAAAAAAGTTTATAAAAGTCCATCGTGAGTGCCCGGATGTACATCATGATCGCTGCCTTCAAAGCCCTGCCCAATAAATATAGCTGTTAGTACCGTAAATATAAATGCCTGGATAAATGCAACTAATAATTCAATGAAATAATCGAATACAATAAACAATACTGAAAATGGTGAAAAAGTCCATCCTATACCTTTGTTCATCTCACCAAAAATAAATATAAGCGATATGAAAGCAAGAATTACAATATGACCCGAAATCATATTTGCAAAAAGACGAATGATCAATGCTCCGGGTTTGATTACGAAGACACCGAAAAGTTCAACAGGAATCAGAATTATTTTTACTAAAAAAGGAACGCCAGGTGGCCAGAAAAGGTGCTTCCAAAAATGACCGGTCGTACTACTGAGAATAATGATCAAAGCAATAATACCCAGTATAAAAGTGAAGGCAATATTACCTGTTACATTTGCAGCACCGGGTATTAATCCAAAAAGAGTGTTTACTAAAATAAAGAAGAATAAGGTAAGTAAATAAGGCATGTACCTTTCCCAACGGTTACCAAGATTTACTTTTGCTACATTCTCGCGGATAAAAATAATGATCGGCTCCATAAAGCCTTGAGCACCTGAAGGCGCGGAGGTAACTCCTTCTCCTTTCTTATATCTTTTGGCGATGTTTAGCATAAATATGATGAAGAGTATCAACGCCAGGAAAGTTTGAACAACATTGCGCGTGAGAGAAAAATCGTACACTTTTACCCCTTCATCAAGAGCAGCAATACTTTTTCCATTGACCAACTTATACCCATCATATACTTCAGTGCCTTCGTGCCCAAAACGTGACGAAGAAAAAACGGAGAAACCTTTTTGAGGAGAATATAAAATTACAGGTAAATAGATTACCGCGTGAAAATCGCCTATCGTAAAAAAATGAAATTCGTATGCATCCTGCACATGATTTAAAATTACTGTGGTGGGATCAAATTTTTCAGTAGATTCTTTATGCTCAACAGGTTTTTCCTGAGAAAACACAGCGGAAGAAAGAGACAGCATTATGAGGCCGAAAACCGCTACCAATATAGATTTCATCCTTTTAGAACCCATACTTCTTCTAAATTTTGCGCAAAGATAAGGAGTTTGCCTCATGATATGAAAGGTGACCCTCATTATTTTAATTGTTTAGTTGCTTCCTAGTTCAAACCTTTTTACTATCACGGCTGTTACGTAAACAATAAACAATATGTAACTTCGATTGAATTTCTAAAAAGTAAAGTATGAACGCTTTAATCATCGTAGATGTTCAAAACGATTTTCTGCCGGGGGGTGCTTTACAGGTTGAAGGAGGGGATCGGGTAATTCCTATTATTAATAAATTGCAGGAAGCTTTTGACCTTGTTGTAGCCACACAGGACTGGCACCCTGCAAAGCATAAGAGTTTTGCTTCGGCCCATCCAGGTAAAAAAATATTCGGAGAAATAATGCTTGACGGCTTACCTCAGGTCCTGTGGCCCGACCACTGTGTTCAGGAAACCAGCGGAGCTGAATTTTCTTCTTTGCTCGACACAAAAAGAATAGAAGCTATTTTTAGAAAGGGTATGGATGAAAATATTGATAGCTATAGTGGCTTTTTTGATAATGGCAAAAAGAAGGCAACCGGTATGGGGGCATACCTGAAAGGAAGAGGTATAACCCAAATTTATGTAACCGGTTTAGCTGGAGATTATTGCGTAAACTTTACTGCGTTGGATGGATTGGACCTCAGTTTTAGGTCAGCCATTGTGAGCAATGCTACCAAGCCTATTGATGAACAAAATTTTAAAAATGTAATGGAAGAGTTTGTAGCGAAAGGAGGCAGCTTAATGAACAGTACAGAACTCAATCTTACCTAATCTGATGGTAACATACAGCAAAATAAACCCGTGGTTCATGGTAAAGGTAATCAAGGAACTACGCGAGAAATAAAAAGAATTAAATTAACCAGCTGGAACAAAAATTATCTTAAATGCCCATAAAAAATATACAGCCCTCTAAAGGGAAAATTTTGCATGACCTTCATCACAATGGCAAACTGCTCGTTCTTCCAAACGTATGGGAATCTTTAGGCGCTGCTATGCTGGAGGATATAGGTTACTCTGCGATCGCCACTGCCAGCGGCGCAACCGCTTTTAGCAATGGCTATCAGGATGGCGAAAAAATCCCTTTTAATGATTTATTGGTCATTTTACAAAGAATCGTAAAAAGCGTGAATGTACCAGTAACAGCAGATATAGAAAACGGGTACGCAACCAATAATTCTAATCTTGCCGAGAATATCAGAAAGCTGATTAATATTGGCATAGCCGGGATCAATTTTGAAGACAGCCATCATTACGAACAACAACTAATTTCAATCGAACATCAATGCGAGAAAATCTTTCTTATTAAAAAAATTTCAAAAGAGATGGGAGCGTCACTTTTCGTCAATGCAAGAACGGATGCTTATATAAAAGGAAACGATTTATCCGGGGAAGAAAAGTTATCGCAAACCATACAAAGAGGGAAAGCGTATAAAGATGCAGGCGCAGACGGCTTGTATCCTATTTTTTTAAAAGATAAAACTGCAATCTGCGAAATTATTAAAGAAGTGGATTTATCTGTTAATATTTTATTACTCCCAGGCATTCCGGAATTTAGCGAGCTAAAAGAAATAGGCGTGGCACGGCTGAGCCTGGGACCCGGTTTATTAAAAGTTGCGATCAATGCCATGAAAAATGTTGCTGAAAGATTGTTGGTCTGTGATGGAATGAATGAGGTGGCACAAAATCCTGTTTCTATGGATTATTTAAAAAATTTAATTAAGGTATAATAACATGAAAAGAATAAATATCAGTGAAATAGAAAGGAACACTTACAAAGCGATGGTCAACATGGAAAGTTATGTAAGGAACTCTCAAATACCCCAGTTGTTGCGCGAATTGATAAAAATACGTGCATCGCAAATAAACGGCTGCGCTTATTTCATAGATATTCACACTGAAGAAGCACTTTTTCTTGGTGAAACACCAAGAAGAATTTTCGCAATTACTGCGTGGAGAGATTCCCCATTATTTACCGAAGAAGAAAGAGCTGCATTACAATTAACCGAGGAAGTAACATTGATATCTAAAGAGGGGGTAACCGATGAAACGTATAATCGGGTAATCAAATTTTTTGGCGAGAGAGGCGTGGCTCATATCATCTTGCAAATCGTTATGATCAACTCCTGGAACAGGGTCGCCGTTTCTACTCAACAGGTATATGAACCTACCCGTTGATCTGGATATTTTTCGGATATAGGAATAAATATACCCCGTAAGAAAGACAAATTTGTCTTTTTTAATATGAAATTATCATAAGTTTGCGCACATAAAATTATTTGAATCTGAATTAAAAAAAGAAGAGTTTCTCTGAAACATTTTTATCGGGGAATTATACGATGTTATTTTGTTTTTTTAATATACACTGCAAAAATATTTCCTTATATGATTTTACCATTTTGCAAAAAAGCATGTTTAGCGCTCACATTTAGCTTTCTTGTTCCGGCAATTTTATTTGCCCAGTCAGATACTACTATCTCCCAACCCGACGGGACGGGTGTAGGCGCTTTATCCCTTATGATACTTTTATTGGTTACTACTTTTTTTGCGGCGATCTATCTTGCATTTAAATCCAGCGCCTTAAGGGGTATGAAAAAGAAAAAGGAAAAGGAAATTACCCATGAAAAAGATCTTCAAGAGATAATTAATAAACTGAATCGTGATGAAATCGAAACTTACTTAAAGTACAAGCAAATGAAAAACCCCAATCACAATAGTGACAATACGAATTCTCCTTTGATCGCTTTGTTTTTTTTGATAACTTCTTTTTTATGCGGCACGTCTGCGTTTGCACAAGTTGCTCCAAAAGGTGGATCGATTTTTAGTGATGGTGGAATCATTATTACCCTGATTCTGATTCTTATTCCAATACTGGTGGCTATTATTTTAATGACTATAAAAGTGCGGAGGCTAACCAAGCGATACAAAATTAAGAAAGTTATGGCTGAAACAGAGCGGATCACTAATTATCTCAAAAGCATACCGGAGGAGGATATTACAGACGTCTTAAGGAAAAGAAAGAAAGTGTTGGATTATAAGATTGCGCAGAATGCGCTTTCGGGAGAATTAATACCTGAAGATAAGAGGGGGATCATCAAAAATGTAAATGAACACGCTAACATACGTTTTATAGAAGAAAAAAGAAAAGGGATTGCACGTCCTGAAGTGGATCCGGAGCTCGCAAAGTTGGTTCTTTGGTATTTAATATGGGCTACTATATGGCTCGTATTTTTCACATCGGTGGGGGAATATGAAGGCATTAAATTCGTAGCCCCTGATGCGGATCACCTTAGCTGGTTGAGTTTTGGCAGATTGCGACCTGTTCATACCAATGGAGTTTTTTGGGGTTGGTCATCGATGGCCATGCTGGGCCTTGCTTATTATGTAATACCGCGGGTGGGCAATAATAAACTATATAGTGTAAAACTGGGCTGGTGGTCATTATGGTTGATTAACGCATGTGTTTCTTTAGGCACAATCGCTCTCATGGCCGGCATTAATAATAGCGGTGGCGAATACCGTGAATACATCTGGCCTATTATGCTTCTATTCGGTATTGCTATAGTACTTACGCTTATTAATTTTTTAAAAACGATAGCTACCCGAAAAACAAAAGAGATTTATGTTGCCAACTGGTACATTGTAGCGGCATTGATGTTTGTAATCGTTATTTCACTGGTCGGTTATATTCCATTGTGGCAGGACGGCCTGGGCGAAACCATAGCACAGGGATATTATATGCACCAGGGTGTGGGTATGTGGTTTATGATGCTTACATTAGGATTGGTTTACTATTATTTACCACAGCAATTGAACAAGCCGATTTATTCGTATGGCCTGGGTATTCTTGCGTTTTGGTCGCAGATATTATTTTATACAGTTATCGGGATGCATCATTTTGTTTTCAGCCCTATTCCCTGGTCATTACAAACGGTAGCTATCGTTGGCAGCATGGGAATGATCATCCCGGTAGTTGCGGGTAGTACCAATTTCATCATGACATTTAAAGGTTCGTGGCATAAATTAAGTGGTAGTTATTCTCTTCCTTTTTTTTTGATAGGTACTATATTTTATTTTTCCGGATCGTTGCAGGGCACTGCCGAAGCTTTTAGAACTGCCAATTTGTATTGGCACTTTACTGATTTTACGGTGGCCCATTCCCATTTAACAATGTATGGTATCGTAGCCTTTTTTATGTGGGGCGGTATATATGCTATTGTTCCAAGGCTTACCCGCAGGGAGCCTCCGCAGCTTACTGTTGGAATTCATTTCTGGATGTCGTTTATCGGGCTAATGTTTTATTCGATCCCACTAATGATAGGTGGTACTTTGAGAGGTATCGCATGGATGAACAATGTACCTTTTATCGACACCGTTTCCATAATGGCACCTTATTGGTTGTGGCGTGCCATTGGCGGTACTTTGATGTGGACAGCACATTTGTTTTTCGCTTATAATATGTATAAGATGATAAGGCCATCAAAAACAATAAATATTAACGCAGAAGCAATTTCAAAAATTACATCTGATGCTGAAATAGTAAAAGTGCATTAAAATACTGATTTATAAATAAAAGATAAAATTTATATAAATGGAATTTTTTAATAATCATAAAAAACTTTTTTTAGCGGCTATTACCTTTTTCGTGGCTTTAACATTGTTAATGGCAATCATCCCCGCTCTATATATTCAGGATAATAACGCGCCACTTCCGGGGGCTGAACAATTAACCGGAGCGGCTCTGAAAGGGAAAGAAATTTATATCGCCAACGGATGCATAGCCTGCCATACACAACAGGTACGAAATGTGGATATGGACAAAATGTGGGGATCGCGCCCAAGCATTGCGGCCGACTATGCCGTTAATCACCGTATGGATGTATGGAGAAATACCGCGACACTTATGGGTTCTGAACGTACCGGTCCCGATCTTACTAATATTGGCGAAAGGCAACCGAGTATTGACTGGCAATTATTACATTTATATCAGCCTCGCTCTGTAGTAAAGCAATCTATCATGCCGGCTTATCAATGGATGTTTGAATACAAGGAAAAGCCGGGTAAAAATGATAAGGTAGTCAATGTGCCTGACGAATATATGAGAGGCAGAAAAGGGAAAATAGTGGCAAAGCAGCAAGCGTTGGATTTAGTGGCTTACCTTTTTTCATTGAAACAAGTGAAATTACCGACCGGCTTACTTCCCCAAGAATTCTTATATAAAAAAGAAGTGAAACAGGTAGCGCAAGGTGGAGGGTCTGCATCCGCTGAATTGGATGGTGTAGCCTTATACACCGCCAATTGCCAGGCTTGCCACCAGGAAAACGGGGAAGGACTGAAAGGTGCTTTTCCACCCTTGAAAGGAAGCGATATTGTTATGAGCGATAGTGCTGAAATTATGGTAAACATTATAATGAATGGATATAATGGTCGAGCCTCCGAAGGTTTCGGTCCGATGCCTCCAATAGGAACTACTAATAATTTATCGGCAGCGGAGATTTCTGCCATTATGAATCATGAGAAAACTACTTGGGGAAATAACGCAAAAAAGGTAACAACTGATGAAATTCAGAAACTAATGGACGCTGTGAAAAAGAAATAAAATTTTTTATAAAAATTGTTAATTATGAAAAAAATATTATTATTGATACCGATCATTATGTATGGTTTTACTGCAATGGCTTGCCCTGCTTGTGAAGCACAGCAGCCAAAAGTTTTAAGAGGTATCGTGCATGGATCCGGTCCAAAAAGTAATTGGGATTATGTAGCGGGTATTGTAACGCTTATTATCGTAATCTTAGTGCTTTTTTACAGCATTAAATGGATTATTAATCCTGGAGAAAAAGAAGCAAACCATATTAAAAGGAATGTTTTAAATTTTTAAAATATGGAAGAAAGAAGCTCTATCATTATTTTTATTGACGATGATCCTCAGCCGGCAGGTTCATTCAAATCACCTATCAACTTTGAGCTTGATACCAGTAAGCTGGTGGATGGGGAACATTATTTGCGGATAGTAAGTAAAGACCCGAATGGAAAGGAAGGTATTCGTAGAATCCCATTCACTGTGCGAAACGGCCCTGATATTTCCGTGGAAGGATTGAGTGATAACCAGGTGGTAGATGGAGTAATACCGATGATGATCAATGCTTACGGGAAGGGAGATCAAAAAGTGTTTTTGATCGAGGGTAGTGAAGTGCCACGTAGTATTCCCGGTTGGATATGGATCGTGCATATTTTGATAGGTGCGTGGGCTATTTATTATCTAATAACACAATTATTTGCGCATTGATACAAGAGAAAAATGACATATTATCCTTAGAAGATGTAAAACTGTTAGTTGATACTTTTTACGGGAAAGTTAGGGAGGACCAACTGATTGGCCCTATTTTCAATGAAAGAATCCAGGATCGCTGGCAACAGCATCTCGCAAAAATGTATACATTCTGGCAAACAGTTTTGCTGGGTGAACACACCTATTATGGAAGCCCATTTCCTCCTCATGCACAATTGCCGATTGAGAAAGAACATTTCGAGAGATGGCTCAGTTTATTTTCAAAAACATTAGATGAATTATTTACAGGAGAAGTAGCCAAGGAAACAATGTGGCGTGCAAATAAAATGGCAGAAATGTTTCAGTATAAAATAGCCCATTACAGAAAAAATGCTGCCAACAGCCTGATTTAAATTTATCAAAAAAAATTAATTATTTCCTTTTTACATAGTTAGAATAAGCTATCCTTTACAGCTATTCAACTGTCTATTCACAATTAGCTCCCAAAATTGCATTTGGGATTTAAAATACCAGCACCTACTTTTGCGCGAAATAATCTAATTATAATTTCGTATTCTGAATGATAAAGAATAATATTCTTAACAGAGGCATCCCAATATCAATCTCTTTAAAACCCACCTTAGAAGCAGAAAATATAAGACCGCACATTACTCAAAATAGAAAGCGGCTTCTTACCATAGCTTTACTAGCAATACTTATAGCTATTTCCATCAGCATTATTGCCAGGTTTTTAATGGATTTTCTGTATTTCATTACCAATGTTTCTTTTTACGGCAAGGCTTCCTTTGAATATGTCACTCCCGCTGGCAATTCTTTAGGACTATGGGTTATTTTCATTCCTGCCATTGGTGGCATTATCGTGGGTCTGATGGCGTTGTATGGTTCTAAAGCCATTCGTGGCCACGGCATTCCGGAGGCAATGGAACAAATATTGACAAATCAAAGCAAAATAAAGCCTACAATAACTTATCTTAAACCCATTTCATCTGCCATTGCAATTGGAACGGGAGGCCCTTTTGGTGCGGAAGGCCCAATTATTGCAACTGGCGGAGCATTAGGCTCTACCCTTGGGCAAGTAATGAAGATCAGCCATAATGAACGGAAAATACTTCTTGCTTCCGGTGCCACAGCTGGTATGGCCGCTATTTTCGGCACTCCCATTGCCGGAATATTTTTGGCCATAGAATTATTATTGTTTGAATTTTCTCCCCGTTCTTTAATACCTGTTGCATTAGCCTGCATTACCGGTGCTGCGGGACATCATTTTCTTTTCGGCGCGGGCCCTGTATTTCCGGTTGGTCATTTAATTGCAATGCCTTCAAACACGGCGCTGTTGGTATATAGTATCCTTGGAATAGTGATTGGATTTTTTTCAGTTTTCGTTACTAAAATTGTTTACCTCATCGAAGATGGTTTTGAAAAATTACCGGTACATTGGATGTGGTGGCCTGCTATCGGGGGCCTTTTTGTAGGAATTATAGGCTACTTTTCTCCCAAAACACTTGGTGTGGGTTACGAAAATATTACTGATGTATTATCGGGCAGTCTCACTATAAATGTAGTATTAGGCTTGTGCTTTATGAAATTCATTTCATGGGCAGTTGCATTAGGCAGCGGCACTTCCGGAGGCACCCTGGCGCCTCTACTTACCATTGGCGGCGCCGCAGGAATATTACTGGGAAATGCAGTTCTTTACTTTTTCCCCGCGTCGGGCATTACATTATCTCTTGCCGCTTTGGTAGCTATGTCAGCTATGTTTGCAGGCGCTTCAAGGGCGCTTCTTACTTCCATAATTTTTGCATTAGAAGCTACAGGCCAGTCTAACGCATTGCTACCTGTTTTAGCAGGATGTATCGGTTCATACATTATTTCATTCTTCATAATGGAAAACACGATTATGACTGAAAAAATTACCAGGCGTGGAGTAAAAACTCCGGATTCATATGAGCCTGACATTTTAGAAACGATTAGCGTTGGTAGTGTGATGCAGGAAAACGGTTTAGTACTAAATGATGAAAACACAATTAAGGAGGTACGTGAATGGCTTGAGAAAGAAAGTGAGTACAGCAGTAATTATTTTATCATTGTAAATAATAAAAATGAATTCAAGGGAATTATCAGCTCTTCCAATTTATTCAGCGATCATCACAAACCTGATATATCGATAGGGCAATTGATAAAAAGAAATAACGTTTCGATAAGAATTGACAACAGTCTTCGGACGGCTGTAGAATTAATGGCAAGTGAAAATATAGACTTGCTTCCCGTCACATCAAAAGAGAATACAATAATTGGAATACTTTCTTATAAGGATGTTATTTCCGCCTATAAATCTGATAGCGACAATTTTATAAAAAAAGAGCCTTCAATTTCTTTGAAGAGACATGGCTTGAAGATTTTGGTTCGGGGCAATCAATTGATCAATCTGATAACGACTATAGGAAAAGATAAATAAAGCTTTATTTTACAAGACTTTTGTTTTTCGAATTATTAATGAAAACATTGCTTTTCTTCATTGTATCTGCCAGGTTTTGAATCGTCTTTTTTTGGAAAAGATTATTTAATTGTGCTCTGATGGTTTTGAACTCGGAGTGCATAGGGCATGGATTGGTTTCGGAGCAGTTGTGCAATCCCAAAATACACCTGTTAAGTGTATCTTCTTTTTCAATTGCCTCCAAAATTACTTTGGCGGGTAATTTCATTGATTGGTGGGTAATATAAAATCCGCCCTTGGGGCCTTTTGCAGAGCTTATTACATTGCCTTTTGAAAGTAATTGTAAAATTTTTGCGGTAAAGGGTCGCGGAGAGTCTATCGCTTTGGATATTTCCTCAATACTTATTTTATTATCTATTGTTCCCTTATCTGCTATAAAAATTGTTGCTCTTAGAGCATACTCAGTTGCTTTTGAAAACATGTATGTATTTTATCAATGGCTAAAACCGGGCATAAACGCCCTAAAATTATAGTTTTTCTTTTTCAAAAATATCAATAAGTACCAGTGCATCATTGTGATCTCGTTCTTTTGCAGCATAAACCAGGGTAACTGTTTTCTTTTTAAGATGATCCTTCAAAACGATAACAGCATCATTATTTTTTTTAAAAAAAAATATCTTTTCTTAAATTCATTCCAATTTTCAGGATCATGGCTGAACCATTTTCTTAATTCTGTACTGGGTGCAATGTCTTTTAGCCAAAAATCAACTGCTGCTTTTTCTTTCGTTAAGCCGCGCGGCCACAACCTGTCCACCAGTATACGGAAGCCATCTTGCTGATCAGGCTTTTCATATACTCTTTTGATACTCATTTTATTTTTCTTAATGCGCGTTGGTGTTATCCAAACTGCTGTTTATGAAAATCAATTCTTTTCTGGCATCTCATTAAATTATTGGTAATGGAATTTTCTGTTTCACGATGATACAGATAGGTAGGTAATTCCGTTTTCATAGTATTAATTCCTGCCTTATTGGCTCTTTCTAAAAAATCTGCATCACTCCCCAGCGGTATTTCAGTAAAGCCATTTAACAAAAGCGCTATGTTTTTTTTAATAAAAAAAGTACCACCAATAGCGCAACGGGATAACGGAACTATTTTGTTATAATCAAACCGATCCGGCACATAATGGTTTCCTATTACTTTTACTCCTCCGTGTAATAATTCAATTTTTTTATTTTTTAATAAAATAATTTTCCGGCTTGCAAGGTGTGCAGCACTGTATTCATCATCAGAATCCAGGAAGGTTACAAATTTTCCTTCTGATAAAAAAATTCCAGTATTTTTTGAGAAGGTAGCACCTTTGCTTTTTTGCTTAAGGTATTTAATTTTGTTATTCCACGCCAAGTAAGGTTTTACAATGCAAGCAGTGTTATCAGTGCTACCATCATCAATAATTATTGCTCCCCAATCGGTTTCCGTTTGTGCAACTAATGAATCCAAAGCTCTTTTTAAAAGAGAAGACCTGTTATAGGTAGTTATAATTACAGAGAAAAATGATGATGTGTATTTTTCGATTCTTGTTTCATTAGCTGTCATCTCCCAGATAAAAAGATTAATAAAAAATAAATTCAACATAAAGTTACATCTATTTGTCCGGCAAGCATTAGTGGCACTTTCAATAGTAGAAAAGAATCTATGGAAATACAGATGACAACCTATTCATTAAAGAAATAAATTTGTATTAAAGTTAAATACAAATGTATGGCAGGAAAAACAGCTATTATAACGGGAGCCTCGGGAAATCTTGGAAAGGCAGTAGTAAAAAAATTTATTGACAATGAATATACGGTTTGGGGAACTGTACATTCAAATTCCGGAAAGAATAATTCAAAAGGGAATGCTCAGACAAATCAGAGATTCAATGAAGTGTCGTTAGATTTATTGAATGAAGATGCTTGTAGAAAGTTGGTGGATTTAGTGGTTGACAACAATCAACAAATTGATGTGGCAGTATTAACTGCAGGTGGCTTTGCTATGGGCGATATTGCTAAAACCAAAACCAGCGATATTGCGAAACAATATCAACTGAATTTTGAGACGGCTTACAATATTGCGAGGCCGGTATTTATACAAATGATGAAGCAAAATAATGGGCGTATTTTTTTAGTTGGCTCCCGTCAGGGATTAGATATTTTAAAGGGGAAGGGCGCTCTGGCATACAGCTTTTCCAAGTCGTTATTATTTCGTTTGGCCGAAGTTATGAATGCGGAAGCTAAAGGAAGAAATGTGGTGGCAAGTGTGATTGTGCCAAGTATCATTGATACACTCACTAACAGGGAATCTATGCCTGATGCAAATTACAGCACCTGGGTGCCGCCATCTCAAATTGCAGATGTTATTTATTTTTATTCAAGTAAAGAAGGTAGTGCTATAAGAGAACCGGTGATAAAGGTTTATGGAAGAAGTTAGGTATAAGGGTTCAACTATTTTTCTGTAGCAATAAAGTACTCATACACCGTAGATCATTTACGTTAGTGGTTTTTAAAGGTTCTAAAAATCTGAGATCGAATTCTTTCATAAATTCGGCGAGCAGGGAGCGTGTTAATAGAAACCGCATGGATCCATCCGGAATCTTATAATTGCCATTGGAAATCAACTTTACTTTGTTTTCAATACCTATATCAGAAGCCATTCTTATGAACAAAGAACCGTTAAACGACAAAACCCGTAACATCTCTGCCAACATTTGTTTGAAATGGGCAACATCAGTTGCAAAATGCAAAACTGCACTGGAAATAATATGATCGAAATAATTTTCTTCGAAGGGCAATTTTTCCAGATCAGCCACCTGTAAGCGTAGCGGGTGTAACGAATCATTCATTTGTTTTAAATGAATAATAGCAGCCTGGCTGTTGTCTACTCCATATATTTCAAAATCGTTTTGCAAAAACCATTTCATATTTCTTCCACCTCCACAACCCGCATCCAGTATTTTTTGTTGGGGATGGTATCGGCCTTTCATGATCTGGTCAAGAAGATAAATATCCGTTCGCCCAATTAACTCGTTAAGTAAATTATAGGTTTTAATAAGAGTCATTTTTAATTTTCAAGTATTTGACGAATCATTTGATTGGTAAATCCCCATTCATTATCATACCAGGCCATTATTTTGCAAAGATCCCCATCTACTACGCGCGTCATCTCCATATCAATAGTAGAAGCAAAAGCACTTTGAATAATATCAGTGGAAACCAATGGCTCATTTGAAACAGAGATCACTTTTTTATAACGATCAGTTGATGCTTCTTCTTTTAAAATATTATTAATCTCTTCTGCGGAAGTTTTTCTTTCTGCAATAAATGTGATATCAGAAATGGAACCAACTACTACCGGTGTGCGAATCGCAATTCCATCAAACTTACCTCCATATTGAGGTAATATTTTGATCGTAGCGATAGCAGCGCCAGTTGATGCCGGTACCAGATTCACTGCTGCTGCTCTTCCCATCCTGGGCTTTTTCTTAGAAGGCCCGTCTATCAATGATTGAGATGCCGTGTAGGCATGAATGGTATTTAAAATTGCTTTTTTAATTCCTATTCTGCGGCCAATAATTTCTATAACCGGACTTATATTATTGGTAGTGCAGCTTGCGCACGAAAAGATAGCAACTTTTCCATCTGCTGTATTTACTCCATGAACAATTGTAGGCGTGTCTATACTTTTTGTTGGCCCTGAAATTACCACTTGTTTTGCACCTGCATGAATGTGTTTCTCTGCATCTTCACGATTAGTGAAAAGACCGGTACTTTCTATTACCGTATCAATTGCGAGATCTTTCCAGGGTAGTTCTGCCGGATCCTTTATGGACAAATAATTAATTTTCTTGTCCCCAATCTTTAAGTAGTCTCCATCAGCGCTTACATCTTTATCGTATATTCCATAGGCACTGTCATATTTTAGAAGATACGCGGCGTTTTCAATCGTTAGCATGTCATTGATGGCTACCACTTCAAGTTCAGGTGTATCCATTATTAATTTTAAAGATGCCCTTCCTATTCGTCCAAAACCATTAATTGCAATCTTCTTCATTTCATAAAGTTTATATATTAAAAAGCTGTCAGCGCCTATGTCAACCTGAGCTTGTAAAAGGCTGTCGAAGACTATGCTGTTTGTTTCTTCTTCTTTTCTTCAATGGCTTTCAATAAAGAACCATAAGCCTTGTTGAATTTTTGAACTCCTTCTTCTTCCAACTGTTGAGTAATTTCATCAATATTGATTCCATTATCTTCTAACTGTTGTAATTCCTGCGTTGCTTTCATCAGATTATTCTCCAGGTGGTCCTGGGCATTACCATGATCACGAAAAGCATCAATGGTTTCCATTGGTAGTGTGTTAATTGTATTAGGACCAATCAATGCTTCTACATATTTTACATCACTGAACGAAGGATCTTTTGCGCTGGTGCTTGCCCACAATACTTTTTGCTTTTTAGCGCCTTTCTTTTCAAGGTTCCTGAAGCGGTCACTGAAGAAAATTTCTTTGTAGATTTCGTAGGCCTTCTTTGCAGAAGCGATAGCCACTTCCCCTACTAATGCGTCTAATTTCTTTTCTTTCAAAATAGGATCAAGCAGCACATCTATACGGCTAAGGAAAAAACTTGCGACAGAGGCAATGTGATCAATAGATTGGTTATTTTTTAAACGATCTTCTATACCGGAAATATAAGCTTCAGTTACCTCACGATACCGGGGCAGGCCAAATAATAAAGTAATATTTATATTGATGCCTTCACTGATACATTGTTTGATCGCTGGCAACCCCTCTTTGGTACCCGGTATCTTTATCATTACATTCTTACGGTCTAAAGTTTTCCATAATTCCCTGGCCTGTTTAATCGTTCCTTCTGTATCGTTGGCAAGATGCGGAGATACCTCCAGGCTTACGAAACCGTCCGTGCCCTTTGCCTCATCATAAACGGGTCTAAGTATATCGGCTGCACGCTGAATATCACTGGTTGCAAATCCGAAAAATATTTCTTCATCAGATTTGTCTTCTTTAGCTAATTTCCTGATGTCTTCATCATAATCAGAACTGCTGGTCACCGCCTTCTCAAAAATAGAAGGATTGGAAGTGATCCCGCATAGTGCATCTTCATCTATCAGTTTTTGAAGTTCACCGCTATCCATCAATTTGCGGTCAAAAGAATCAAGCCAGATGCTCTGTCCAAGATCGTGTATATTCTGCATTCTGTTCATCGTATTATTTTTTGGTTTTAATTGTTTATAATGCCACAAAGGTCGTACCATGAAAGATACAGAAAAAATTTTTTCTTAAAATTTACATAACTGCTGAATACTACATTTCTTCCTTTCTGAGGTGTACAATTTCTGGAGGCTTTGCCCAGTGCGGCGGCACGTCATGGGCAAGTAGCAAGGGCATTGATGAAGAAACCCCTCCCAGGTAATCCACCGAATTTTTAAATACTATTTTTTTTATCCTATAAAATCTTATTGCATAAGAACACATTATGCAAGGCTCATGCGTGGTAAACAGTGTACATTTAGAAAGATCGGGTGACTCCAACTTTCTTACTGCAGTTCTGATGGCTTCTATCTCTGCATGGCAGGTAATATCATTTTTAGTTTTACCCGCTTCTTCCGCATCACTTATTATTTCATCATTCTTTACAATAAGGGCACCCACAGGTGAATTTCCTTTTTTGGCTGCTGCTTCACCTAATATTTCGCAACGATGCATATAATAATAGTCATCTTTCATTTAGGTTGAATTGAAATAGTTATTTTGTAGATTTTTTAGGATTACCCGGATGATTTTGTATTTATATTCTGTGCATGCTATTGTTAATAAATGTATGTCTGATGGGAACAAAATCTCGTTTGTCAATCTATTAAAATAAAAGAGATTACAAATTGGGCTGAACGAATAGTGCAGAACAAATGTATGTTTATACATTTGAAGTAACATCGGTTGCATTCCAAATTGTGCCGGATTGGAGGACATAAACCCCGGGCCCGGGACGCACACCGTGAGCGGTGTCCTTTACAGCTCTTCATTGCTTTTATAAATCAGAAAAGGATTGAGAATATAGCAACCTCTCTGTACTCTCTTAAACAGTTTTTTATTATTAGCGGAGTTCCTGTCCATCTCATTGCCGGCTAAAACAGAATTCACATAACTGCGCTGCCTCCGGTAAAGTGGAAGTATTTCATCCGGCATACATTCCACCAATTTCATTACCTCATCCATAGAAAATTCACCCGTGATCAGATCCTGCCGGGATCCATCCCTGAATTTTACGGTAGTTTTATTTACCATATCACTCTGCATACAACGCATACATAACAGTAGGAAAAATGCCATGGACTGTGCCCCGATATTAACCATGCGCCTCTCCTCCTGTACGGCAATGGATGTTGGTTTTACCAGATACCAGTATTTCAACAACGTATTTTTACCGGCAGTAAAAGTATGCCGGTAAATGATGTTTTTATAATACCCATGCAGCAGGTAATCAATAGCAAACATTCCCTTGGCATCTGTCTTATTAATATCTGCATCTGCTTCCAGTAATAAACCCGTTATCGCATCCTGTCCATGATGAAGAGCAGTCATCAGGCCGGTAATACCGGTGTCCGGCTCTGCAAAGTCAGGTCCATATTTTTGTACTATTCTTTTCACTTCTTCACTACGTCCCAGGCGGCAGCTTTTTGTGTATTCTCTGCCATCGTTGCGAAGTTCTTTCATATACAACATAGCACGCTGAAACTGCAAGTGAGCCAATTGGCCTATCCATTGAGTGTGATGATGATTGACAGCGTATTGAAATAATTGCTTTCTTTCTTTTTTTACTTCATGCTCTTTTTTAGCAGGGTCAAGAGCCAGTAATTTTATTTGTTCTAATTTTTCAGCGTCCAGGTATTCGTAGCCTAAATATTTAGCCCTTATTTGTTCGGCCTGCTCATGCTTTCCCTGTTCTTCCAGCCTGCGCGCTTCTTCCAGCCATTCATGCTTGTCAGATTTTTGCTCAACTACCTGTAGCGATTTTGTCATTTCTTTTAGCGATAACAATTCCAGGATTGGGTGATTGACCTGTCTTTCAAATAAATAAATATTCTTCATGGACCGCGTAATGGCTACATAAAATGAATTAATGAAGAACTTATACACTTCGGCATCCTTATTACTTTTATCAGCCGGCCTTGCATAATGTAAAGTTTCATCAAGCAGATCTGATTCTTTCACGCCATTTATAATTTCTTTGAACTCCACAGGATTTTCGGAAATAAAATTCATCAAAATCACATTATCATATTCAAGCCCTTTAGCTTCCTGCACTGAGAAAATCAGGGGCGTTTTAAAATGTTTTCTGGCTTCTGCTTTCAGGTTATTATCAGCCACCACCACCGCAAACTGTGTGGAATTTTGTGTTTTGCGATTCAACTCTCCTTTTACTTTATCATTATCCTGCATAAGCAATACTTCACCCTTCTGTGTACTGACGGTATTAATAAGATAATTACTTTCTTTATCAATAGAGCCAAAACGAAGGCTTTTTATTTTAAGCAATGTGTTTGATAACTGAACCACCTGTAGCGAATTACGATAATTGGTCTGCAGAAGATGCACCTGCTTATGGTTTGTCCCTTCATGGTATAAATAAGTTTTTATTTTAGACCATGAAAAAAAGTTGGGATGAACGATCTGATTGCTATCTCCGGTAAGTACAAAATTACCTTTGTTTACAAGAGATTCCATGATACATTTCAGTTGGATGCCGGTGATATCCTGCACTTCGTCTATCATTATATAATCATAGCGTGGTTTTACTATTTCAAGGTATTCATAGGCGAGTATATTACTGTCGTAATAATTGTTTTCCTTCATCCATTGCAGGTACCTTGTAAACAATGCATACACCGCTTCTCTTTTATCTTCCGTAAAAATGGATTGCTTAATGCCCAGCGACAAATACTCTTCTTTACTTAAGAATGCAGTATGCAGGGGCGAGCCGGTAAGTACTCCTTTGAATTCTTCATAAACCCGGTATGGTTCATTTATTTTTATTTGCTGCTTATGCCTGCCAAACCATTGTTCAAAAGCGCCGAAGTTAATTTCTTTGCCCCCGGGTATTTGCCACGATTCTATATACTGCCGGAATGATAAAAAGTCTATTTCACTTTCCTCATTCTCGTATCCGTTGGCAAAATAAATTTTACGTGCATTTTCTACGAGATAATTACTTAGTGAAATGTAGGCTACGTTTCCTTTCAATTGTTTTAGCTTTTCCAATACCAGGACCGTTTTTCCACTTCCTGCCGAACCTACAATTATTAAGGGAGGATGCAATGAAAATATGGCTTGCTGCGAATCATCAAACGAAATAAATTTGTTAAGAATATGAATGGCTTGCCCACCATCATTGATGTAATTCAGGTATTTTAATTCCGCCGGTTGTACATCGTCAGCATGCAATAGCGGCTGCATCGCTTCTTCGGCAGGAAGTTGAGCGCCACGCAAAAATCTCGATTTAGAATAATCGTGATTAAGTATTACTTCCAGCAGCAATAAATATTTTTGTTGATCGTACAATGCAAATGTAAAAAGCAGCCGATCTTTGATATTCAATCTGGCCCGGTAATAACCGGTATTGGTCATTTTACGAACATCGGCGCTTTTGAAGTCGCCGTTACCCAATTGATGGAGAACTTTATCAAAATTCTTCTGAACACTTTTGAGGTCAAGCTGGTTGTAATATAATATAGGAAGCATTATTGTAAATTCTTTTTCATGGTATATCTATGCCGGGATGTGGCAAATATAAATTTCAATTTATGAATGAAGCTAATAAAAAAGGAAAGGCTGAAGAATTATAGATCCATTCAAATTTATAATACTGATGCAGGTCCCATTTTACGACTTAATGAGTATATCACTTAAGAAAATCTGTTAAGAAAAACTATTGAATATTCTTAAATTTGTACTTCATAGAAAAGAATTTATTATTGATACAGTACGGCAAAAAATTGGAGATTAGGTAAAATCAATTTCAAAAAGCTATTGGCTCAAGAATATGCCGGAAGTGCAAGTATTTATAAGTTCAGTGCATCATACAAAAAAATCAGCTGGTAAAAAATATCGCCGTCCTGGATAATTATTACCTTTTTATTACACATCTGCAAATTCTACCTTTCCATTGTAATTTGTAAATTGCATATCCCTATGCCATTCCAGCTTAATTCATCTTATTCACCTGCGGGCGATCAGCCACAGGCAATAGAACAACTTACCAAAGGTATTTTGGAAGGTGAAAAATATCAGACATTGTTAGGTGTCACAGGAAGTGGTAAAACGTTTACCATGGCTAATGTGATTCAAAATGTACAACGGCCTACATTAGTAATCACGCATAACAAAACGCTTGTAGCTCAGTTATATGGTGAATTCCGGCAATTTTTTCCGGATAATTCAGTGGGCTATTTTGTTTCTTATTATGATTATTACCAGCCGGAAGCCTATATGCCGGTAAGCGATACCTACATCGAAAAAGATTTAAGTATTAATGAAGAATTAGATAAGCTGCGGTTGGCTGCTACGTCGCAATTACTCACCGGCCGTAGGGATATTATCGTCGTGGCCAGTGTGAGCTGCATATACGGAATCGGAAATCCCAAGGATTTCGCCGAAGGGGTTGTACGCATAGAACAAGGCCAAACGATAAGCCGCCAGGGATTTTTACATTCTCTGGTGAATGGCTTGTATTCAAGAACACAGGGAGATTTTGCCAGGGGCACTTTTCGGGTTAAAGGTGATACAGTGGATATCAATCTGCCCTACATGGATAATGGCTACCGTATTACATTTTTTGGAGATGAAATAGAAAGTATTGAAACATTGGAATTGAGTTCAGGAAAACGAATTTCCAAGGTGGATAACGCTGCGATTTTTCCTGCCAACCTGTACATTGCACCAAAAGATAAACTGCAACAGATCTTGAACGAAATTCAAGACGAAGCTGCTGCGCAAACCGAATATTTTAAAGAAACCGGGAAATATATTGAAGCGCAACGAATTTCTGAGCGGGTGAATTATGATGTGGAAATGATCCGTGAACTCGGTTATTGCAATGGCGTAGAAAATTATTCCAGGTTTTTTGATCGTCGGGAGCCAGGTACAAGGCCTTTCTGTTTGCTTGATTATTTTCCCAATG
>JBDTJI010000170.1:0-13651 GCA_039935935.1 Ginsengibacter sp. | reverse complement strand
GTGAAGACAGGCTCTATCTGTGGAGGACTCCATGTCTGCTGCGACCACCACCCTAAATGAAGAGGAAGAAGAAGAGGACTGTTTTCAAGAGGTGCCAGTTTATTTATCATGGATGTATCTCCTCTCCACAATCCGTGCTCAGTTTCATGCGATTTAATGGATGCCAGGTGGATGTCTATGAAACGCTTGTATCCGCGTACAGGTTTGTCCCAGGCTTGCCATCTGGAGCGATAATTCCACCAGAGATTGATCATCGAACTCATTTCCATTCCCACCCCTACAGGTTGCTTCAGATGCTTTGCCACCTCAACTACAAATTTACCACCATAATACCAAAAATTTTCCTCGCCTGCAATGATATCACTCCCATCTATAGCATCCAGGTATATACCATCAAAATCCGCTTCGTTGACTATCTCTGCTGTTCTTCTGGCAATCTCGTCAAATAACGGAGTTTCACCGCCAGGCACAAATCTTCCAAACATTTCGCGAAGATGATATGCTTTTTCATTGGTTGGATGAGCAGAGGTTGTCGTATTATTCACCCCACGTTTGCAGCCGGTGAATTTGTACGGAGGGGTTTTGGAAACACCACTGAACTCAATCAATTCTTTACCAATCCTGAGAGTTAAACTGTTGCGAACAAAAAATCCGGTTATAAATGAGATACTGTCTGTAGGCTCTTTTACTGTTATTTCAGTGGCATCTTTACTCAGCGATTCAGCCAGAGTAAAGGAACTGAAATAACCCAAATCTTCGCTGGGGACCGGTGTAACATATTTCGAAGTCTTATCTATGAAAAATGCATAAGTATGGAAAATAGAAGATATGCCGGCAGCATGAAGTTTTTTGTTAATCTGTTTAAAGCTTTTCCATCCATCAGTCCAGCTTTGAGGATCAAGTTCAAAATCCCCGAATCTAAAAAATCCTTTTCCTCCTCCGTGACTATCAATTTGATTAAAGCCCAGGTTATGGCACATCGTAATCCACTCATCTGTTGTTTTCTCTGTCAGTGTGCCAAAATTCATAAGGTATGAGCCATACCCTTCTTTTGATAGTTTACCCCATGCGCCTCCGGCTGTGGAATACGGTATATCTTTATTTTCTTTCATAACCTCTCTCATTACAGAAAGTATATTTGACTGAGCTACTCCAATGAGGCTGATCTTAGCGCCCTTTATACCAAAGCGTTGGTAACAGGTTGCCTGGAGATTCGTCTGTAGTACAGGAATTTCACGTACATGAGTGAATATATTCATGGGGATAACACATGCCGCAAAGGATTCATAAGAAAGTCCTTTAAGTCTGAGCGGCACGTTTAAGAAGGTTAATGATTCAAAAGTTCCCGATACATTGGATATCTCTAAAATAAAATTGCTTTTACCTTTAATGATAAGAATATTTACGGTTGCGCCTGCTTTCTTAAATGTCAATTTTAACAGGTTATCCTTCATTGAAGCGGAGGTTACAAAATATTCTTTGCCAGCCTTGACAAGTGAGGCACAATATGAAATCGAATCCTGCATGAGATAATTAATGCCAGTTCTTTTATCTGTAAAAAATATATTTTGTCCTTTTTCATTGATCGCATATTTAACGTCCGCATTTTCTAAAACAATATTTGCAGACCTAAGCGTTCCAGGAAGAATCAGCGCACAAAACAAAAGAGCGATAAAATTTCCATTTATATACTTTGCTGTAATTTGTTTAAACCCTTTCTTAGTTAAACAATATTTCAGAAATACATGAATTATTTTGATCATTGATAGATTAATTAATTTTAAAAAAGCATTATAATTAAACTGAACTATTAAGAGAAACTGTAGCATTTCATGCACAATGTCAGTAACTTCTCAAAATGAAAGAACCTGAAGACAGGAATCCTCCAAACTTCATTGATATGAAGAGCTTTACTCTGCTCATTCAAACAATACTACTAATATTCTTAAAATACGCCAACTCAAATATATTTGTTCCTGCATATTAATAATTCTATAAACTCATTCATCACGCACCAACATCTCATTTTCATTTTTCTCTAAAGGGATTTCCACATAAAAGCAAGTCCATTCTCCTTCGCTGGTTTCAAACCAGATTCTGCCATTTAATTTTTCTACTATGCCCTTACACATGGCCAATCCAAGGCCGGTGCCAGACGTTTTAGTAGTAAAATTAGGCTTGAAAATTTTGCTTAACATGGCTGGCGGAATGCCGTTTCCATTATCTCTGATAGAGATTAAAACCTGGTCCCCTTGCAGTTCACTTTTTACATTAATATGTGTTATCCGATAATCAGGAACAGATTGCACTGCATTCTGAAGCAAGTTGGTAAATAGCCTGTTGACCTGGGTTTTGTCCGCTTTAATCAAAATTGGTTCAGGATACAAATCTGCATCTATCTCTATTTCATCATTCGTAGAATAAAGCATAATCGTATTTTCAAGCATTTGGTTCACATCAATGGTTTGGATCCTGGTATCACCAATTCTGGCAAATTGTGCAAAGTCGCCTGCAATTTGTGAGAGATGTTCTATTTGTTCCAGAATGATGCCTGCAACATACAATGAAATGTTTTTTACATCGGGCGAATTATTATCAATTGCCATTTGTAAATATTGCAGATTTAGTTTCATTGGTGTGAGAGGATTTTTAATTTCATGAGCTACTTGCCGTGCCATCTCGCGCCACGCTCCTTCTCTTTCGCTCTTGGCAAGCATTTCCGCACTTACGTCCAGTTTTTTTACCATTTTATTGTATTCTATTACCAACTCGCCAATCTCATCCCGCCTGTTCCACACGATTTCTTCATTGCCTGTTTCAAGATTGATTTGTTTCATTTTATCACTAATAAGCGAAAATGATCGTGTAATACGATTAGCAATAAATAACGCTATAATACCGGCTATTAAAAAGATGAAAGCATTCAGATTAATAATTGTGACCAGGAAATTAGATATCTCATCCTGCAATTTATTTTGCGATTCAAAATAGGGGATATTAAGGTATGCATATTCATTTCCGCTTTCATCGCGTACCGGCAGGTAATTACTTAAATAAGTAAGACTGCCAATTTTTTGTTCCTGGAAAAATTGCGCGTCTTTTAATTTGTCTAAGTGATAAAATGCAACAGGATCCATCTTCTCACTTACAATTCCTTTATCATAGGGTAATGGCAGAGACGACACCCTTAAATTACCCTTAAGATCGTAAAGATTAATATCAGCAGCATGAATATTAGAAACCTTATTAATTGTTGCTTCTAACTTAGTGTGGGATGCACTGTCGAACGTGGCCATCCTGAAATCATGTACCGGCAACGTATCAATAGCCCCGCGCAATTCATTTTCCATCACATGAATGGTCCTGCTTAGCTTTTCCCGATTATTGCTATGATAGCGGCTGATAAAGAAAAGTATGGTAGTGGCACCGATTACAATAAACGAAAAAAGGCTAATAAGAATGATGGTGCCGTGTACCTGGTTGCGAATGGTTAATTGGAGCAGGGATTTCAGGTTCGAGATGTTTCTCCTTTCCATTAAAAAATGACTCGCGAGATAAAAAAAGATCGCAATCAACAGGAATGAGCAAAAAAGATAGGCAAATAAAGTGATAGATTCTATAAAAAATCTTTCCTGCCGGGCAATCACAATTACTTTATCCGCATTAGCCTTATACCACAATTCTTCATAACCGTTATTTTGCACTGTTCGGAATTCATTGTAGGTGAAATCATTATCATCAATATCTGTGGTGAATGGATAATCGTTATAGCTGGTGCTTAGCTGGCTATGATTATAAACTGCAAAGGCATACACAGGAGAACTTTCGATTGAATTATTATTTCCTTTAGAAAAGAGTTCAGGATAGAGCGCATCACTCTTGTATCTTTTTGGCTTGGAAATAATAAATACATATCCTTGTACCGCGCCGGACGTATCTGTAATCTCTTTTTTGCTGATATAGTTAAACCGGTCGTAAGAAATATCGTAATAAAACAGATCGGGTATGTCGGTAGCCTTTCCCTGGGTTTGAATGATAGCGTTTAATGAATTAAAGGTAGCAGAATCATCATTGTATAATGGCTGCTCTTTCGCATTATAAGTATATATTTTGCTATCATATTTATTCAGATAGCCAGAAAAATTTTCATTGACCAGGCTGTCTTTTAAAAATCTGTTTTGGTAGGGCTTTTTGAATCTGTCAAAAATATCAGACAGGTAATCATTCCTGAAATCTTTCAGAATGATGTTGACAATTACCGGTCCGGAAGGATCTGCTTTGTTGGCAAGATTTTCTGCGAAATGCTTCCGTTCTTCTAATTCCTTTGTCCTGTTTTGAAATACCATAATGCCGGTAATGGAGACTGAAAAGAAGAAGACCCAAAAAATAAACCTGGACGAAATCAGTTTGTAGGCCTGTAAAAAAAGTACTTCAAAATTAAGGAGGTAAATAAAAAGCAAAAGCCATAGCAACAGCAAAAGACTAAAACCGACAGAATTAGAGTGCGACATGAAGGTAAGGATGATCAGACCTGCCAGGGCAATTGTGAGGTACGATACATATTTTCTTTTACCGGCAAATGTGTTCAGGGGTTGCAGTAATAACTGAATTAGAAAAAAATACCCTGTAGCGATGCAATTCACCACAATAAATCCGATGACACTATATACATCCAGCGTAAAAAAGTTAATTACATCAAATGAAATTTGCGAGTCAGCCACCAGGCTTTGAATGGTGTATCCTCCTGCCAGTGTGATCAGTATCATCAAGATGGAAATAATAGCGATAGTTGCATACCTGTAATAATCGGCCTTAAATTTTATTCTTGAAAAATCGAATCTGAAATGATACCGAATAAATAAAACAATCCAGATAAAGAGTAATGAGTTGATCAGTAAATCGCCCAGTGATCTTAAAATAGAATCAGAGCCATATACGGTTGAATCAAATAACTTTAATTTTTGAAAATTGAGAGGAATGGGGAAATGATAACTTAAAATTCTTAAAATAATGATAGGCACTACCAAAACCAACAAGCCTAACCAAAAACCTTTCTCCTGTACGCAATAGTTGGCAAGCTTATGAATAAAAAAAAGAACCAGTAGAGAGGCAAGTATTCTCAGCCACACAGAAAATTCATTGTCGTGTTCTATGGGGTTGCTTAGCTGCTGAAGGTAAAATATCGGTTGACCCACCTCGTCTTTTATCTCAAATCTTGTTGGCAAAATGCTGATATCATAAGTCTTTTCTATATTGCTTTCTGCAACAAAAGAATTATTTAAATACTTGTTTTCTACATAGTAATTCCATTTTACAGGAATTAAAAAAATCATTTTATACCAGGAACTATCAGAGCTGAGAAATGGCCTTTTACTAATAAGATACCATCCATTCTGTAGCTTTCTAAAACTAAATCCATCCGGCCCATAGAATAACTTGCTGCGTGGCTCAATTACCTGTGTGTTCCAAAAAACCGGAGCCAACTTTTGCTCGTTGGTAATTTTATAAAAAAAAATAAAATAGCCTTTACTTACCTGTTCTCTAAGCTGCTCTTCGTTGTATTTTCCATGTGCAATCCTGTTTAACATTGCAGTATCTGCACAGAATTTGTTTATTTCCCCTTGCTTTTTATTAATGTTTTTTTGGATGGCTTTTTGAGCTGCATTTGATGCAGAACTGCCACTCCAATAGTTGTTGATAATAAATGCAAAGGTGAGTAACCATGCCGCTGTTATCAGGAGAAAGGAATTCCTTTTAAAAAAATTATCATTACTGTTCCATCTCAAGTTCACCGTTTTTGTTTTTTTATATCATTCCAAATGATATCCATTTCTTCAAGAGTCATTGAAGCCAGGTCTTTCCCTCTTTTTTTAACCGAATCCTCCATAAGCATAAATCGTTGAATAAATTTTTTATTGGTTAGTTCAAGTGCATTTTCAGCATCCACATTTAAAAATCTTACGTAGTTAATTATGGAAAAAAAAAGATCTCCGGCTTCCTCTTCAATATTTTGCTGGTCTCCCGATTCTAAAGCCTCGTGGAGTTCTTGTTGTTCTTCTTCTACTTTTTCCCAAACCTGCTCTTTCGTAGCCCACTCAAAACCAACCTGTTTTACTTTTTCCTGGATGCGCATGGCCTTTACCATGGCCGGTAAAGATGTTGGCACACCACTTAAGATTGATGTTTTTCCTTCGGTGAGTTTAATCTGCTCCCAGTTCTTTTTTACCTCCTCTTCATCCTTCACCTTTACATTCCCATAAATGTGAGGGTGTCTTTTTACAAGCTTATCACAAATTCCGTCTATCACTTCCTGTAAGGTAAATTTATTTTTCTCAAGACCGATCTTAGTATAAAAAACAATGTGCAATAACAGGTCGCCGAGTTCTTCTTTTATTCCTTCCCAGTTTTCGTCTGTTATTGCATCAACAAGTTCATAAGTTTCTTCAATCGTCTGCTGTCGAAGTGTATGAATGGTTTGTTTTCTGTCCCAGGGGCATTTTTCCCTGAGGTTATCCATAATTTTTATAAGTTCGCTGATATCCGAAATTTGAGACATGGTATGATTCTATAATTTCCGGTTAAAAATAATAAACAAAAACTGCATTAAACAGTAATGAATTATTTTACACTGATTAAATTTTTTGTAAAATCCAGATATATAGTTTTAAAATGATCCTATCCGTTCTCCGTTTGGCATTTATCTCTTTCGCCTTTGTAAGCCTGAGTTTTTCCCTGGTAAATGCTCAATATTTTTATAAAGACATAATGAGTACCTCAAAGCTTAACAGTGAATTCGCTATTTTAAAAAAAGGAAATATAAGGTCGGTGAAAATAACAAGCTATGATGAAAGTGATAAACCGAGTGAAGGTTTTTTCTGTGAAAAAAAAATCAATAAAAATTTTAGCCAAACCGAGATGATGTCGCAATCCAACATCACCGGACAATCGCTTTTGGTAACAGATTACAATCCCAACGGGCAAATAATAAAGACCCTTACTACCACTCCTAATACAACCAACACCGTAAATTATCAATATAATGATCATAGTAATCTTTCTTTGGTAAGTACAATGACAGTAGCTAATGGTGACAGCGACGGCATTGAAGAGACCCATCAGTATTTTTATGAAGATAATAAGCCGGTCAAAATGCTGAGGAAAAAAAATAATGTGCTGGTATCTACGATTACCTTTTTATCAGACGACAAAGGAAATGTAATTGAAGAAGATGTCTCAGGGAACAGCAGCGATATAAAATATTATTATTACTACGACGACAACAACCGACTCACAGATGTGGTGCACTATAATCCCGTTGCTAAGAGACTCTTGCCTGACTATATGTTTGAATACAACAATCATAATGAGCCTAAACAAATGATCTCCGTAGATGAATCAGGCAGGAATTATTTTATATGGAAGTATGCTTATGATGATAAAACTCTTCCGGAAATACAAAAATGTTATTCAAAAGAGAAGCTCCTGCTGGGTACTATTCAGTATGACTATAAATGATATGCCGGTTTAAACCATTTGGTAGATATCAAATAAGATGATAAAAATAGCTGCCAGCACCGTAAGCAGCATCAATACCCTTACTGATAATAAATGTTTTTTAAAACTACGCGCAGCCAATAAAATGGCTATGATACAACACACGAGGGAGATTGCATGTATTATATTTATGTTTTTGAGCCATTCCGGAAAAAAAGTAAGATAGGTATCAATTTTTTCCTCTGCATCTATACCGCTATATCTCAGGCCTATAGAAGACCACATTATGAACAATACCAAAGGGGGCAATAGAAAGAGGATAGCCAAAGCAGCAGTGAGTCTCCTTGGCACGCGGGATTTGGTTGACATATTTTGCGATTTTAGTTTTAAAAGTAATCTAAAAGGAACATAATTACAAATAGCATGGGTGCTTCGTTACTATCAATTACAGTACTATTATTAAAAAATCATATTGTTATTTTTATAACCGTCCAATTTAACAATTTTTCTTCAACAAGATTATTTTATATAAAAATTGATCAATCTGACTCGGGAAATTGTTAAAAAGATTTGCTGCGAAATCTTCTTAAAATAAGAATGGCATGATTTTAGGCTTTATTAGACTTACAAATTAAATAAGCCACTAAAAAACTTAAAAACATGAACGAATACACTGATCAGTCTTTGACTGACAATAAACCAGGCAATTCTAAAAATTGGATCATTGGATTATTAATCGCAGGAATAATTGTCCTTTCAGGTTTTTTTATTTTTGATCACAATAAGTCTGGTCAAACCATACAGACACAGCAAACTGAAGTTGCAAAGATATCAACTGAAAAAAGTGACCTACAGGGCAGTTTTGATGCATCTCTTGCCCGGCTGGACTCTATGCAAACTGAAAATACCCAGGTCAATAATAAGTTGACAGAGAGTAGAGGAGAAATTGCTAAAATGAAAACAGAGATTCGCACTATTCTCAACAAAAGAAATGCTACGGCTGCTGAAATTTCTAAAGCCCGTAATTTAATCGATCAACTAAATGGAAAAGTTTCCGATATGGAAACCCAGATTGCATCGCTTACTCAAGAAAATGATGGCCTCAAACAAAATGTATCAACGCTCACTACGGAAAAACAAACGTTAAGCCATAATCTTGATTCAACTAACGATATCAAACAAACTCTTGAAAGGAAAGTGGATGTTGCATCCACTCTTAACGCTTCCAATATTTCCATTACCCCTTTTAAAGTAAGGAATAATGGTAAAGAAAAAGTATCATCAGTTGCTAAACGTGTTGACAAATTAGTAGTAAGTTTCGATGTAAATAATCGTATAATACAACCCGGTACGACTGATGTTTATGTTGTGGTAATAAGCCCCGACGGAAAACCTGTAACATCTGTAAACGGAACAGGAACATTCACGACCCGTGATGATGGAGATAAATCGTTTACAGCAAAATTGCCCGTGGATTTAGAAACAGCTAAGACCCGTAACATCGAATTTGCTTTTGACCCGGGAAGTCATTTTCAGCAGGGAAATTATAAAATACAAATTTATCAAAATGGCTTTTTGATTGGCGAAAAGGTTCGTAATCTGAAAAAAGGCGGACTATTCAGCTAAGTTTAAAAATCTTCTCTCCATATATCTCTGAATTACACTAAAAAAAATAAACCGGCCCATCAGGATGGGCCGGTTTATTTATGTCTATTAATTTAAAAAATACCAGTGAAAAGTTCAATGGTATTTTACATTTCTCCATTTTATTCTTTCACAAATTTTATGGATTTACTTCCCTCACCTGTTGTAACGTGAAGTATGTAAACTCCTGCCGGTATATCCGTCGCAAGATTGATCAATCCATTTTGATTCTGAATTTGCTTTTTGTAAATCACTCGGCCGTTCAAATCATTTATAGTAAGTCCTGCATTACCCTGAACACCTGTCAGCATTATCTTTACATTATTATCATGCACAGGGTTAGAATACAGTTGTACATTCCATTGGCTGTTACCTTTTATCTTCAAATAAATAATATTACTGTTGGTCGTTTGTCCGTCAAGATCAGTTTCCTTTAGCCTGTAATACACAACGTTTTTACCAGAATTCATTACTCCGGCATCAATGAATGAATAATTATTTTGCAGAGAAGAATTACCTGCTGCTGCAACAGTTCCTATTTGATTCCAGTGTCGTGCATCATCACTCGATTGTATTATAAAATTGCGCGAGTTTAATTCCTGTGCGGTGCTCCATTGCAGTATTGCATCGGCATCTTTTGTAGTAACTGTAAAATTTAAAAGATTAACCGGCAGCGGCGAAAAATTTCCATCCACCACATACAGATCAGTGACCGAACCATCAGGAGGATAATTGTCATTTGCTGTAAAAAATATTTTACCATTATTTACGAATTCTAACGAAGGATTTGCATTTTTGATGCCAGCGAATATATCCTGAACCATCGTAGTTCCTGCCGCAGTGCCATTTGTTTTCCATAATTCATTGCCATGCACTCCATCATTGGCTGCAAAAAATAAATAGGATGAGGTGAAAAGAAAGCTATTGTCACCGATTCCATTTTCGAGGTCAGGATTGATATCTGCCAGCATGCTAGTGGTAGTACCATCTGACATCCATAGTTCATTTCCATGTATGCCGTCATCAGCAGAGAAATAAAACTTCCCATTAAAGAGAGGGTAGGTTATCGTTTTGGTCAATATATTGAAATTTGGACTAGAATATATAAATGGAGGATTATCAGTATTTGGAGAAAAAGATTTAAAAATCTTTGTTCCTTTATCAGTACCATCACATTGGTATAAATCATTTATAGTAGTAAACCCAGTAACAATATCGATATTATAATATGGAAATATAAATTTATCAGATAAATTAATTGCATTTACAAAAAACATTGATGATCCCATATCTTTCAAAAAAGCAGTATGAGCTATCGTGGCATCAATACCATCGGTGCTGTACAATGCATTCCCCGGATGAACATTATCATTAATCAAAAAATAAGCTCGATTTTTAAAAATGTGAAAGAAAATGAACGGCAAGAACGAGGGAGCAATATTATCTTTTATCAAGACAGTACCAGCTTGTGTGCCATCTGTTCTCCATATCTCATTTGTAGTGCCAACAGACGATTTAGTAGTAAATAAAACCATATTATTAAATGGATAAAAAAAACTTGCATTTGAAGAGGGAGCACCGGCATAAATGTCTTTTAGTAAACTGGTATTTCCAGGAGTTCCGTCAGTTTTCCAAACTTCATTGCCGGTTATCGGCGGGGTTGTGGTGCTTGCGGTAAACAGAATAGTATTTCCTACCTGCCCTAATGAGAAATGACTTGGATCAATCCCGCTTGCGGCTGAGAGTCCTATGTCCTTTACAAGAGTTGTGTTCCCCGCTGTTCCGTCGGTTCTCCACAACTCACATCCCTCTGCAGGTGTTATTGCCGCAAAATATATATACCCGTTTATTGCTCCCAATATAGTACCAACAGGCTGGCTGTTGGCAATCCCTGGGTTAATGTCTTTTATAATAGTTGTTCCACCTTTTGTGCCATCAGTTATAAATAATTCATTCCCGCAATTTGGAGATGTACCTTTGAAAATATATTTGCCATTCAATAAATCCCCACCGCCAATGTATTTAATAGTGTCTGAAATCTGAAAAGTACCATCCTTAGTTCCATCCGAAACCCATATAGATTCATCAATACGTGATTCAAAAATGGCTAAAGTGTTATTTAAAGGAGTTACACCGTGCAAGCTTTTGTTTGCATTTATTTGAGTAACCTGGGCGTGGGAATTGAAAAATAAAAAAGTGAGAGCTGAAAATAGTAGAAGCTGTTTCATTTTGTTTTTTTTAAAGATTATAAATGAGATATTAGAACTGCCAAAGCAAATGGCTGCTCCAAACATGAATTCTGAAAATAAGTATGTAGTACGGATTGGAAGAATTATAAAATCGAACGAAAATTCAAGAGAGGTAAACTGTCGATTGAATAATTAATTAGATATGAGGTAAAGCTAATGTAATAAATGTATTTGTGTATCAATCAAAATATTTATTTTAAAAAATCTTTTCCCTTACAATAAAATCTCCCAAGTAATAAAATCATCCTGATCATTGAGGATCATTTCCTTCAATGATATCGGCCATAAATCCAACAACAATAGCACACACTCCGCAACACAACGCTTGCTGCGTCCAGCCGAAAAAACTGGCAAGTGTGGCATTTAACCTGATTGCGCTTTTGGTGCCGTGTGGCAGCGGCCGTTAAAGGTTCTTTCTCCATTGTGGAAGTAATAAATTGAAGGGCAAATTCATTCCGATGTAAATTATTCCGTCACAAAAAATTCTTTATGTAGTTTTATTTGCCAATATCTAAAAATATTTGGAAAAATTTATTGCAATTTTCAAACCATAATCTCATTTGCATTTGGCGCAAAAAAATTTTAATTCTAAGTATTGGCACCAATTATTCATTAATCATAAAAATCAATAATGGCACAAAAAATTCATCTACTTTTTGCACTATGCTTTTTGTTTGCCGCAGGTAGATCTCAACAAGTACAGCCGCTATATACGGGACAGGTACCTAACTCAAAACAGGCTTCCAACCAGGAAACAGTAACACCGAATAAAGCTATGGGGCCAATCGTTCAGCAAGTATCAGAACCTACACTGGAGGTCTTTCTTCCACCTCAAGACATTGCATCCGGCACTGCTGTTATTATTTGTCCCGGTGGCGGCTATCATGCGTTGCTTATTAAAAGAGAAGGACAGGATATCGCAAGAGCATTAAACAAAAAAGGAGTTGCTGCATTCGTTTTAAAATACAGGCTTCCGGACGATCGGATCATGTTGGACAAATCTATTGGCCCAATACAAGATGCCCAAAAAGCCATTCAAACCGTCCGGCGAAGAGCACAGGAATGGCATATCAATCCAGACAAGATTGGCATAATGGGTTTTTCGGCGGGAGGGCACCTGGCAGCCACGGCCGGTACCCATTTTAATTATGCCTTTATCGAAAACAAATTGAATGTTAGTCTCCGCCCCGACTTTATGATCCTTATTAACCCTGTGATCAGTTTTAAGGACAGTATAGGCCATATCGGCTCAAGAACATACCTGCTTGGCGCGCATCCTTCAAAAGATCAGATTGAATTTTATTCTAATGAACTACAGGTCAATAACCAGGCTCCGCCTGCTTTTCTTGTTCATGCAATAGATGATATCGTGGTGCCATCAAAAAACAGTCTCTACTTTTATGAAGCGCTTCGTAGAAATGGTGTCAAAGGCGAACTACATCTTTATGAAAAAGGGGAACATGGATTTTTGACCGCTCCTCCGTTTGATGAGTGGTTTGGAAGAGTTCTTTATTGGTTGAAAGAAAAAAAATTGATTGATGAAAAGTAAATATGCTGGTTGAGAATTAGATTCAATTGTTGACATGTTGCGTCAAGAATTGAGCTGGAGCCTTTACCGGACCATGGCTCGGTATTCTTTTCTGAAAACCTTACTTCAATACTGTACATTTGGTAGAGCAGTTATTCAAATCGAAATACTCTCTGTTACCTCTATTTCAAAACTATAATTGTTATTTTTAAATTGATTTTAAACTACCGTTTGTATAAATTATAATGGCAAAAGCTAAAACTACCAAACCCAAAGCTGATATAGACTTCGAAAATGAATTGTGGAATGCCGCCAATGAATTGCGTGGTGCAGTTGCAGAAAATCAATATAAAGACTACGTGCTGTCTTTGCTTTTTGTAAAGCATATTAGTGAACGCTATGATATTCGCAAAAAAGAAATTAAAAATGAATTCTCTAATCCCAAATCGGATTATTATACCACTGATGAAGCGATCCAGCTTACCTTAATGGAAGATGAATTGGAATACCAGGTAAAGAATGTGTACAAGCTGCCTGATGAAGCTACATGGACCTACCTTCTTGAAAATGCAGAACAGGATGATATTAAAGTGAAGGTGGATAAAGCGTTTGTGGCCATAGATGAAATATTGGCTAACAGAAACCCTGATTATAAAGGTGTGCTGGAACCGATATTTGTAAAGAGCCAGCTATCTGTTTCGCAGGTGGCGGGATTAATCAATTTATTTTCCAACGA
>JBDTJI010000169.1:0-16030 GCA_039935935.1 Ginsengibacter sp. | reverse complement strand
TGGCAAGGAAGCAATCCTCACAGCTTTAAAACTAAAAAATATGGTTATTATACCCTATCTCAATTATAATATAGCTGCATAAATATCTTGCCATTATTTGCTTAAAATTGAAAGGTTACATACTAATTAAAAAACCTGCAATCATGCAGGTTTTTTAATTAGGTGTTTCTAAATATTTTTCTATTATACTTCTACTTGCCAAATAATTACTACAAGTATTGATTTGACTATTTGGCCTTAGTTTCCTCGTAGGTTAGTACCCTATAACCGGATTTGGGGATTTCAAACTTAGCAGCAGAAACCGGATTATAATCAATTTTTGAAAGAGTAAACTTAAACTTCATTTTGCCTGATTGCATTTCGTACTGAACCGGGAGGCCGGGCAACGTTTTAAACTGAGCATCATACGATTTATTAGTTATTGCAACATCCGTAGTATAAAAGACGGTAAAGATTGTGCCATTCTTCAATTTGGCATTTGCCTTTTTACAGTTAAATCCGGAAATGGAAGCACTTTCACCCGTATTTTCAAATACTATGCCTTCATATTTTTTATTATTATCATCCCAATTCTGAGGGCTAAGCGTTATCATTAGTTTTTGACCACTATAATCTTTTAAAATGATTCCTGTACCCGTTACGGCATTATACAAAGTAGCCTCGCTGCCAAGGCTGCTTACCAGTTCGGATCTGCTTTGATTGCCTTTTAAATAAATAGTTGTAGTGGCTCCATCAAACATATCTGCCATTTTAGGCTCTCCTACCCCAGTCTCTACAGACATATTATAAATAAGACTTCCTTCTTTTAGAACCTTTTGTCCTATAGCACTAAACCCTAAAAATAACAAGAAAAGAAAAAACACTAATATACTATTCTTCATACTAAAATTTCATTTGCATTAAAGATAATTAATGTATAGATAAGAATGTATCACAAATGGTTGCAATAATTTTTCATTATTTTTTCTTCCTGACAGAATCAGCTTTCTCCTTCATCTTCTTAAGTTTAGTATTAGAATCCTGCATTGCGGCGACTCGTTCCTGCCATTTACTTTGTGTGACGGGTTTCTTTTTGTTCTCTTGCAATTTGGCCATTATTTTATCATGGTCAATTATATACTTCTGTATTACCAGTTGAATAAGAAGTGTTATAGTATTGGAAACTGTATAATACCAGGTGAGTGCTGCAGGCATTCTGTTAAAGACCCCAATTAGTACAATCGGAAAAATATAAGGAAGGTATTTCATCACGGGGTTGCTGTTATCCTGCATATTGCTCATTCCATATACCGATATAAGCATACTTGTTACAGCTGCCGTAATAGTAAACAAGCTTACGTGGTTTCCATAAAATGGAATATTAAAAGAAAGATTGTAAATAGAATCATAGGTGGAAAGATCTTTGGCCCACCAAAAACTTTGCTGCCTTAATGCGATGTTGGAATTAAAAAAATCGTACAAAGCAAAGAATATGGGTATCTGAAATAATGCCGGGATACATCCCCCCAGCGGATTTACTCCTGCACTTTTAAATAATTTCATTTGCTCCATTCCAAAAGCCTGTTTATCATCCTTATGTTTTGCTTTAAGCACTTCTATTTCAGGCTTCAATAGTTTCATTTTGGCTCCACTCAAATAGCTTTGATAGGTAAGAGGTGAGATAAGCAACCGTATAATAATAGTGAGAAGAGCAATTACCAACCCGTAACTTGCAGTTTTGCTGGAAAGAAAGTTAAATACCGGCATGATGAAACCGCGGTTAACGTACTTCACAAATGCCAGGATGCCGCTACCTAATGGAACCATATTGTACATCTGATTCTCATAAGATTTAAGTATTTTATAGTCACTCGGGCCATAAAAAAGCTGTAAAGGAATAGTTGCATCATGACCTGACGGCACGTCCACTATCAGATTTGCTGTAGCCTTCCCAACGATGTGTAAAGCAGTGTCGTTGGGCGATTGCCATTTTACTTCACCACTCGCAAATTTATTTTTTGCGACAATTGCAGACGCGAAAAACTGCTGGTTTAAAGCGAGCCAATCAATAGGTTTTACAAATTTCTTATCGTCTTCACTTCCTTTTACTACATGTTCAAAATCATATTCTCCGTTTTCCACAAAAGATATATGTGACTGCTGGATCTCCCACTGAATATCCTTTTCTAACTGTACGGCTTTTGTCTGCCATAAGAGATTCAACTTGTTTTGCGTTACCAAAGTGTTAGCATTGGTAAGTTTGATATTAAATCCGATCATGTAATCATCAGGCTTCAAAATAAACTGGTGCACAACAGATCCACCATCTTTTGTTTTTAAATTAAAACTAATAACCTGGTTACTGTCAGAAGAAGTTTGTATAGGTAAAGGTGTGAAAAGAAGGTCAGAGGTTTCTACCGTTTTATTAGTTCCGGTATTAATTGTATAAGAAATATTATTAAATTCCCCATCCTGCAAAATGAGCGGCTGACCATCAAATGTTTTAAAATTTTTAATCTCAATTTCTTTGGGTTGCCCCCCTTTACTAGAAAATGTAATTTTTAGTATTTTATTCTCTACGGTTATTAACTGCTCCTTTCCAGTTGTATCCTGCATGATCCCAACAATGGAAGAATCAGTAATTATCCTTGTCGGGGTAGAATCTTTGGAAACACCCACAACTAATGAGGTATCAATCCCGGGCCTAATTTTGTAAAGAGAATCCTGAATATGTTGTTTTTGCTTCTCGGCAACTAATTGACCTTGCCGGGTATAGTAGAAATATCCAAAAAACAAAAGAGCTAATAAAACAAAACCTATAACAGTATTCCTATCCATGCCCATACTTAAAAATTAGTGTGCAAATGTAAGCAACTTTAAAGTTCACTGGTTTCAAAACAATTGCAGTTAAATAAAAATGCCCCGCTAACAGGGCATTTATTTTCCAGTAAAAAATTTATTTCTTTGCCGGAGCAGCTTCTGGTTTTACTTCAGTAGCTACTTTAGCAGCTACGGGGGCCACCTTAGTTTCTTCTTGCTTAAGCTGACGTGTCAGCGTAACAGAAGCAATCGGAATACGGGGTGAATTCAAAATTTCCATATTTTCCGCCTTCACATCCGACACACGTACATTTTCATTTAATTTAAGTTCAGTCAAATCCATTTCGATATTCTCCAGCAAATGTGCAGGCAGCGTTTTTACTTTAAGGGATTTAATTTTCACAACTAATTTTCCTCCCTCCTTCACTCCGGCAGGAACACCTGTAAATTTAATAGGGATATTCACGGTAATTTTTTTATTCTCAACGAGTTCAAGAAAGTCAATGTGAATAAGCTTGTCAGATACTTTGTCAAATTGGAGATCCTTCAATACACATTGGTAGGAAGATCCATCCATTTTAACTTCTGTCAGCATAAAATCCGGAGTATAAACGACATTTTTAAAAGCCGATGCCGGAGCAGAAAAATTAATCTCTTTTGCACCTCCGTAAATTACGGCTGGCACTTTGTCCTCAGAGCGAAGCTGGCGGGTGGCTGTTTTGCCAAATTCGGTCCTGATTTGTCCTTCGATCGTAATCGTTTTCATTTTTTAATATTTATTTTTTTTGAGGCGCAAAGGTAAGTAAATTGTTGAATTGGATGATATAGAATTGTTGATCAAATGATCCAAATTTTCTATTACTACTAAACAACCCCGATAAGTTTAAACAAGTCTTGAAATCTCTGCATGGTTTTTTGTCAGGCATTAGCTATCGGATTAGCCAGTTAACAGAGCGTCGTCATCTTATCCTATCAGATCTTTTCTATAGGCTTTACTCCTGATAAAGAGGCTGTTGATGCTTTTATTTTCATAAGCATTGCGTATCGCAATTGCAAAAAGTTCAGCCACAGAAACGACTTTCAATTTATCTATTTTTTGTTTCACCGGAATCGTGTCACATACTACCAATTCTTCAAGCACACTGTTCTGAATTGTTTCGTAAGCATTATTACTCAGAACCGGATGGGTGCAAAAAGCTCGTACACTTCTGGCTCCCTTCTCTAATAAAAGGCCGGCACTTTTACACAGAGTGCCTCCTGTATCACATATATCATCTATTAATACAATATCCCTGTTAGTGACATCGCCTATCACCACCATGCTTGCAATTTCATTAGCTCTTCTTCGATGTTTGTCACAAATAACCATATCCACTTCAAAATAACTGGCTATCTCACGGATCCTGTTGGCGCTTCCAACATCGGGAGCTGCAAAAGTGAGATTTTCAAGATTAAGATCTTCAATGTAAGGAATATAAATCGCTGAAGAATCCAGGTGATCAACAGGAATGTCAAAATAACCTTGTATTTGCGGCGCGTGCAAATCCATGGTAATAATTCTGTCTGCGCCCGCAGCCACTAACATATTAGCTACCAATTTGGAGCCAATCGCTACCCGGGGCTTATCTTTTCTATCCTGTCGTGCATATCCGTAGTAGGGCATTACAGCGATTACTTTATAAGCAGAAGCCCTTTTCGCTGCATCTATCATCAACAACAATTCCATGAGATTATCGGTAGGCGAAAAGGTACTTTGTATCAAGAAAACAAACTGGCCGCGAATGCTTTCGAGGTATTCCACCCCAATCTCCCCGTCACTAAATTTTTGAATATTTATATTTCCTAATGGTTCACCAAACCTCAATGCTATTTGCTTTGCAAGATATTGAGAGCCCGTACCTGAAAAAATTTTTACGTTGGGATGCATATAGAAGAAGTTATGAGGAATGATTAGTTCGGCGAAATTATAATTAATATTGTTGGAAATAAACTCTAAATCATGGAAAGTACTAACAAGTCTTCCACCTCAATAAAATCCTGGGCACCGGATGACCGCCCGAGGGAAAAACTTCTGGCAAAAGGAAAAGAAAGCCTCAGCGATTCAGAACTGCTTGCGATATTGATCAATTCAGGTAGTGGAAAAGACAGCGCTGTAGATGTTGCCAAAAAGGTGCTGAGATTAGGAGAAGATAACCTGGATGAATTAGGAAAATTAACTATAAAAGACATGATGTCTATAAAAGGGATTGGCGAAGCGCGGGCAATTACCTTGGTTGCTGCGTTAGAATTAGGACGAAGGAGGCATAGCAGCGCAGCGCTTGATAAGAAAAAGGTACGCTCCAGTGCAGAGATTGCTGCATTCTTAAGAACATCCCTTAAAGATCATTCTTATGAGGTATTTGCAGTAGTATTTTTAAATAGAGCCAGCAAAGTAAATCATTTTGAAATCATGAGTAAAGGTGGCCTTACCAATACGATAGTTGATCCTCGACTTATATTTCTGAAAGCGCTCGAAGTTCAGGCCACGTCTATTGTGCTGTGTCATAATCATCCTTCAGGAAATTTAACGCCCAGCAGGGCTGATGAGGAGTTGACAACGCGGCTTAAAAATGCGGGTATGTTACTGGACATTAAAGTTCTTGATCACCTGATCGTCAGTAATGAAGGCTACTACAGCTTTGCTGATAATGGATTGATATAGATGAGCAAAAGGGAATAAGCAATGAGCAATGAGCAAGATGTGCCAGTTTTTCTAACCTCTTGCATTTAGACAAAACTTAGTAAAGAAGAAATATGAAAATTGTACTTCAATACGTAAATGACATACATGGTAAGACACAGGCGGTTCAATTGCCTTTGACCGAATGGGAAAAGGTGCTTAACAAGCTTAAGAAGTATGAACAGGCATTGAAGCTTAAGTCTGATCTAAAAGAAGCGTTTAAGCAAGTGGCTATTCTTAAACAAACAAAAGTGCATAAGCAGACACTAAACGAATTTTTGAATGATCTTTAGTGTTATTCCTAGTGGCAAATTTAAACGAGAAACACAACGGTTAATAAAAAAATTCCCGTCACTTAAGTCTGAGCTTGCTGATTCAAGTTCCATTCTTGAACAGAAACCGGAGACTGGAACAGCCTTAAGTAATTACTGCTATAAAATACGCCTTACTATTAAAAGGAAGGGCAAAGGTAAAAATGGTGGCGGTCGAGTTATTACTTATGTGGTCACAGAGAAAAATGAAGTTTATTTACTGACTATCTACGATAAGTCAGAACTTAACAGTATTGTGTTGACAAAACAATCAAATCAATTATTGAAAGTTTAAGTGTCAATCAATAAGGCGAAAGCACAAAATGGGTGTTTGCAATATAATGGTCGACAGAATAAACCTTACCAACAAAACATCTTTTATTACGCCAGACATTAAGCTATCGAGCATTAGTTCTTGTCTTCAATTTTAATTTTTTATTGACCATGAGCATGTGTTCCGGCTAGTATTTCGCTATTTTGTAACGACATGGTAAATGCATCAAAATTAATAGTTACCAGTTATTGGCTAATTAACATCTCTTTAATTCTATTGTTCCCTATAATAAAAAAAAGTTATGCCTGTGCCGTAGGCCCCCCAAAATTCAAAGGAAGTTCGACAGCTTCAATATCCTGGATAGAACCATTTGCAGCTTCAAATTTTTTCACATTATCTATCATGGCCTTCATGAAACGCTTGGCATGAGTGGGCGTAAGAATGATTCTGCTTTTCACTTTGCTTTTAGGAGTTCCCGGCATTACATTCACAAAATCAATAACAAACTCAGCATGGCTGTGGGTGATGATAGCAAGATTAGCATAAATACCTTCTGATATCTCTTCTGAAATTTCAATATTTAGCTGGTTAGGTGCAGGAGCCTGATCTGACATATTTTTTTTTCAAAAGTAACCCAAACAATGAAGTTTAAAAAATAAAAGGGGAATTAAAAACTATAAATCACCTGTAGTTTAACTTCTGATTTTATATTTCCCCGTATTAAATCAAGACCGCTCCCAATCTCTTTTTTATCAGAATAAATAGTTTGTGCAAATCTCGCCCACATAGAAATTTTTTTTGAAAAATCATAATTCACATTTACATAGTAACGATATCCTTTATCAAAAAATACTGGTATTGAGTAGCCATATAAAACATCATTTTCAAAAGCATACATGCGGCTATCGTAGCCATCTGTTTCAAAATATAATACTCTTATATTTCCTGAAAATGGTTTTAAAAGAGGTTTATAAAGTACATCAACAAATGTCAGAAATCCATTTTGAGGGTTGTACCCTTTTTTATCAAACCATGCTAATTCCACCCTTGAACGTAGCGTAAATTGATTAGCCAATTTATAATTAAACTGAGATCGCAATCCTTGTTTTGGTTTACCTGTTACCGGGTTCATGTGCAAATCAAAAGGATTGTAGTTGATTGGTTTATTTTTTGTTTTATAACGCACATATATTTGCACCTGCTTGTTAGGACTATAGGTAAACTGAACCATATAATCATTCCCCGATGAGGGCGCATCAGTTCTGTACTTCAGCCAGGGAAAATGATAAAAATCCGCATAGGCATCTACTCGCATAAAATCAGTAGGAGTAATCGTGATACCTGAATAAAAACCACTCTCATTGGTAGGGAAAGTATTTTCTGTAAATGCATCGGTGTATAGTGATTGATAACCACGTGAAATATTTCGATATAAAAAACTCATTGAAACTCTTTCATCTGTATTAATCAACAATCCATTTATGAAAGCTTTGTCGAGACCCTCATCAATAGCGGCTTCTCCAAAGAAATGCATGTTCTTAAAAGTATAACTATAATCAATGCTATAATTTCCGGCCTTTGTTCCTGACAGCGCATACTTATTGTATAAATAATTTGCTTTAGAGATAGTATGTTCAAAATTATAATGCACTGCGTTAGCCCCGAGATGAAATCTCTCAGTTGAATAGGCGATGTTCCCTCCGGTTGTTAATTGACTCTGTGCACTTTTTCCCGAAATTTCATTGACAGTACGATGATATCCGGATTGTTGCAAAGAAGATACATAATCCTCAAAATTGAGTGTATCCACATTAAATCCCGCATCTACTTTCCTAAAGCTGATAAAGCCTGTAGCTTCCCATCTATTCTTTTGCAACGTAATTCCCAGCCCCCTGTTGAATGCAATTTCACCGGCAGAATTATAGGGTCGTAAAACATCTGATTGCCTCTTAGCATTGATGATATCAGCACTTTTATTGAACGCAAGGCTTTGCCATTGCGTTAAACCCTGCCCCATATTTACTGAAAAATCTCCAAGAGCCAGCGATTTTATTATTCCAAGTTTCCTGATAAAAAGATGTGCTGAATAAAAATCAAATCCGTTTTTTTGAGCGCCTCTAAAGAATTGTTCACCTGCATCTTTCTCAGCAGTGAAGCCATATTGCAACAAATTACCAAACTTGTATTTATATCGAACTAAAATTTTTTGAGGGCTTCCGGGATAGTAATTTTTTGCGACACTACTATCCAGGAGATAACCTTTTGATTTTTCAAGCACCTGAGTTCCTCTCATCAATAAAGAATGATCTCCGTTCCTGAGCCGGCTGCCAAAAGAATTCAAAACATCCGTTTTTTGACTTACTGTTATGTAAGGCAGTATATGTCGGATCAATGTAATATTCCAACCGGGAATAGCCTGTATTTCATAAATGTTGATAAAATTCCCCAGAAATTTTCTGTAGGTTAATAAATTACTTATCTGTATAGGGCTTAGCAAATGCAATTGTTCCAGCGTACCTGCATCTGCGTAATTCAGGTTAATCGGATTCTTTATAAAATGCTGCATTTCCTGTAGATAATAATCGTCTTCAGTCACTACATCTTCATTGGCCTCGGTAAGGTCTTCTAATTGTTGTTCTATCATTGGAGGAGGCTCTGTGGGATCAGTTGGTATCTCCTGTGCGCTCGCATAATAGGTGGAGTTGATGGCAATAATCAATAAAAAGCTCTTTATATAACTAATCATTTTCAACCTGTTTGGATTTGAAATTCATGATCAGCATTAATCCCGGGCTTACTCCTAATTGAGGATGGTAGCTAGCACTTATGTCAATACGAAAGTTACTCCAACTCACTCCTGCTCCTGCATAGGGGGATTCGGTTTCTGTGGCAATACCAAAACGCGCGAAGAATTGTTTGTCAAAATTATACTGCACTCCGGCATTTACATTTATCGGCATATCTTCCTGCTTCACAATTTCAGCGCTTATTAAAAAACGTTCTGACGCTTCATAGCCCAGACCGAATTTATAATTAGAGCTTAATTTTTCATTATCCGTTTTCGAAAGAGATCCACCCACGGGATTATAAAATGAATACCTGCATTCAGTTTGTCAGTAAGATGAGCAATAGCGCCTATTTCAAAGTTTACCGCCGAAGCACCTTCATAACCGGGAATCCTAAAAGAATAATAATTGAATTTAATTCCGAGGTCTAATTTACTCCCAACATGCCTTGCATAAGCTAACCCTAATTGGGATTCATTATAATTTTTATATCCAAAATAATCTGTCTGGAAAGCAAAGTTTCCCTGTTTTGTAGGAAGGGCTAACAAACCTGTGTACATATTAACAGGAGCCAGCATAAATCTTCTTTCGCCATACACGCCTAAAGAAGGATCTTTTACTTGAGCTAATGCTGCCTGGTTGGAAGTGACTGAAAAAAGATCTACATGATTCATGCTGTAAGCCCCCAAGCCAATATAAGATGCTGCAACCGGTTTACGCAACGATTGCGCTGTTGCTTCAGCTACTGATATAAATAATAAGACGACCAGGTACATTTTCCTCAAAGCAAAAAATTTAGTGCCGTTATTGTTCGTAAAAAACAAATTACAGAATTTTTAAAGACAGTGTACAGAAAAAGCCCGATCGGAGCTGCACTGATAGAAGGGTTCTTCTGCCATGCAAGCAATTAGAATTGTAACCATTAAGAAGTTAAGGTCATCAAAGAAAAACTTCACTCCTTAATGTTTTATGTCTTTCTTCGTTTTCAAATCACAAGAGTGCTTTATCACAAAGACCAAAGAACATGAAGAAAAAACTTCGTTTTCATTTTTATTCCGGAGGAATAATTCCCTGTCTGGCCGATCAGGCAGGTTTCATGCTCTTAGTGTTCTTCGTGGTTCAAGTGATTTCTCTTTTGCTTTGCAAGAAGTCTCTTACCACAAAGTGACAAAGAGCACGAAGGAAAAACGCTCCGCATTTTAATAATAAATCTGTGAGTTTTTCCAAACAAAAGACTCATGGTTTTGACCGTTGTTCGGTATAAAAATAGAAATTATAACTATAACTTTTGTGTAATCATAAAAATAATTTATTAATCAAACCACAGGGTTAATTTTGCAACATGCAATTATTGGAAGGAAAGCTGGCATCAGCAGCTATAAAAGATGATTTAAAAGATAAAATCTCCAGCCTCGCATCGGCAGGAAAAAAAGAGCCTCATCTTGCAGCCATTCTCGTAGGCAACGATCCCGCAAGTGAAACTTATGTCGCGTCTAAAGTGAGAAATTGTAAAGAGATCGGGATTGAGTCCTCTTTATTTACCTATAAAAGTTCTATTTCTGAGCAAACACTTTTAGAAAAGATCAATGAATTAAATACGAATAAGGATATAGATGGTATCCTTGTACAAGTGCCTTTGCCCAATCATATTTCTGAAAAAAAAGTAATTAATACCATCTCGCCTCTGAAAGATGTTGACGGTTTCCATCCGTTAAATATCGGTAATATGGTTCTTGGCTTTCCTGGCTTTATATCAGCCACTCCTTATGGAATTCTTTTAATGCTTCAGCACTATAAAATACCCACCCAGGGGAAACATGTTGTAGTAATAGGAAGAAGTAATAATGTAGGAACTCCGTTGAGTATTTTGTTAAGCCGGAATAATGAACATGCCAACGCTACTGTAACACTTTGCCATTCCCGCACCAGTGATTTAGCAGCTATCTGCCAGCAGGCAGACATTTTAATTGCCGCTATCGGACGGTCAAAATTTGTAACAGCAGAAATGGTAAAAGAAAATGCGGTAGTGATAGATGTAGGAATTAATCGTATAAAAGATGAAACGAAAAAAAGTGGGTTTGCATTAAAAGGCGATGTGGATTTTGAAAATGTGGCCCCAAAATGCAGCTACATTACTCCGGTGCCAGGCGGTGTAGGATTAATGACCATCGCTGCTTTGCTGCAGAATACATATAATGCTTGTGTTAGGAATGAGGTAACAGGAGTAAGCAATGGGCAATAAACAAAATAAAGTGGGCGGCATTTAGGGGCGGACAGTGGGCGAGAGCAATCAGAAAAAGGCAAAAAGCAATATTCAATAATAAATGAGCAATAAGTAATGTTCAACACGACTACTCACCAACTACTCACATCCCGATAACCATTGGGACACAACTCACCATGGAAACCACACTAAATAAAACAACGTCTCTACCCGTCATGGAAGCCTTCTACACCTTACAGGGTGAAGGTTTTCACCAGGGGAAAGCTGCCTACTTTATCAGGCTTGCCGGTTGTGATGTGGGCTGTGTATGGTGCGATGTAAAAGAAAGCTGGGATGAAAATTTATATCCATTGCAAAGCATTGAACAAATAGTTACCAACGCAAAAAACTATCCTTCAAGATTAGCTGTCATTACCGGGGGTGAACCTACTTTGCATAATCTTGAAGCATTCACTGATGAATTAAAAAAAGAAAACTTCTCCATCAATATAGAAACTTCAGGATCATCCCCACTAACCGGAAAAATAGACTGGATATGCCTCTCACCTAAAAAATTTAAACCACCATTGCCGGAAATACTTTCAAAAGCCAATGAATTAAAAATAGTTGTTTTTAATAAATCTGATTTTTTGTGGGCAGAGAAATATGCTGCAAAGGTTTCCTCGTCCTGCAAACTCTACTTGCAACCTGAATGGGGTAAGGCAGCAACTGTAACGCCCTGGATCATTGACTATGTCAAAGAGAATCCCAAATGGCAGCTATCGTTGCAAATACATAAATATATTAACGTGCCGTAGGAATTATGGATTGATGAATTTAAAAACAATATTATGGAGACAAAGAGGCAGGCAATCTTGACTTATTGGGACCACTACATACGCAAACGTCATAGCAAAAAAATCAACGCCATGCCGCAACAAGTGAGAACAGGAATTTGATGTTTTCATATTGGGAGCACCTATGAAAAGAGCGGGTAAAAAACCCTCCAGGACACAGGCTCAACTTTGTTCGTATAGGAGTTGCAGTTACTCCGAGAAGTAAAAAACCCTCCAGGACACAGGCTCAACTTACAGTAAAATGTGGAACAAATAAAGCTTACATTTTGAGATGTACCACCAGATTATACCATTCTGCAACCAGGGATGTTGATTTTAAAGTTAAATGTGGATAATCATACAATTCGGGTCAAAAGGCATGGCGTTGTTTTTTAATATTGGGAAATTCATTGTAACTGAAAAATTTAAGTGATATACTTATTTATAAAAAGTTTCGGGGTTGTAAAATCAGTAATTCTGATTCAGGTTGATGGCTGCTGCCACATAAAATTCTGGAGCAATCATTCAGTAAATTTTTTAACTCGGAATTTGAAATCACCTGTTTGATGAACATTTACCAGTCTACCCCAAGAGCCGCCAACAGATTTGTGTAAAACACTCCTAAGAAAAATACTAAGTTCCTGAAAAGGAATTCGGTGTAATTATTAAGACCCAACCAAAAGAAAAAAAAGAATGGCCAGAAGGCATACGGCATCTTACATCGATTTTGGACAAGCAGAAGTGCTAACAATGAGCACTGGTCAATGTTTTAGCTATAGATCCGTCAGAATGATCTTCGTTGTTCGACAGTAATAACAATGAACTTTTTATTATGAATCCGACAACTGTTTACCCCTGCGCCACAGACTGCATCACGGGCATCAAAGTGAACAACTGCATTATCTGCACCTAATACTGCGGTAGCCATCCTGTCTTAATAACGGTTGGTGGCGATGGTCCGTTCCCGAAATCGCTGATGTGAGTCTGGCGGGTATCTCTTCATTTGACTAATCCTTTTGAGAGCATGTCTGCTGACAGGTAGATTTGAGAAGTGAATAAAAGATATAATTGTTGTTCGACATTTGTATCAAAAAGAAACATAAACTGTATCAAAAACGAACAATTCAAATTTATCAGCTTTTATAAAGAGTTGGCAAGCAGGCAATAAAAATGTGGCATCAATTTGTTATTACAATTAAACAATATTTTTATAAAGTTGAGATTAGTAATAACCATGAATCAAAAATTATCCGATAGCTATCGGATCAAAAAATCAGCAGCATCTAAAATTGGAATTCCCCGAAGAGTATGCAATGCGAGTAAATTTTTATCACCGTTGATAATGCAGGATGCTTTTGCAGAAACTGCTAATTCAAGAAATTTGTCGACTTTAGGATCGCGGCAGACCGTAACAATTTATGACATTTCAATGAAGATAACTTGTTCTTCGAACTGCTTTAAAGCTAATAACTTTTCTACACAAGAAATGTATTTATCAAATTTTGAACGTAACAAAACTTCGCTGAATTCATTGTATGTTTTAAAGTTTGAACAAACTTTTCTCTCTTTAACGACCTTTTCAAAGGCATTTCCTGGAATGGAAGATCTGAATAAAAAGGCACTATCTAATGTATTGGTATCAACCACAAACAGATCGTTCTTCATTCAGCAATTTTTAAAGAATTTCTTCTGTAAGGCCATTCTTCACTGCCTCATCACTGATTTTGTCAAGCAGGGCAAAGAATTCACCCTCTTTCAAGCCACTGGAAAAAATTACCATTTGTATCTCGATGTTTTTTTCAAGTTATTCTTTGACTTTAGAAGAGACATTCTGCCAGATTTTAGCAGTGGCTCCATCCACTTCCAATACAATTCTTTCCATAATGATCAATTTTATTGCTTTTTAAATTTACAAAAAATAAGAATCTGAAATGGTTAAAAATTACATCAAAACCGCCTGGCGAAACTTACGTCACAATAAAGCATTTTCTGCTATCAATATCCTGGGATTAGCAATTGGCATCAGTGCGTCATTGGTGATATTTCTAATCGTGAGCTACGATTTCAGTTTTGATAAATTTGAGAAAGGTGGTGACCGGATCTATCGCGTGGTTAACGGTGATTTCCATTATGCAAGAGTACCTTTCTGGTTGGAGGATGCCGTGCGAAATCAGGTAACCGGATTGGATGTGGTAGCGCCTTTCATTCTTTGGGATGAAGAGTCAAAAGTGAGTATTGATAACCAAGAAAATGAAAAACCAACTGTCTTTAAAAATCAAACCGACATTATTTTTGCGAATGAAGCATACTTTAAACTTATCAATTACAAATGGTTAGCTGGTTCGCCTAAATCTTCTTTATCAGAACCCTACCAGACTGTATTGACTGAAAAGAATGCACGGAAATTTTTTCCTCATCTTTCTTTAAATGATATAATAGGAAAAGAGATTATTCTTAAAGATTATGCTGACAATACTGTTCGAGCAACAGTTAGTGGAATAGTTGAAAATTTGAAAGCAAATACCGACTTCAATTTTCAGACGTTTGTTTCAATGGCTACTGAGAAATCACTGAATTCCAGAAAGTCAGATGGCCGGCCGATGCCTCCTTCGCAGCTATTTATCAAACTGTCAAAAAATGCTGATCCAGGACAAGTTAAAAACCAGATCGCACAGGTTTATAAATTGTATTCTAAACTCAATCAAAATGGCGGTTCTAAAAGTGAAGTACACTTGCAACCATTATCAGACCTGCATTTCAGTACGATATATGATAATTTTGGACAAAGAAAAGCCTATATGCCGACACTATACGGATTGATGGCTGTGGCGGGAATCTTATTGCTTCTGGCTTGTATTAATTTTATTAATCTCACCACGGCGCAATCTTCACAAAGAGCTAAAGAAATCGGTATCCGCAAAACGTTGGGAGGCTCCAGAAAACAATTGATATTCCAGTTTTTAAGCGAAACATTTATTCTGACCTTGATAGCTACTTTTATCTCTATAATTATTGCTCCTTTATTAATAAAAGCATTTTCAAATTTTATTCCCGAAGGGCTTTATTTTAATATCCGGCAGCCAGGGGTCATACTATTTTTACTCATCACAACTGTTTTAGTCAGTCTGTTTTCCGGAATATATCCAGCATTGATCCTGTCGTCTTATAAACCTGTAACGGTTTTGAAAAATCAAGTCGGGGCCGGTACGGGGAACACCAGAAGATTATTTTTCAGGAAAACACTCACTGTCTCTCAATTTGTTTTTGCACAGGTTTTTATCATCGCCACGCTCATCGTTGGAAAGCAAATTCATTATGAGCTGACAAAAGACATGGGTTTTAAAAAAGAGGCCATCATTTATTTTGGAACAAATTACAGAGACACCTCTACGGCAAAGCGAAAATTTTTGTTTCAGGAATTTAAGGCTATCTCCGAAATTACCGATGTGAGCCTTGCTGGTTTCCCCCCATCAACAACTGAAGGGGGATTAGGTTTAAATATAGACTACAAACACGGGGCAACAGAAATACATGCGAACGTTAGGATAAAGCCGGCCGATACCAACTATATAAATTTATACCACATCAAGCTGCTGGCAGGAACAAATCTCCCGTATAGCGATACCATCAACAATCTTGTTATCAACGAAAAGTGTTCTCAAATGCTGGGATTTAAAACTCCACAAGACGCTATTGGGAAATATGTTGGCACGAATTTAACACGGGAGAAAATCCCCATAGCAGGTGTTGTTGCCAACTTCATCCAGAATTCTCTACATGATGAAATAATGCCCTTGGTACTAGTTAGCGATAAAAGTATGGAACTAACTTTTAATGTCGCCTTACAGCCTGAAAATGCAGAAGGTACCGCCTGGAAAAATGCCATAGCTAAAATTGAGAAATCATCTAAAGAAATTTATTCTAATACTGATTTGGAGATACACTTTCTGGATGAAAGCATTGCAAAATATTACGCAGCCGAGCAGAATCTTTCCAGATTATTAACCTGGGCTACAGGCCTTGCGATCTTTATAAGTTGCCTCGGCCTGCTCGGCCTGGTAATGTACACCACCAATCAGAGAACAAAAGAAATAGGCATCAG
>JBDTJI010000168.1:0-7132 GCA_039935935.1 Ginsengibacter sp. | reverse complement strand
TTAATTTTTTTAATGCCGGATATAAAATTTGTTTTACCAAAGTGGTCTTCCCGCTTCCGCTTACTCCGCTAATTATACATAAAACATTTAATGGGAAAACCACATCTATATTTTTTAAATTATTTTGCCTGACACCCTCGACTTTTATTGAACGATTCCACTTACGTACATTTTTTGGCGGTTCAATAGTTAATTCTCCTTTGAGATATTTTCCGGTTAAACTTTCAGGATTTTTTACGATCTGGTTATAGTTTCCCTCTGCTATTACTTCACCTCCCAAATGACTTGCAAGAGGACCCATATCTATGATGTGATCTGCCTTTCGCATCATCATTTCGTCATGTTCTACGACGACGACTGTGTTACCAAGTGACTGTAAATTTCGCAGAACTTCAATTAGGTTCTCTGTATCTCTTGAATGTAAGCCTATAGACGGTTCATCCAGTATATACAAAGAATCGGTGAGGTTGCTTCCCAGGCTTCTCGTAAGCTGTATGCGCTGGCTTTCGCCACCACTTAATGAATTTGCAAGACGGTTAAGCGTAAGATAGCCAAGTCCAACATCGTGCAAAGTAGCTAACCTGTTATTGATTTCAGATAGAATCCTTTTTCCTACTGTTTTATCAAAATCAGACAATTCAATTTGATCGAACCACGCTCTCAAATCTTTTACAGGCATTTCGCATAGTTCACCAATATTTTTATGGGCTACCTGCACATATAGGGCTTCTTTTCTTAAACGATAACCATGACATTCGGGACAAAGCGTCTTTCCGCGATAACGGCTTAGCAAAACACGATATTGAATTTTATATAAATTCTGCTCTACTTCTTTAAAAAATTCATTGATGCCTCCGAAAAATTCGTTACCTGTCCAAAGTAAGTTGTACTGTGCTATAGTAAGGTCTATAATCGGCTTATGAACCGGAAAATCAAATTTCTTGGCCACATTTATCAATCGCTCTTTCCATTTGCCTAATTTTTCTCCCCGCCAGGGCGCTATGCCATTTTCATAAACACTCAACCTTTTGTCCGGAATTACCAGGTCAGGGTCAATGCCAAGCACCAATGAAAAACCACCACATGCAGGGCAGGCGCCATAAGGATTATTAAATGAAAAGAGATTAGGAACCGGCTCTTCAAATTTTATTCCATCCAGTTCATATTTATTTGAAAAATGTAAAACTTCTTTTCCATTGATCTCCAGGATCACTTCGCCTTCTCCCTCATAAAAAGCAGTATTTACAGAATCTGCAATACGGTGATTGTCTTCTTCATCTATCCCGCTATCCGGCGGCGCTTTTGCCACAAGCCGGTCTATTAAAACAAAAACGGTTTTGTGAGACATGAATGAATCCAGATTCTCTTCTTCTTCAATATCTTCAATACGCACAATTTTTTTATCAATATAAATTCTTGAAAAGCCTTTTTGCATCAGGATGTGCAGTTCTTCTTTTATATCGCGATGATGCATTTGTTTAAACGGTACCAACAAAAGCACTTTATCTCCTGCGTGTAAATCATTAATCGCTTTTACTACATCTGTAACGTCATCTTTTTTTACCTCTCTGCCCGATACAGGAGAAATCGTTTTGCCAATCCTTGCAAAAAGAAGTCTTAAATAATCGTATATTTCTGTCATACTTCCTACCGTAGATCGGGGAGTTCTTGTAGTTACCTTTTGTTCAATTGCAATGGCCGGACATAGCCCTTTGATATAATCCACGTCGGGCTTATTCATTCGTGCCATAAATTGCCTTGCATACGCGCTCATACTTTCTGCGTAACGTCGCTGGCCTTCTGCAAATAATGTATCAATAGTTAATGAAGATTTTCCAGATCCTGAAACACCCGTCACCACTATAAATTTATTGCGTGGAAATTCTACATCTATATTTTTAAGATTGTGAACTCTGGCGCCTTTTATAAAAATATTGTTCGTTGCGCCTGGAAGGGTAGGTTTTTTCTTGCTTAAGATTTTACTTGTAGTCATTAGGTCATTGCAAAAATAACAAATAGTAATTTTATCGATGTTCTAAAAAAATGATTTTGCCAAATTTTTATATTTAAGAATATTGAGCCATTGGAATAAGTTATTTGAAAAATCTCATCGTTACCATTTTTTCTGAAAATGAAACATCTTTACAGCAATAAGGAAACCTACTGTGTCCCATTGAGCCTTTGCGTCTTAATACCAACCCAAATTAAAAATACAGTGATTAAAATCATGAATAACCTGGCTAACCAGTATCCCATTTATCTTTACGGAAGCGAAGCTGATAAGCTTTCGGATTCTATAAAATGTTCCTTAATCTTAAGAAGGATCGTAGTGAAGTAATCATTTTATAAGCAAGTTCTTATTCTAATGTAATATATACTTCCCGATAAAATTTTACAGGAGTTTTAAATTTAAAGTTGTACGGGGGAAAGAGTAAAATAGTTTTAATTGATTGAGAACAATTCCTTGAAAATCTTTTGACCATCCGTATTTCCAAGTATTGGGCTACAGGCTCTTTCAGGGTGAGGCATCATCCCAAAAATGTTTCTTTCTTTATTACATATCCCTGCTATGCCATTGATAGAACCATTAGGTGAATGATCAATATGAATATCCCCATTTTCGTTACAGTAGCTATATATGACCTGGTCATTCATTTCTAATTCCTCAATTACTTTTTCATTAGCAAAATATCTTCCTTCTCCGTGCGCAACCGGTATTTTATAAATAGTATTTGAACTATCCAGCCCAGCGGTTAAAAAAATATTTTTGCAGGTAAATTGCATGTGAGCATTTTGTAATAACACTCCAGGCAGCAATCCACTTTCACACAATATCTGGAAACCATTGCAAACGCCAAAAACTTTTCCTCCTTTATTGGCAAATTCAGTAACACTTTGCATCATCGGACTAAACCTTGCAATCGCACCGCACCTGAGATAATCGCCAAAACTAAAGCCTCCCGGCAATACAATGCAATCCTCTGTGGTAAACATTGAAAGGTCTTTGTCTTTATGCCATAAAGTGATCACTTCTTGTCCTAAATCGTTTTGCAGGGCATAAATCATATCCCTATCACAATTAGAACCTGGGAATACTACTACACCAAATTTCATTTCATTTTATTTTGATGTTCGCAAAGGTATATCATACTTCATTATTTATGAAAGTACTGGCTATATAATATAAATGCTACCATAAGCCAATGGAGGAGAGCAGAAAGCCACTTGACACGAGTAAAATAAAATACATATCCTACAAAAACTGAAACCGGTACAAGTGCTAATAGCCAATATTCAACATGATGAATGTTGTCGACAAAAAGAGCGGCCATAGCAATGGCTAAATATAAAAGCATTAATTTCCAATTTTTCCGTACCTGAATGATCTGCTTGGACGAAACAGATTGTACGATGAACACTCCTGCAATTGTCAATAAAAGTATCAATATAAGTGCCATCAAAGTAATGCTCACTGGCTGAAAAGAAGGAGAAGTAACACCCATACCTGACAGTGAGAAAGAATAAAGTCTATTGGTTAGAAAAAGCCAGGATGCTAAAAAATACCAGGGTGTGATAATACCAATTATATTGATAAACATTTCTGCTGGTTTGGGTGGTCTTGAAATAATTAAAGAAAAAATTATAAATACGGCGAACGTAAACGAAGGAAGATAAAGAAACGCGCAGATACCAATAACGATACCAGCATTAAAAAGAGTTGATTTAGGATGCTCATTATTATTAAGATTGCTTATTTTGGCCCATATCCATATCAGCAGCGTATTAATGATCATAGGAGCGCTCAAGACATTCCATTCAGTAAGAAACGAGGTAATTAACAAATAACTCATGGCAGGCAGATAATTAGGTTTTTGCATCATCCGCCGCCTCATAATTAGCTGGTTGAAGCTAATGGCCTGGGTATATATCAATAAATAAGCTATAAAAAAATAGGAGGAAGGATAAAGTGTTAAATAAGGCTTCACCAAGGTGACCATATCATTAAATAGAAATCCATTGGGTTTTTGAACTACAGGGATTTGAGGATGGAGAAACCAGATAAATTTAAGAAGCAACCCATATACAAAAAGCAGGAAACTGTTGAGTGGATTATTGGTCCTGAAAATTCCTGTCACAGAAATAAATATTAATTAAGGAACAAAAATAAATATTAAAACCGATTACTCAACCGATCATGCGAACACCTGTAGTTTTATCCTCCTATCCGGAAATTTAGTCTATCATATAAAAATGTTATATTTCTTATTTCATTCGATTTTTCAATTTATTAATTCAATTTTTCATTGTACCTTCGCCGCCTTAAAAAATCATGCCGTAACATGATAAGTGGCCCTGTCTTAGTTGGCACGTATCTCTGTCACAACAGAAAATGGCATGTAGCAATTAACTTTTAAATTAAAATTGTACATGAAATTAAGTCAATTTAAATTTGACCTTCCTCTAAATCTTATCGCGCAGAATCCTACCAAAAGAAGAGAAGACAGCAGATTGATGGTGATTGAAAGATCTACCGGAAAAATTGAAAACAAGCATTTCAAAGATGTTCTTGATTACTTCAGTGATAAAGATGTATTTGTTGTAAATAACACAAAAGTCTTTCCTGCCCGTATGTACGGCCGCAAAGAAAAGACGGGTGCCAAGATTGAAGTATTTCTTTTGAGGGAACTGCATCGCCAAAACCGCCTTTGGGATGTAATCGTAGATCCAGCCCGCAAAATAAGAGTAGGCAATAAACTGTATTTTGGGGAGAACGATGAATTGGTAGCGGAGGTAATTGACAATACTACCAGCCGTGGACGTACTATCCGTTTTTTATGGGATGGCAATGAGGATGATTTTAGAAAAATGTTGTATTTTATGGGTGAAACACCGTTACCAAAATACATCAAACGCAAGCCCGATGAAGAGGATCGTGAAAGATATCAGACGGTGTATGCCAAACATGAAGGTGCTGTAGCCGCTCCGACTGCAGGACTTCATTTCAGTCCCGAACTAATTAAACGTCTTGAAATCCAGGGAATAAAATTTGCTGAAGTTACTTTACATACAGGTTTAGGAACGTTTCGTCCAATAGAAGTCGAAGATCTCAGCAAACATAAAATGGATGCCGAGTATTACCGAATAGATGAAGAAGCCTGTAAAATAGTAAATAAAGCTAAAGAAACCGGTCATAGAATTTGTTCGGTAGGAACTACTACTATGCGTGCAATGGAGACTTCTTTCACTGCCCAAAAGTTATTGAAGCCGTCAGAAGGTTGGACCAACCATTTCATTCATCCGCCTTATAATTTTAATATTGCAGATTCTTTGATAACCAATTTTCATTTACCAAAGACAAGTCTCCTGATAATGGCGTGTGCTTTTGCAGGTTATGATCTGATGATGGATGCTTATAAACGAGCTATTAAAGATAAATACCGGTTCTTCAGTTACGGTGACGCTATGCTGATAATTTAAAATTTATTTTCATAGAGGCGTAAGTAAGTTTCATTGGTTTCAGCACCAGTAAATCTGTCTTTATATTGACTAACCAACATGGTATTGTACATTCATTCACTTACCTTTGCAGCCCATAAACAAAAAAACTATGAGTGGTGCATTAAAAGAAGTAAGAAACCGCATCAAAAGCGTTCAGAGCACACAGCAGATCACCAAAGCTATGAAAATGGTAAGTGCAGCTAAGCTAAGAAGGGCTCAGGATGCAATTATTCAGATGCGGCCTTATGCACAAAAGCTCCAGAGTATGTTGGGTAATATTGTAGGAAATGCTGACGGAGATATGGATTTGGCACTTGCAAAGCAAAGACCGGTAGAGAAGGTGCTGATTATCGTGATTACCAGTGACAGAGGTTTGTGTGGTGGTTACAATAGCAACCTGATTAAATTAGTAAAACACCATATTGCAGTGAAGTATGCTGCCCAGTTTGCCAAAGGAAATGTAGAAATACTTCCATTAGGAAAGAAGGGATATGAGCATTTTTCAAAAAATAAATTTAAAGTAGTTGATCGTTATTGGAACATTTTTAGTGACCTCGATTTTGAAAATGTAGTTGCTACCGCTAAATATGCATTGGATGCATTTTCAATGGGAGAAATAGACGCTGTAGATCTTATATACAGCGAATTTAAGAATGCCGCAACCCAAAAATTCATTGCAGAGCCTTTCCTGCCGGTTAAAAAGACTGAAAGTGAAAAGAGAAATGCAAAAGTTGATTTTATTTTTGAACCTGATAAAACTGTTTTGTTGCAGGAGCTCATGCCTAAGATTTTGAATATTCAATTGTACAAAGCACTTCTGGATGCACATGCAAGTGAACATGGAGCCCGCATGACAGCAATGGATAAAGCAACAGACAATGCAAATGAGCTTTTAAAAGCATTAAAAATAAGTTACAATCGTGCAAGGCAGGCAGCTATTACTACTGAGCTTACAGAAATTGTAAGTGGTGCAGCAGCATTGCAGGGGTAATCCTTAATCCCAAAAGGGAGTTGGTATATGGAACTAACAGTTATAATTCCCCATATTGAAGCTTTGATATTTGCCAGTGAAAAACCTTTGGCAGTTACTGACATATTTGAATTATTAAACAACGCTTTAGGATTTATTGAAGATCGAGCCACGCCGGAGCAGGTAGAAGTTGCTATTGATGCTATCGCTGAAAAATATCAATCTGAATTTTACGCTTTTGGATTAACTGAAAGTGGTGGCGGGTGGCAGTTTCTCACCAAGCCGGAATATCATAAAACTATTGCTCAACTCAACGGAGACAGATTTCTGAAAAAATTATCTGTTGCCAGTATTGAGACTCTTTCTATCATTGCGTATAAACAACCTGTAACCAAGTCGGAAATTGAAGCAATTCGTGGAGTAAATTGTGATTATGCGGTACAAAAGCTTTTAGAAAAGGAACTTATAGTTATTTCGGGGCGGCGGGAAGATGCAGTAGGTAAGCCCTTGATATATACTACTTCAAAAAACTTTATGGATTATTTTGGTATTAATTCAGCCACTGATCTTCCAAAAATTAAAGAGATACTCGACCAGGAGATCATCGAAGCAACCAAAATTCAGAGAGAAGAAGATATGGATAGCAAAACGCCTTCAAATGAA
>JBDTJI010000167.1:0-6629 GCA_039935935.1 Ginsengibacter sp. | reverse complement strand
AAAACACACCATCCAACAAATATTATCCATCATCAGCCGGTCGGCGGACAAGTTCTGTCTGCTTCCACGGGTAAAATACGTTTATTAGTTTCAATGTTTTGTTTTTACAACAAGGGCATTCCTCCACATCAATACCAAACTGTTCGAGCATGCGTATCTGCAAAAGGCTTTTCACCAGCTCTTTATGTAAAGGCAACTTCATGTTTTTCAGTACTTCATTAATGCGCTGATGACGATTTCTATTTGCCAGGTAGCCGTAGGTCCTTATTTTAGAAAACCTTTCTGGTAAGATGTGTTGCTTGATTTCAGGCGTAAATTTATGGAGGCTCAGCAAAATGATAGGAAGAGGTGTGAGCATGCTTTAACGCTGTTGCAGGAACTGTATGCCATAGAGCGCAAAGCAAAGCAGGAAATTTTGACTGCCGAAGCCGTCCTCGCATTAAGACAAGAGAAATCTGTACCTGTTCGAAGGGAATTAAGAGAGTGGATGATAGCTGAATATCCAAAGGTGTTACCCTCCAGTGCTATAGGTACGGCAATTACTTATAGTCTTAGGCGTTAGGAAAAACTTTGTGTCACCGGAAGCATTTCGGGCGCCACTGAGGAACCAGGGTGTTAAAAATAATATGGTACTTATCAAAGGGCTGAAGAATGCCACTGGTCACCTTCCATTTGGTTCCTACAACTGCTGTGGAGTAAGAATTTTCTCCCTGGAATGTTTCGATAATGGTAGATTCGCCAATACTCCAGTCAATGAAAAAGGAAGAATTGATCTTTGCAGAACCTCCGCCCATATTTAACGTAGCCGGAGTAACAGATGGGACAAATGTTTGAGACCTTGACTGCAGTGAAAGGAATAAAATGCCGAGTAGCAGCGTTATTTGCATGAATATTGGATTTATAAAAAGCTGGAATTGTTCTATATAACTGAATAGTTACCACAATATTATTTCCGGCAGATTATTCTTTTCGCAATCCATTAGCAATGTGTTATCAGATCTGAAAATTTGAAGTAGAAATGCGCCGGATTCTTGTGAAACGAATGGATCAGGTGATTTTTAGTTTTTGCAGTATCAGAATGAATGTTCTGACTACAGATGATTCAATGATTTTTTTTCTTCTAAGGATTTATTTATCCGTACTATTTTTTTGAAATAACTTCAAATAAACTATATGTCATTTTAATATATCTTCGATAAGTATTCGATGTAATTATTTTTGCCTTATGAGAATTACTGCTATCATTTGGTTGGCTATCCGGTACTTTTCCTTTTTCCATGCTATAACCACAGCGCGGTAATTGTTGAGTTGAATTGAGAACAAAACAGCCTTTTAAATCATAAATGAATTGAACGGCACATGGGGGAAGTAAATCACATAGAGGTTTGAAAAAACAAGATGCCATCATGTGAGCTCCGTCTGTCCATTTTAAAACAAAAATATTTTTAAATGAAAAAGCGATTATTGATCCTTTGGCTCCTTTGGACATTATTGAGTGCCACTTTAATCTTTGCCGTAGAATCGTCCGAGTCAAAGAAAACTATCATGTCAGTTATAGCCATTGTTATAAGCGCCTCACCGCTTTTGGGATTGGTGTTGTCTTTAGGATCGCTGAAGGCCTTTCAGCAGTTTAAAGACTGGCTTCAGCGAGAGGCCCGGTCGATATTATATATCACAGGAGGAATAACCATTTTATTTGCTCTGCCGGGTTTGCTAACCAATAGCTTCAATCCATATACCACTGCGATTTTTGCATGTATTGTGTTCGCTGTGTTTGCTTCACTTAAAAGATTGAATAGCGACTCTTTTGTACTTAGCTGGAATGATGTGGCCCTTTGGATGCTTCTTTGGATTCCATTTGACCTTCGCTGGTCTATGGAAATGCACCCGTTACTCGGTTATACCTGGTGGTCAACAGCCATTTCTTTAGTTGCCATTATTGGTTGGAAAGGTTATCGTAATGCTGACATTGGTTTTAACCTGGTTCCAAAAATTAAGGATCTTTATATCGCTCTTTTAGCGTTGCTTATGATAATGGTAGTTGTAGTTCCTATCGGTCTTATTTCCGGGTTCCTGACTTTTGCGATTCCTGAAAAGTTTAATGCTGCTTCATCAGCGGCCCATTTTGTCGGAATTTTTCTAACGATTGCATTGCCTGAAGAGCTATTTTTCAGGGGCATACTTTTGAAGGGCCTTGAGAAGATATCCTCAAAAAAATGGGTTCCAATGGTGGTATCTTCTTTTGCCTTTGGGTTAATGCATTGGAACAATGTGAATGGGTTAAGTACACAAATTACTTATGTGATCCTGGCAACACTCGCTGGGTTGGCTTATGGATGGGCTTATAAAAAGAGCGGAAACAATTTATTCGCTGCTATACTTACTCATACATTAGTGGACTGGATTTGGCGATTGGTACTTGCAGGCTAACTGAACTAAAAAGTGCTATGACATCTATTCTCCCTTTTTAGAATATGGTACAATCCTTATTACTGTAAAGTAGACGAGTTAAAAAGACTATTATATCATATCAATACTCAATCCTCCAAAACCATCAATTCGCAAATTTCCACCGATTACTAATTATATCTGCCACTTACTAACTGGCTTCATTAGGTGAATGATATTACCGATAACTTTAAAAAAATAGTTTAGCTGCAAAAGCCTTAAGCTGCTTTGCTTTTTATTGATTTAAAAATATCATAGAAATGGTCTGGCCCCCAAGCGATAATCATCATAAGCAAGAAAGTGTATTTTCCAAAGGAACGAATGTCACTTTTTTTATTTCCCGGATGCGGGTTCTGACAAAACCAAATCAAATGCGATTGCCGTTCTCTCAATCGCGTTCCCAAAGGTTGGTTGATTCAAGGAGTTTTAATGAAAAGGTTTCTGTAAATATTTTTAGAGATATGAAAATTTTTCTTTTGGCTTACTGTTTCTGCTAAAGGTAGATCTAATGGACTGGTGAGTTTTATAAATTGTAATCCTGTTAAATGTTAATCCACAATTACATACTGCATGACGACTTAGTAAGTAAAATGCATTCCGGCAGAAGCAATTTTATTACCCTATCTGATACAAGGGGGGTAACTGCAATAAGTGTTGAATTCATTCGCTTTGAAGAAAGAAAAGAAAAATACTCCTGGGTGCATCCTGATGAAATATACTTTGTAATAAGCGCTGATCATTATGTAAAAGCGCTGATAAATTGTGGTGAAAAAATGAAATGGATGACCAGGCATAATACCCTTAAAGAATTGCTTACTATTTTACCGGCAGAGAATTTTATTCGACTTAATAAATTTTACCTGCTTAACCTAAACAATTTTTCACGCATTAATAAAAGCCAAAAACGTCTTTATTTTAAAAATGATTTTTCTTTAGCCATTCCCCACCGTATATCTCCATTTTTAGGCCATTTACTAAAAAGCACCTATACGTGAAATGACTTTACGTAAAAGTGCCTGACACATGCTTTCTGTTCTTCTAATTTTGATTCATTATTCATTTTTTGAAGATTAAAAATTAATTACAAAAACGGAGCAAGCCGAAAATCCTTATTCAAAGAGTAGGCAACAATAAAAAATAATAGTATGACAAGTTTCAATTTAGTTCGTCATTCTCTAAACAATGTGGATGATGTAGCAGGCCGCTGGCAGCATGAAGGCGGAGAAGTATTTTTAAAAGCTAAAAAGGTGGGCTATTACGCAAGCACAAAAAGAGTAACGCATGGCGGCACTGATGCACAAAATACGGCCATGCTTACGCTTACTATTTTCCTGGAAAAAAGCCGTACAGGCGGTATAGAAAATATCACTTTACAGGGTTCCCACGATTTTAATACAGGAAATGAATTGGGAAGTGTAAGCGCAGCTTCAGCAGCACATGCCTCACTAAGAGGAAAAACATTCAACCGCGTTGCAAACACAGTAAACATTGCGTAAGAATGACAACCTCGTTGACTGACGGAAAATTAATAAATCCATTTTCAATAATAAGATTAAAAAATTTATGAAACAACAATCAGGAGATCAGAGACAACCGCATTTTCAATCTATGGCGATGCCCGACAGTTTTGCTGAAATGCTACGTATGCAGCCCAAGTTAAGAGAAACGATAAAACTTCCTAGCTGGTTTTGGGAAGATATCTGCCTCCGTAAAGACCAGGCATCTCTTACTGAAGTAGAGCAGGAACGTTTTATTTGTGCCTATAATGTACTGATCAATAACGGTACAATAGGTAAATTAGCGGATATCCATGCAGACGGCTCTCATCTAATGCACGGTAACCCGCGCTTTTTTCCCTGGCACCGTGTATTTTTAAAACAATTAGAAGAAGCTCTGCACACCGTACACCCGGATGTATGTATTCCTTATTGGGATTGGACCAAAAAAGCCGGGCAGAATTTTCCTTCGTGGCTTGCGGGTTTCACGCCTGTTGTTACTACGCCCACCCGTACCATCACCATTTTACGCTCACCTGGCACCGTTGCTGATATGGGTACTATTGCCAGTGGAGTCGCGGGTGTGATGGCCTTCAATACTTATAACGATTTCTGGACGAATCTGGAAGGCATCCATGGTGCTGTGCATGTCTGGGTAGGAGGCACTATGGGGTTTGTAAGTACAGCGGCTGCGGATCCGATTTTCTGGATGCACCATGCCAATATTGACAGATTGTGGTGGGATTGGTACAACAGCCCTGCCGGTGCTGGAAAAAATCCACCACTCAGCGGAATGAATGCCATTATGGACCCCTGGGCTTATACGGAAGCCGATACAAGAAATATAATTAGCATGGGGTTTAAATATGTTTAATAAAGGTCATTTTTTATAACTCCTTAAACTCTTGAAAGATCATAACAATTTTTGACAGAAGCAATAATCATTAACCAAAAAAAATAAATCTATTATCATGGCAACTTCACTAAAAACGGATATCATACAAATTCCTGTATGGTATGTTTACAATGTAAAAATGGTATGTGGTGTTCAACCCATAAAAGTTTCAGAATCATGCGTTAGTGATCCGGCGCCTAATACCGGCGGAGCTATTTTAAGTAGGGGGATTTACTCAACCGAGGTAAACATTTTCAATTACAACGAACATGTTGCTGCAAAGATTATGAAATATTATGTTCCGCTTGTAAGAGAAAATAAACCAATAGGTTTTGAGCCTAACGTGCAACAGGCTAAGAAGATAGCAGAAATTGTTTTAAAGCCCAATTGCGCTACTGCAGATGATTGCTGCGGAATAGCGAAGCTTCTTAAAGTAAAAAATATTCTTAACATTGGCTTTCTTAAAATTGTAAGCAGTGCAGATTTGTCTGTTACTGCTGTTTACACAGCGGCTGATTTAGACCGGAATAGTGTGGTTAGTATTGATGTAGAAGTAATAAATGCCAAGACAATACATTACCCGCCTTCGGCAGATTAAAAAAGATGTCTTGCAATTTTAATGTGTACACTGAATGGTAATGTGTTTCTTGTTTATCATTATGCATCTCAAAATATCACACCAATTTCTCCTCCCTCATTGGCGAGAAAATAAAAAATAAGCGACACCCGGTTTCTCGGATTGAAATTACCCATATTTCTGGTGTGTCAATAATGATTTTTCTATTGCCATTCCTCACCGTATATCTTCGTTTTTACACCGTTTACTAAAAACGACCTATACGTGAAATCATTGTACGTAAAAGTGCCTGTATCCTGCTTTCTGTTATTTTATTTTTAATTCATTAGTCATTTTTTGAACATCAAAGATTAATCAGAAAGACGCAGAAAGCCGAAAATCCTTATTCAAAGAGCAGGCAATAATTAAAAAGATTGGATGCCAGGCCTTTTAAAGAAGGGGTTCATTCAAATTTATAAAGCGTAATTTTTTTTAAGAAACAATTATACTAATGAGAGTGATAAAATTTATTTCCCCAAAAACCAGGATTATTCTCAGCATTATTATATTGTTGTTAACCTTTGTTTTATTGGCCAGCCCTCCCCCTCCTCCTCCTTCTATAAATATAAAGGTAATGAAGATGGGATTAGGCTCAGGTACAGTGAGCAGTCCAACAGGAATTAATTGCGGGGGCGATTGTGATGAAACTTTTACCGGTACGTCAGTAACACTTACTGCAACTGCTGACCCAAGTTCCGTTTTTGTGCGATGGGAGGGAGATGCTACGGGATCAACGAACCCTATAACAATTCCATTGAGTAGTGATGCTTCAGTAAGAGCGGTGTTTGATCTTACCACCGCCATACCCACTTTAACTGATTTTACACCGGAAGGAATTCAAACATATCTTGCCGCTAATCCTATCGTAAATACTGCCGCACGGTTTGTGAAAGCACTACCGGCTGAATATAAACTTAACTGGATATTAATGACCCGTTCGGAAAGCCTTCAAACAGGTACTGCTGAATCTCCGCGTTTGCTGCTTCCAAATATCAATGCCAGCTCCGTATTTAGCATTGGCGTGTCTCAAAGTACTTCGTACCCGGGTTCTCACCCTGATGCTATTGAATACATGCAATGGGATGCTGTAGAAAAGAATTTCCGCTTCCATGAGGTGATATTGAATAATATACCCCAAATGGGCGCTGTTCCTCCAAGGGTACGCATGGTTTCA
>JBDTJI010000166.1:0-5272 GCA_039935935.1 Ginsengibacter sp. | reverse complement strand
GGCAATTTGAAGAAGGTTTACAAGAAGTAATTCTGAATGATGACGGCACTGTCGATGCGCCAGTGATAGAACCTGCTATAGCAGTTCCCGGTATCCTTTCAGAGCCTTTAAAGTTTTTACCTGAGTTAAATATTTCGCAGGTTTATCAAGCGATTATATTAGGTATAAGGGATTACTTTTCAAAAATGGGATTCACAAAAGCCATTATTGGCAGCAGTGGTGGAGTGGATAGCGCTGTCACGATCGCTCTTGCCTGTGAGGCACTAGGAAAAGAAAATGTAAGGGCTAATTTAATGCCTTCGGAATATTCTACAGCACATTCAGTAAGCGACGCAGAACAGTTAAGTAAAAACCTTGGCAATCCTTATGACATCATCCCTATAAAGAAGATATACGATCAGTTTTTGCATGAGCTTAAACCAACATTTGCACACACGCCCTTTGGGGTCGCCGAAGAAAATATCCAGGCGCGGACAAGAGGAAATCTTTTGATGGCAATCGCCAATAAGTTTGGATATATTTTATTAAATACTTCTAACAAAAGTGAACTTGCAGTAGGCTATGGAACTCTTTATGGCGATATGGCCGGGGGCATTGGCGTGCTTGGGGATTGTTATAAACTTCAGGTGTATGAGCTGGCTAAATATATTAATTCATCTGAAGAAATTATCCCGGATAATATATTAACCAAAGCACCCTCTGCAGAATTGAAACCTGATCAAAAAGACAGCGACAGCCTTCCGCCATATCCTATCCTTGACCAGATTCTCTATCAATATATTGAAAGAGTTCAGGGACCTACGGAAATAAAAGCGCAAGGGTTTGATGCTACGTTGGTAGATCGTATTTTGCGAATGGTCAACAATAATGAATATAAAAGAAATCAATTCTGCCCGATCATTCGCGTTTCTCCAAAGGCCTTTGGGGTAGGAAGAAGACTGCCTATTGTGGGGAGTTATTTGAACTGAACAAGTCTTCTTCTATTGGCCAATTTATTTTTAAGATCCCCTTTTTGGTATGAGTACCAGGAGAAGTCAGAATTTTCAGATCACCCTTCTCTTTCTACCAATAATCTCTCACAAGCTACATTGCTTAGTACTTCAGCAGTTCTTTTTCCGTAGCTCACCACTATGGATTTATCAAAGGGCTCTATTGATTTGATCTTCATTTTTAATCCCAGGTGCATTTCCCGGGCATTTAAAAATTTTAAAAATTCTGAAGATGTATTAATTACAGCAGCAAGCTTTACCGTTTCACCGACATTACAGTCACTCAGCTTATTGTATTCTTTCCAAACTATCTTGCCTTTTGCATCGGGTATGGGCGAGCCATGTGGATCTATCTTCGGGTAATCGAGCAGTTCATCCATTTTTTCAAAAAAAACAGGAGACTGGATATGTTCAATTTGCTCTGCTATATCATGTACATCTTCCCAGCCCAGTTTCATTTTATCTACTAAGAACATTTCGGTGAGCCGGTGCTTTCTTATAATAAGTCCTGCTTCTTTTTTTCCTTTTTCGGTGAGGCGCAAAGGCTTGTAACTTTCATAGTGAACCAATTGTTTCCCGGCCAGCTTTTTCATCATGCTGGTCACAGTGGGCATTTTTATATCAAGATTTCTGGACAATTCCGTAACATTAACTTCGCCTGACTCGTTAGCGATATTAAATAAAGCCTTCAGATAATTTTCTTCTGTCAGTGAATTCATAGCTCAAAGCTAATAATAAAAACTGCCTGATAAAAAATTAAGTTACTTTCAATAAAATATTTAGTTAGATTAATCTAACTTTATACTTTTATAAAGAGATGTTTTATCTTTTTCTTATTTTATCTATTGATATTTTATCCCAATATCAAAAAACTATATATAGTGAAAAAAACAGACTCGCATTCATTAAGTGAAGTACATTCATCAGTGCCAACCCAAAAGAAAGGCTGGCGGCAATTCCTGGCTTTCCTTGGGCCGGCTTATCTCGTAAGCGTTGGTTATATGGATCCCGGAAACTGGGCTACCGATATAGCGGGTGGGTCTGCATTTGGTTATAAACTAGTGTGGGTGCTGCTGATGTCTAATCTTATGGCGGTGCTTTTGCAATCCCTTAGCGCCAGGTTAGGCATTGTAAGGGGCCTCGATCTGGCACAGGCATCAAAAAATGCTTATCCGGGATGGGCTAATATTCCCTTATATATCTTGGCCGAAATAGCAATTGCAGCCTGCGATCTGGCAGAAATTGTAGGGATGGCTATCGGGCTTAATTTACTTTTTGGGCTTCCCCTGATTTGGGGCATCTGCTTAACCGCTTTAGACACTTTGTTATTACTGTTACTGCTCAATAAGGGAATGAGGGTAATGGAGGCTTTTATCATTTCATTAGTCGCCATTATTGGAATCTCTTTTGTTGTGGAGATGCTCATTGTTTCTCCTGTGTATGGAGATGTAATCAAAGGACTTGTTCCTTCAAAGTTAAACGGTGAAGCGTTATATATTGCCATAGGAATTATTGGTGCGACAGTGATGCCACATAATTTGTATTTACATTCTTCGCTGGTACAAACCAGGAAGTTTGACCGGACTTCTTCAGGCATGAAGAAAGCGATAAGATTCAATTTCTTTGACACGGCAATAGCGTTGAACCTTGCTTTTTTTGTAAATGCTGCAATTTTGATTTTGGCCGCTGCAGCATTTCATGTTCGTGGCTTTTTTGATATCGCTGAAATACAGGATGCATCAGTATTGTTAGAAAAATTATTCGGAAAAACCGCGCCCATATTTTTTGCAATTGCGCTGATAGCAGCAGGGCAAAGCTCCACCATCACAGGTACGCTGGCCGGACAGATTGTAATGGAAGGGCACTTAAACATCAGGATCCGCCCGTGGTTGAGGCGTTTAATTACCAGGCTGCTTGCTATTATTCCCGCAATGGTTACTATTATTTATTTTGGATCAGAAGCTCTGGGTGAACTACTCGTGCTCAGCCAGGTAGTTCTAAGCCTGCAATTGGGTTTTGCAGTGATTCCTCTCATACATTTTAATTCAGATAAAAAGTTGATGAAAGAATTCACCATTAAAACATGGGTGAAAATTTTAGCCTGGCTAAGTGCGGCGATCATTGTCTATCTGAATATTCAGCTCGTTATCCAGGAAATACACGGTTGGATAAATGATGCGGGCGGAGATGCTATACTGGTTTATAGTATAGTAATTCCTTTGGCACTGGGATGCCTGGGTTTGTTATTGTATGTATTTGTACATCCTTTTTTATCAAAGGGTTTAAAAGAAAGAAAACAACTTCCTCATGGCCATGCAGAACTTATAACGGCAGTTGACACCATACGTTATGAACACGTTGGAATTGCAATTGATTTTTCAGGAAATGATCAAAGAATTATCCAAAACGCATTGATGCTTGGTGGAAAAGGAGCAAAATACACTTTCATTCATATAGTAGAAAGCGCTGCTGCCCGCTATTTTGGAAAGAATGCTTCGGATCATGAAACACAGTTAGACAAAAGCAACCTGGAAGAATACAAAGAAAGACTAGAGGAACTTGGCTATTTATCAGATGCCTGTATAGGATATGGAAAGCCTGCCGTAGAAATAGCGAAGATCGTAGGGCAGCAAAATATTGATTTGCTCATAATGGGCGCTCATGGCCACAGAGGATTTAAAGATATAGTCTTTGGGAGCACGGTTGATGCTTTAAGGCATAAAATAAATATTCCTGTATTAGTGGTTAAATAGGAAGTATTTATAGTAAAAAAATTAATGGCTTACGTTCAGCCCCTTGTTTAAGGCATTCAAAATTAATTTGAAGTCTGAGGGTTGACTCATGTGATAGCATGAGTAAAAAATGCTCTTGACGTATCTTCCTTATGAAAAGAAATTATTCTGTAATGAAATTAATAGTTACAATATTTCTTGCCACAACGGCTGCATGTACTTATGCCCAAAGAGACACAGCCGTGTCTAAAAAGGTTTACAATCTGTTTAATCCTACTCCAAAAAGCATGATGCGGGACTTCGAAACGGACAGGCCGGATGTTACTGAAAGTGCATATACACTGGATGCCGGGCATTTCCAGTTTGAACAGATTTATTTAAAACAGAACATTTTAAAACCTCCGGAATCACCACAATCAATAATTATTACAACGCTGGCAACATAAAGATGGGTATTACCAACTCATTGGACATACAGCTTGTAGTAAACTCTCTGGTTGCATCAACAACTAATAATAACATCTCTAAAATGAAAACATCCGGCTTTGGTGGCGTTACCTTGCGGGCCAAGCAAAACCTAATGGAAAATGATAACAATTAATCAGCTTTAGCAATTCTCCCTTTTGTAAATATCCCGACCGGAAATGAAACTAAGTTTTCCGGGGGAATCATAATTCCTTTTGCAATCTCATTACCTCGCGACTGGTATTTTGGCTCACAAGTAGAAGCAGACATTTCAAATGGCATTACGGATAACAGATACTATTTGAATTTTTTAGCTTCTTCTACTCTATCACATTCCTTAATTAAAAATTTTGATTTTTTACAGAAGGCATTGTTTCCAGGAATAACGAATTGAAAGTTTATGAATATTTTTTAGATGCCATGCCGGATTAGTATTCGCTCTGACGCCAAATGTAAATATAGATACCGGTGCCTATTATGGATTAAAAACTATCTCTTCAAAAACATACTTCTTAGGATTGTCATTCCGGCGTTAAATGTATATCAAGCTCACACCCGCATCTTTTCATTTTCAAAAAAATAATAAATCCCTGTAATTCCTCAAAAGTTATCTATTTTTATTTAGATGCAGCAGTCGTCTTCTTTTTCACAAAATGCCGGGCGAAGACTTAAAAAGAATAAGGGCGCTATGGTCGGCCTTATGATCATTTGCCTCTCGATACTGATCGGGTGTTTTGCCTATTTTTTGGGTACGGATTCCACACCAAATGCTGACAGGCAGATAGTGGAAATACAGGCGCGAAAGCCAGGCTATACGCAGTTGTTGTTTAAAGTAAAGAAGGAAAGGCAAATTCCAGCCACAGGATTTTTCCATCGACTTTTATTCGGCGTTGAGGACAAATACCTTTATGTTCCAATAAATCGTTTTGCCGAAAAAGACGATTCTGTTTATGTTGAAATATACATTGATGAAGACCTACAGGAAAGACAAGCCTTTGCAAAAAATAGTTTGTCAACAAAAAATTATATTGTATCAAAAACGTTTTGGCTGGGTACGGATAAGTTTGGCCGGGACATACTTAGCCG
>JBDTJI010000165.1:0-4086 GCA_039935935.1 Ginsengibacter sp. | reverse complement strand
CCGCTTCCCCCAAAAGTGGGGTAACAGACAATTCCTATATTCATAAATTATTTTTAAAAATCTGAATCAATCTTTTTCCTGTAAAATTGATGCAATTTACAACCTTTCAGTTTTCAGCTTTCAGCTTTTCAGCTTTCAGCTTTCAGTATTGAGCTTTTTTAAACGAAATGTTTATGTTTGCGTAAATATTTCAATGAAAAAAATTCTCCTGCCTGCATTGGGAATCATTATTGTTTTCTTGGCAATTTTTTTTATAGCACGTTATAGCTTCACCTACAGCGAAGGCAATCGTGCCGGCAGGCTGATTAAATTTTCAAAGCAGGGTTTCATGTTCAAAACTTATGAGGGAGAAATGAATCTTGGAGGTGTTTCCAATGCTACCAATGGCAATCTGATGATGAATTACATGTGGGATTTTTCTGTTACCGACCAGGCAGTAGCCGATACTTTATTAAAACTCGAAGGGAAAGATATCAGTGTTCATTATAAAGAAAAAATGGCTAAACTGGCTTGGCGCGGCGATACTAAATACATCGTGGACAAAGTTGTTGAAGTAAGATCCACACCCGCTAACTATTGATTTTTATTAAAACATTAATTGTCGAATGAGTCATTTATTAACTACTGACAGCATCATCAGTTTTTTTATTCTGGTAATTCTCGAAATTATACTGGGAGTTGATAATGTAATTTTTGTGAGTATCATTATCAACCGCCTGCCAAAAGAAAAACATAAAAAAGCAAGGCTTGCCTGGGTGATCATGGGCTCCATTGTAAGAAGTATTTTACTGATTGGCCTGGGTTGGCTCCTTGCTCAGAAAGGAAAGGCGGTTTTTACAATGTTTGACAAAGGGTTTGACCTGGCAAGTGTTGTAATGCTTGCAGGCGGAATATTTCTCATTTATAAATCCGTTCATGAAATACATCAGAAACTGGAAGGTGAAGACCCCAACACAGTAACAACTAAAAAGAAACCTCTTAACTTTTCACAAGCCATTTTTCAAATTATTTTGATAGATATGGTTTTTTCTTTTGACAGTGTGATTACTGCCGGTGGTACAGCAAAGCATGTGGAAATAATGATAGCTGCTGTGGTTATCGCAATGATTATCATGTTTACTTTCAGCCCTTACATTGCTGCGTTCATTCAAAAACATCCTACTTTCAAAATGCTCGCGCTTTCATTCCTGGTAATGATTGGATTGAGCCTTGTGATAGAAGGCTGGGCTGCTGAAAAAGCAGAAGAACTTCATTTAAAAAATTATATCTATTTCGGTATGGCATTTTCCTTTGTTGTGGAAATATTGAACATGGCAATGATTAAACGGCAAAACAAAAAAGTGGTACAGTTAGATGAACCAAAATACGTGGATGACAGGAATAATGAAGGCGAAAAGCCGGATAGGTCTGCTTAATAAAACCTGAAAAACATGGGAAAGAATAAAGCAAAAAAAGTGATTCAGATGAGTAATTCACCTGAAAGTTACATCAAAACAAGAGCAAGAAATTTACCTATTGACAAATGCTACATCAATGAAAGCTGGTCCGATTCAGGCTTTGCTACGATAATTATATCACGCAAACACGTGAATGGCAATTTCACTTTTGGAGTTTATTTGGTTGATTTGTACTGCCTTGGGGTAAAGGATACTTTTTATAATTTCAATGTATATACCGAGTTTATTGAATTGCTCGATAAGTTTAAAAAAGAGCAGGGACTGGTGGAAAGCGAATATGCCCTGGCACACAATATTATATATGGCGCTGTAGAATATGCCGGAGACCTCGGTTTTAAACCAGATAAAGACTTTGAGGTCTCACAATACCTGCTTGAAGAAGATGACGACGAGGTTGAATTTATTGATGTAGAATTTGGATTGAACGGCAAACCGGCCATATTTATATGGAAAGAAAAACATCCTGCAAATATTATTGCAACGCTCGAACGTAGCGTAGGAAAAGGAAATTTTACCTCTTTTACAGGAGAAGATACCGAAAATGATGATGACGAAAATGATGATTGTGATGATGGAGATTGTGATGATGATTTTGAAAGTGAGGATGAAGAAGATGAATATTATGATAGATCACTTTCTGAGGACGAAATTGTTGCCATATTCGAAGGAAAGAAAAAAGCACCTGTCAGGATTAAGACCCGCCTGACATTTGCAATGTATGACGATGTGTGTACAGAGGAGGAACGAACAGATATGCATCGGATCATGGATGAAGAATATACCTGGAAAATTGTGGATGAAGATGAAACCGGCGAACCACCATTCCTGAATGAGGAGAACGAATCCACTTATAGGTTGCTGAATCAAAGAGTAAATAAAGACACTAAGGATACTATTGCTGATATTGAAGCTGTAATTGCTGAAAATCCCGATGAGTATCATTTTCATAATCTGTTGTCTATTGCTTACGAATTACTTGGCGACAGAAACAAAGAATACGAAATTGTCGATTCAACTTACAAAAGGTTCCCTCATAGGATTTTCGCTTTTACCAACTATTTGATGACCTTTGGTGACCCGGATAATCATAATGATCGGAAAAGGCCCCTGGAGGGAGAATTTGATTTTCATAAATTTTTCCCGCAAAGACATAATTTGTCTATTGAAGAATTGCTTTCATTGGCAGGAGCTTTATTTTTTTATTTTACAGAAGAGTTGGGAGAGTATCACAAGGGTATTGCTTATGCAATACCACTCTGTAGATTTATATTTGATAAATATAACAGAGCAAAGGCTAATCAAATCTTACTATTCGCCAGCGAATGTATGCTTGAGGAAATTACTAAAAAGAAGGGGCTTGATAAGGAGATGAGTGAAGATTCGGAATAAAAGTTATTTCAATAATTCCTTCCTCAACTCAATTGCCAGCTCTCTGTAATCTTCGGGTACTTTAGCAATTTGCCCCTTTCTGTTAACTATCATGTGGGTTGGAAACATTGGTATTTTAAGAGTATCTGCGACATAAGAACTTTTGTCCGGAATTGCTGCATAGTTGAAAGGTATTTTTTCCAGGAATTTCTTCAGATCATTTGCGCTGTCCGGAGCTATACTTATGAAAAGCACATCATTATGATTTTTATATGACGCAACAATTCTATTAAGATCAGGCATTTCTTCCTGGCATGCAGTACAACCAATAAACCAAAAATTGAGAACCACTATTTTCCCTTTACAGTTCTGCTTGTTATAGACGTTTCCATTTATATCAACGAAATTGAATCCAGGTAATGGTTTGCTTTCCATTTTAAAAAACTGATAATATAGTTGCCCATACCTTATAATGTTTGCTGTAATAGAGCTGTCAACTGCCTCATTTATTTTGCAAAGTTGGTAATAGCTTGATGAATCATTTGATTTTAATTTTACAGGAAGATAGTCGCCCGATAAAACCTTTTTCAAAAAGAAATTCTTACTCACTACAGAATCGTTTTCATTGTACGGAACAAAATCTTCTGATAATCTCACCTCATTATACCAGTAAGACCAGAAATTCATGAAACTGCTTAAAATATATTTAGGTTCTTTTACAGGTCCTTCATGAGAAGGCACATGACTTTTGCAGGATGAAGCAATAAAAACAACCAAACTGATAATATAAATACAAATATTTCTCACAATGTTTGTTTACTGTAGAAATAAAAAGTCCTGCAACAATGCAGATGTGGAATAAAAATACGCTAATTTTTTCTATTTTATATAGGTAGGTCCGCTCAGAATATTCTTTACAATTCCCGGTCCTTCGTAGATAAAGCCAGTCCACACCTGGATCAGGCTTGCACCACCTTCAAATTTTTCTTTTGCATCGCGTGCAGAAAAGATTCCACCACTGCTTATTATCGGAAGGGCTCCATTAGTTCTTTGATGAATGTAATTAATGATTCTGGTGGCTTCCTCTCTTAAAGGTTTACCGCTAAGGCCACCTGCACCCATTTTTGTTATTTCATTTTTCGATGTACGTAAATTGCTGCGACTTATCGTGGTATTAGCTGCCACCAATCCATCCAATTTAATTTCCATGGCCAGGTCAATAATATCATCCAGATCGCTTTGATTCAAATCGGGAGAAATT
>JBDTJI010000164.1:0-10009 GCA_039935935.1 Ginsengibacter sp. | reverse complement strand
GAAGTTACACGTAATAACAAGAATGAGCTCTTTGTGCATTTAAGTACCGATATAGACGACTTAATAATTTACTATACGATTGATAATACAAACCCGGACTCGTTTTCCAAGCAATACAAAGGGCAGGCGGTAGAAATTCCAAAGGGAATATATCAGTTGCGGGCCATCGCCTATAAAGATGGCATCCCCGTTGGAAAAATCTTGATCATTGGCAGGGAAGATCTGGAGAAGCGGGCTAAAGGATAACGATGTGTGTGCGGATAGTAAATGTTGAAAATAAATTGGCTTTGCTTATTCTATTTTGAAAAATATAACAATATAAACGAGTAGTTAGTTATGGAAAATGTCCACAAAGGTTAAGCGGACGTTTGTTTCTACTTACGCCTTATTTATTATCTTTCAATTTATTTTCTATACTGCAACATTCATAATAAGCTTAAACATGAAGATATTGTTTTACCTGGTGGGTTGTTTCATCTTCTGCATGAAAACGACTGTAGCCCAAAAAATAACCCTGGTACAAAAAGGTAAATCTGCCTACAGTATTGTACTACCGGAAAAAGCTACTATAATAGAGATTCAGTCAGCTAAAGTGTTGCAGGATTATTTGTTCCGGATCACGGGCGTGAATTTACCCGTAGTTCCCGACAACGTAAAAAATACAAGTTTCGAAATTTTGATTGGCAGGGTAAGCAGACCCGAACAGGATAAGATAGATTATAATCAGTTAAAGCAGGATGGATTACTCATACGAACAAACAAACATACATTAACCTTAACAGGAGGTGATAAAAAAGGAGTGATATACAGCGTGTATACCTTTCTGGATAAATACCTGGGCTGTAGAAAATACACATCAGATTTTACCTATATCCCTCAAAAAAAAGCAATTGTACTTCAACCAATAAATGATATACAATTACCTGCTTTCAGGTTTAGGGAAACCTATTACAATGATGTGTACGATCCCGAGTTTATGAACTGGCATAAACTACACTCCTTTGAAGGCAGAGGTGGCGAGAAAACGCAATGGGGATATTGGGTACACACTTTTAACAGTCTGCTGGATCCCAAGGAATACGGGGAAAGCCATCCGGAATATTTTAGCTTTTATAATGGAGAAAGGCATGGCGGTTCCGTTCCATCTTGGGATGGCAGCAGCACGCAGCCTCAATCGCAATTGTGTTTAACCAATCCAGACGTACTGGAAATCGTGTGCAAAAACCTGCAAAAGGCAATAGATAAAAATCCCGGGGCGTTGTATTGGTCTGTTAGTCAAAACGACAACGTGAATTATTGCCGTTGCGATAACTGTGCTGCACTGGATAAAAAATATGCTGCTTTTGCACCGGAGGAAAAATTACTTTCTACGCATGGTGGAGATAAATATCCTGCTTTGGGCATGGGTTCATTGTTAACTTTTATAAATAAAGTGGCAGGCAGGTTCCCGGATAAAATTATTTCTACGCTGGCATATCAGTACTCCCGTGTTCCACCAAAAGGTATAAAACCACGGAAGAATGTAAACATTATGCTGTGTAGTATTGAGAGTTCCCGGAACGATCCTATGCAGACGGGCGATAAAGCTTTTAGCGAAGATTTAATAGGCTGGGGTAAACTTACCGATAATATATTGGTGTGGGATTATGTAATTCGTTTTTCACACCTGTTTGCTCCGTTTCCCAACCTGCGTATATTACAGCCCAATATCAAGTTTTTGAGAGACAATAATGTGTCCGCGTTGTTTGAACAAGGCAATATACAGTCCGGTGGTGATTTTGCTCCGTTAAGAGCTTATATGATTGCTAAAATGTTGTGGAATCCTGACATTGATATTGAAAAAGAAAAAAATGAGTTTATTGCTGCTTATTACGGACCCGCCGCTGCTGACATAAAAGAATATATCGGGCTGCTGCACGATAATAACCAATCCGGAAAGGACGTCAAGATGTCTATATTCGGCTCTCCGGTACAAGAAAAAGAGAGTTTTTTATCAGAAGATTTAATATCAAAATACAATCAGATTTTTGACAGAGCCGAGAAGAAAGTTCAAAGCTTGCCCGGGTATTTTGTAAGAGTAAAATCTGCACGCCTTCCCGTATACTATGCAATGCTGGAAATAGCCAGGGAAGTTAAAACCGGAAGCAGGGGTGCATTTGTCAAGGGAGAAGACGGAACTTTAATTCCCAATTCCAAAATTGTAAATATCTTGTACGAATTTGTGTATCACTGTGTGCGCACCAAAGTAAGCAGAACTGCGGAATGGCATACACCTCCCAAAGAATACCTTGAAAAATATACAGTCTTTTTAAGGAATGGGCCGGAGATAAAACAGAGTAAATTGGAACCGGCTATGCCGCTAATAAATCAGAATTGTTTGACCTTTCTAGGTATGCAAATGAAATGAATGATTTAGATTATTTTTTTACCTAATCATACATTGTATTTACCCCGTTAAGAATTTTTACTCTCTTTAAAAAACTTACTATATATTTGGTTTAACATTTCATTAAGAGATAAAACCCCCCCAAGCATGAACATTCTTTTTTGTCCCAGGCAAAGATTCTACAATACAATTCAAGGTCTTAAAAAAGTTCTCGAGATTTCTTTCTTCCGGCTATTACTAAACCTGCTATGCCTTAAATCTGCGTAAAAAGTAATGTCTTTCGTTACTAAAAAATGTTCTACATGCGCTATTCTTACTTTACTCATCATAAAAATTTTATCAAAATGCCTCACGAATTTATTAGTCTGTTTAAAAAGTCAGTTATTAAACACACCGTGGAAATTAGATTGGTTGCTTTATTATTATTTATTCCCTCCTTTCAGATGCTGTTTGCTTTGCCCGTTAAATCCGGTACCACCACCGAAAAAAATATTTTGCATGATAATTACCTTCCTTCAAATTACGCAGATATTGTAACAGGCCAGGTTACCAACGCCAAAGATGAGCCTTTGGTAGGAGTGAGTATTACCATCAAAGGTTCAGCTACGGGCACCTCTACTGATGTAAAGGGAAATTATTCTATTGATGTTCCGGCAAATGGTACGCTGATGTTTTCTTATGTGGGTTTTACCGGGCAGGAAGTTCCGGTTAATGGACGTAAAACTATTAATATTCTGCTAAATGCGGAATCAACAGCCTTAAATGAAGTAGTGGTTACAGGTTATTCAACTCAAAGAAAGAAAGACATTACGGGATCTGTTACAGTAGTAAATGTTGAACAACTGAAGGAAACTCCTGCTTCAAATTTTGGAGAGCAATTACAGGGGAAAGCTGCTGGGGTAGTTGTTGGTGCACAAGGTGCACCTGGTTCCCCCACAATGATACGGATACGTGGTATAGGAACTGTAAATAATAATGGGCCACTTTATGTAATTGACGGAGTATCTACCCGTAATCAAGACTTAAATTCTATCAATCCTAATGATATCGAATCAATGCAAATCTTAAAAGATGCTTCTTCGGCATCTATTTACGGTGCTCAGGCCTCTAATGGGGTAGTCATTATTACTACTAAAAAAGGAAAGTTAGGTCGCCCGGTACTAACTTATGATGCTTATTATTCTATTGCAACTGCTCCACCATTTGTGAAAGTATTAGATTCACGGGATCGGGTTAATACTCAGTGGGAATCAATAAAGAATGCAGCCAATATTCGGGGCACTTCCACTATTCCTTCTCATCCCCAATTCGGAAAGGGAGAAACGCCAGTCTTTCCTAAATATGTTATACCAACAGGAAGCAATGGCCCATTTACAATAGATGATTGGACCGAAAAGAATCGAATAACTGAATTTTCTGAAGGAACCGATTGGTATAAAGCATTGACACAAAAGGCTCCTACTCAAAGCCATAACCTTACGTTTTCCGGGGCTAACGCTACCGCGCAGTACTTATTGGGTTTGAGTTACTATAACCAGGAAGGAACCTATAAATACACCCACTATGACCGATATACATTGCGTTCCAACACACAATTTAATATCCGTAAATGGTTACGTACCGGTGAAAATTTTTCACTATCTTTTTCAGGTGCAAATCGCCCAACCGGCCAGGATGAAAGCAATCCAATGCTAACAAGCCTGAAAACAGCTCCTTGGGTTCCGGTATATGATATAACTGGAAGGTTTTCCGGCACTAAGGCTAATGGGTCAGGGAATGATGTAAATCCTTTAGCCCGATTATACCGAACTAAAGATAACAGGAATACTGATCTTCGACTTTTTGGCAACTATTTTGTTGAGGCTGATTTAAGTTCCAATTTAAAATTTCGCACTAGTTTTGGTTTAGATCATATTAGGTCTAACTCTTATGCTATGAATAAAAAATTTCCTGAAGCTGCAGAAGGAGCTTCCCGTAATAACTTTACTCAAAGTGCCAATTATAATTCCCGCTACGTTTGGACTAATACATTGGACTATAAAAAGACTTTTAATGAAAATCATAATCTGCAAGTATTGATTGGGAGTGAATTTATAGGAGATGGTGACGGACGCAGTATGTCTGCTATTCGCTATGATTATCTTTTTGAGGATAACGTCAATACCTGGACTTTAACTAATGGAGGTACCAAGGATATGTCAAATAGCTCCTCATTTAACAACAAAGTAAATATGTTTGGTCTTTTTGCCAGAGCAGATTATGCTTACAAAGCTCGTTATTTATTAACAGCAATCGCGCGTCGTGATGGATCGTCCCGTTTTTCAGCTTCTAATCGTTACGGAACCTTTCCATCTTTATCAGTAGGATGGCGAGCCTCTGAGGAAAATTTCATGAAAGGAAGCTTGTCCTGGTTGAGTGATTTAAAATTTCGTGCAGGATACGGAGTAACTGGCAACTCTGAAATACCACGGGCTTCTAATTGGGCAACCACGTATGGGACTAGTCCTGGCAGCACCAATTATGACTTTTCAGGTGCGCAAACTACTGCATTTCCTGGTTTCATGCTAACTAATTTTAGTAATCCTGACACGAAATGGGAATCAACGAAAATGCTTAATGTCGGTTTAGATGCAACGTTGTTCGATGGAAAATTGGTTGCAAACATAGAATACTATGTAAAGAAAACATCCGACATGTTGGTTAGGGATAATTACAGTGGATTGGCAGGCACAGCAACTCCTCCGTATGTAAATATAGGAGACATTGAAAATAAGGGTTGGGATATTTCTTTAAATCATGAAAATCAAATTGGCAATGTTAGGTATAATGTTGGTGTAAATATTTCAACCTTCAAAAACAATGTAATCAAACTTAGTAGGGGTGGTGGTAATATTTTTTGGGGGACTGCTACCCGGTTTGGAAATATTAGTCTTACACGGGAAGGTAGTCCAATTGCTCAATTTTATGGATATAAAATCATAGGATTTTATGAAAATGAAAAAAGTGTTACTGACTATAAGGCTGTAAGTGGCGAACGTATTGGGAAAACGATCTTACCTATTGGTATTGGGGACGATGCTGGATTAATTGCCAGAAATTGGGTAGGTAAGTATGTTTTTGAAGATATAAACGGTGATGGAAGAATTAATGCGAATGATCAGAAAGTAATTGGAAATCCTCACCCCGACTTTGCTGGGGGAATCAATGCTGGAATAAGTTATAAGAACTTCGATTTGAATGCTTTTTTAAATTTTTCTGTTGGAAATGAGATATATAATTACGTAAAATGGTTTACAGATTTTGAATCTTTTGCCGGAAGCCGTTCTCCTGCATGGCGTGATGACTCATGGAGAGCCGGCAAGAAAGACGCAACTCTGCCTATTTTAGACGCGCAGGACAATATTAATAGTAATATTTCTACTTCTTATTATATCGAAGATGGTTCATTTATCCGATTAAAAACTTTGAGTTTAGGTTATCAATTTCCTGAGAAAATTATTAGAAAAATGGGTTTTGGTAATTTGCGTGTATATGTTGAGGGAACAAACCTGCTTACGTTTACAAAGTATTCAGGTATAGATCCTGAAATTACGAATCAGGTGCTTGGTGATGGCGGTGATCTTACGACTGGTATTGATTGGGGACGGTGGCCTTCGTCAAAACAAATTTTATTCGGGATTAACGTCAAGTTTTAATTATAGTTTAAATTAATAAGCGAAATACTAACAACATGAAAAAAATATTCTTAAATATCCTGATAACTTCACTTATTTCTCTTTTTGTTACATCTTGTAGCAAGAAGCTTGAAGTAACTCCGTTAGGTGATGTAGATAAGGCAGCCTTGTTGAATCAAAGTGGAATTGAACTATTGGTAACTTCAGCATATGCTTCTTTAACTGAAAATGGATGGGGAGCAACACCAAGTAACTGGATTTTTGGTTCAATTTATGGTGGTGATGCTAATAAAGGGTCTGATCCAGGGGATCAGACATATATAAATGAGATGGAAAACTATTCGGTTCTATCGAATAATACCATTTTTAACCAAAAATGGATTTTCAACTATGGTGGTATTAAACGTGTAAACACTACTCTTAATATGATTAAGTCAGTTGAAGGAATTAATGATGATTTAAAAAATAAGCGTATTGGCGAAATGAAATTTCTACGTGCGTTGTTTTATTTTGAATTACGACGAATTTTCAACAAAGTTCCTTATGTTGATGAGGTTCTCGAAGCCAAAGAAAATAATCCTAAACTCAAGAATGATACTGAAGTTTTACCTTTGATTGAAGCTGATTTGACAGAGGCAATAAAGCTTTTGCCGGATGTACAGGATCAGGTAGGCCGTGCTAATAAGTGGGCAGCAAAAGCACTTCTGGCTAAAGTTTACATGTTTCAAAGTAAGTTTTCTACAGCAGTGCCACTGTTGAAAGATATTATTGATAATGGAATGAATGCAAAGGGTGTTAAGTATCATTTGGTCACTAATTATAGTGATAACTATAGTATAGATATGGAGAACAATAGCGAAACCGTCTTTTCCATTCAACATTCAACGGACGACGCCGCAAACGCAAATCCGGGAAATCAACCAAATACTCTCTATGGTGGCGCTATGAATGGGGGCGGCTATGGCTTTTATCAACCTTCATATACCTTCGTAAATTCTTTCCAGGTGGATAATAATGGTCTTCCAAAATTGGATGGATCCTATATGGATGAAGCAATTCCCGGAACCAATATTTTAGGCGCTACTAATACCAACGATGCGGATAGATCAATTCCAGTTGATCCAAGATTAGATCATTCTGTAGGGCGCCGTGGAATTCCTTTTTACGATTGGGGTTTTCCACAAAGTAATTGGGTTAGAAACCCCTCGAATGGTGGAGATTTTATGACTAAAAAAAACTTGTACCGGAAATCTAACAGTCAATACGTTACCCGTGGTTCAGCTTTAAATACAGATCTTATTCGCTTTGACGATGTCTTATTGTGGTATGCAGAAGCATTAGCCGAAACAGATCAATATACTGAGTCGCGGGAATATGTAAATTTAGTCCGGGAACGCGCAGCTAATGATCTCGTGATGTTTGAAGGGCACCCAGCAGCTAATTATAAAGTTAGCCCCTATCCTGCAAATTATTTTGATACAAAAGAAAAAGCACTAAAGGCGATCCGGTTTGAGCGTAAGCTCGAATTTGGGATGGAAGGAATGCGATTCTTCGATTTAGAACGTTGGGGATATGATGTAACTAAGGCTGAAATTGATTTTTATTTACTTAATGAAAAAAAATACCTGGGAAAATTCGCGGCAGCCTCGGCATTTGCAGAATACAAGATGATTTTCCCTATTCCTCAAGCGCAAATCTTATCAATGGGTATTGGGGAGGATGGGACACCTTATTTGACTCAAAATCCTGGGTACTAAGTCTCCTGTTACATCATTTATTATAAAAGAGCTTAATTCGATCAGATGATGAAGCTGACTGATGAGGTTTCTCTAAGAGAGAGGCCTTAAATAAAGACAATGCTAATAGAAGACATATTAGGTTATTATTGATAAACAAAAATATAATAATAATGCAATCAAGTAATTCACGGCGTAATTTTATTAAGCAGACGGCAGTTGGGCTTTCGGTATTTTCAATAGTTCCTATGCTATGAGAGCAGGAAAACATGTTTATTGCGAAAAGCCGTTGACTCATAATATCTGGGAAGCACGGAAAGTTCTCGAAGTAGCAAGAGAGACTAAGTTAGCAACGCAGATGGGCAACCAACTTCATAATACCGATGGGCTTCGCAAAACGGTGGAATACCTTCGCGCCGGAGTAATAGGTAAAGTGTATGAAGCACATTCGTGGGTAGGAGCTACCAGGTGGTTACCACATTTAGACGGTTTTCCTGAAGGTATTAATGGAGTGCCGGCTGGTTTTAACTGGGACTTATGGCTTGGCCCGTCCGCCTGGCGTCCTTATAATAAAGATTATACTCCGGTGAAATGGCGCGACTTCTGGACTTTCGGATGCGGCGCGTTAGGCGACTTTGGCTGTCACGATATGGATACAGTTACGTGGGCATTTAATCTCCAGACCCCCGAGAGTGTACAGGTTTACCCTGCTGGTAATAAGGGAAGCGCAGTTATTGCACCTTATGGTGAAATTGGCTATTATCAATTTGCATCCGGCAATAATGAACCGCCATTTAAGCTGACCTGGTATTCTGGAGGTCTTCATCCTGCTGTACCGGACTTGCTGCCCAAAGACATTCAGTTTGGAGGCAGAGGAGCGATGTATGTAGGTGATAAAGGTATTCTTCTTAGCAATGAAGGCCCAAGTGGTAAACCACAAATATTCCCTGCGAGCCTTTCAACTTCATTTGTTCCACCAACGCCATCCATCCCGCGTACACAGGGACATCACCGTGAGTGGGTTGATGCGATAAAAGGTGGCCCCGCAGCTCTGTCCAATTTTGAATATGGCGCTCGTCTCACCGAAAACGTATTATTGGGAGTACTCTCATTGCGCCTGGGCGGCAAAAAGATTTACTGGGATGCAGCCAATATGAAAGCAATAGGCTTGCCTGAAGCAGATGAAATTATTCGTGAGACTGTAAGAAATGGGTGGGAGATGGGTTGAGAGTAGCTTGTTGAATGAAAAAGGTCTTTACAAGGGTTATAAATTTTATCAACAGGTAAATATTTAATTTTTTTTGAGGTATTTGGCCCAAATAGCTTCATAAAGAAATAGTAACAACGGTTCAAACAAACGTTCAGAAAAGACAATACATATTTAAAAACCTATCATAAAAGATTATTTTACAATGCTCCCTAATCATGCATTTTACTCAACCCTTCGTTAAATATTTTTCTCATTGTTATAAAAACTTACCCTTTGCATTTTTTTTGCCTGAGCGCCCATTCTGACTATCAAAGGTGTGGCTTACTTAATAAAGTGATCATGCAAGATTTACTTCCAATGGCGCAAACCAAGCTAACGGCATTACCATTATTGATTACAAAAAAAAATGTATTGGAAGGATATTCAACTAACATTCTTAAGAGAATTATATTTTTTATTTTCAGCTTTCTTTTCCTGTTTTCTTTTAACGCATTCGCACAAAAAAAGAACGAAGCCTACCAGTTGCACATTCACAGGGCTGCAACGCCCATAATGGTGGACGGATCCATAGATGATGAAGCATGGCGGCAGGCTGACTCCGCTCACAATTTTTATATGGTGCTCCCAATGGACACGTCCTATGCACAAGTAAAAACAGAAGTGCGCATGTGCTACGACGATCATAATTTTTATCTCATTGCTACTTGTTATAAATTACAGCCCGGCCGCTATTTTGTGCAGTCGCTCCGGCGTGATTTTGCTTTTTTAAAAAACGATAATTTCAGTGTCTTCATCGATCCGTTTAATGATCTTACCAATGGTTTTTGCTTTGGTGCAAATGCTGCCGGTGCACAACGGGATGGCACTATTTATGAAGGTAGCAAAGTAGATTTAAACTGGGATAACAAATGGACGTCCCAGGTGAAAAATGATGAAGACAAATGGGTATTTGAAATGGCAATTCCGTTCTCAACGATGCGTTACAAAAATGGAGTCAATAAGT
>JBDTJI010000163.1:0-6478 GCA_039935935.1 Ginsengibacter sp. | reverse complement strand
CTTTGGATTCACACAAATCAATATCTTATAAAATCCATAAATGAAAACACAGTCCTAAAGACTACGAACAGAAAATAATATATTTTAAAATTAATTGAAAGGCATGAAAAAAATTTCTCTTATTATTCCTTTAATCTTTTGGGTGGCTTTTTCCAATGCGCAAAGCAGTTCTGAAAAAGAACAAATGAGCAAATTGATTAAAGAAAATTTTGAACTTGCGGATAAGCAATACAGTTATATGATGACATTGATACCTGCTGGTAAGGTGCCGCAATCCTATGATGAAAAGGATAAAAAGCTAATATCGAAGGATATTAAATGGTGGTGTTCCGGCTTCTATCCCGGCAGCCTTTGGTATATCTATGAACAAACAGGAAATGACGCAATAAAGAAAGAAGCGGAAAGATCAATGCAGTTGTTGGAACCCAATCAAAACAACACAGGCACTCACGATTTGGGCTTTATGATGTATTGTAGTTTTGGGAATGCATATCGTCTTACCAAAAAGGAAGAATATAAGAATATTATTTTCCGTTCTGCTGAGTCGTTATCTACAAGATACAGGCCTTCTATCAAATCCATACAAAGTTGGAATACTAATAAATATTTTAAGTGTCCTGTAATCATTGATAATATGATGAACCTCGAAATGCTGGACTGGGTAACTGAGCAGGGTGGGGATAAAAAATATAAAGAGATAGCCATCAATCATTCTAATACGACAATAAAGAATCACTACAGGCCCGACTATAGCTCATGGCACGTTGTAGATTATGATCTGCAAACGGGCAAGGTTATTCGCAAAGCTACTTGGCAGGGCGCTGCAGATTGTTCTGCGTGGTCAAGAGGCCAGTCGTGGGGACTGTATGGTTATGTAATAATGTATCGTTTCACAAAAGATAAAAGATACCTCAAACAGGCCAGGAACATCGCAAAATTTATTTTGAATAACCCCAATTTGCCGGAAGATAAAATTCCTTTTTGGGATTTTGATGCGCCTAAAATTCCTTACGCTGAAAGAGATGCGTCTGCCGGAGCCATTATGGCGTCAGCGTTGCTCGAATTGGGACAATATACCTTTGGAAATGAAAAGCAGGAATACATAACTAATTCAGAAAAGATATTGCAATCCCTTTCAAGTGATAAGTACAGAGCTAAGGCAGGAGAGAATGGTGGATTTTTATTAATGCACAGCACAGGAGCATTGGTTTTAAATTCTGAAATAGATGTGCCTTTGATCTATGCAGACTATTATTTTCTGGAAGCGCTTAAAAGATATAAAGATTGGTATTTGAATTGATTGATTAAATATTATGGTTTCTTCGAAATAGGTAGTGGAATTCGCTTTTGTTTTTCAAAACCTCAGTAGAAGTTGAAGAATAAGTTAGTACCAACCTTATTACCTTATTCATTTATGGTAGCCACATTAAGGTAATAAGGTTGAAGGTGAAGGCTTCAACTATTGCATTCTACTAAGGTTTAAAAACTGGTGATGCTTTAATGTTACTAGTTTTTACTAATAAAATCGAAGATTCAGATAACATTTAAAATTTTTAATAGAAACTAAAAAAATAAATAATGAAAGAACAATTGGAAAGCAGATATGCAGTAAGCCCCGTAGAAGTAAAACACATGGATACACAAGATCTGCGAAAAAACTTTTTGATAGAAAAAATCTTTGAGTCAGATAAAATACATCTCACTTTGAGTCACTTTGACCGTTTTATAGCTGGTGGTGCAATGCCAGTTGCGCAAACACTTCAACTATCAAACCCTGATAATCTGAAGGCAACTTACTTTCTTGAGAGGCGGGAGATGGGCATCATCAATGTGGGAGGGAAAGGAAATATACAAGCTGACGACAACACCTTCGATCTGGATTTCAAAGAGGCGTTGTATATTGGTAAAGGAACTGAGCAGGTAACTTTTAGTTCTTTAGACGCAGCAAATCCTGCAAAATTTTATATTAATTCTGCTCCTGCCCATCACAAGTATCCGACAAAAAAAGTAACGAAAGCCGAGTCGGAAATAGTGACTCTTGGCTCGTTGGAGAATTCGAATCACAGAATCATTAATAAGCTTTTAGTTGCATCGGTAATTAAAACCTGTCAGTTGCAAATGGGAATGACAGAATTGAAAATAGGGAGTGTCTGGAATACCATGCCTGCGCATACACATGACCGTAGGATGGAGGTTTATTTTTATTTTGAAGTTCCTAAAGGACAATCTGTTTGTCATTTTATGGGACAACCCCAGGAGTCAAGGCATATATGGATGCAGGATGATCAGGCAGTCATTTCACCTCAATGGTCTGTTCACGCGGGTGCAGGTACATCCAATTATACTTTTATCTGGGGTATGGCCGGGGAAAATCTTGATTATGGCGATATGGATGTGTGTGACATCACCGATTTGCGATAAGAAATCATTTTTGTTCGGATAAAGTTATGTGAATTGTTTAAGGCACTATAGGGACACGGACCACTACCCTCTCCCTTGAGAGGGGTTGGGGCGAGGCTTTACAGGTCGGCAAAAACTTTCATACATTTAGGCGAACGACAATAATAGAAAATTTTTGAGATTTATTTTGCGGAAGACTTTACCCGGTCTAATGTTTATTCAAATGCTTTGGAAATGAAAAAGAAAGACATTGGTGTTTCAGGTGGTGATTGATTAACTTTCAAAAAAAAAGTTTTAAATACCTTCGCGACTGCCATATAATGGTTATCAATCTTTAGAAGAAAATAAAATATCTAATTTAAATTACTAAGTAAGAATGAAATTATCACGCTATACTTTAAAAAATATAACTTCTGAGAAAGTGATTGTGCCGGACCAGGAAATTTTTGAACTACCTGAAAAGGTTTTGCAATTTGGAACAGGTATATTGCTTCGCGGCTTGCCTGATTATTTTATTGACAGGGCAAACAGGAACGGTGTTTTTAATGGCCGCGTAGTAATGATCAAATCTACAGCCAAAGGTGATGCTTCTTCTTATGACAAACAGGATGGCCTATATACCCTATGTGAGCGGGGGTTCAAAAACGGAGAGAAAATAGAGGAGAACATTATCATCTCGTCAGTCAGCCGTGTATTAATTGCTCAAACCGATTGGAGTAAAATTTTGGAATGTGCTCACGACAAAAATTTTGAGATTATTATTTCCAACACCACTGAAGTAGGTATTACGTTGGTACACGAGGACATAAAAAGATTTCCGCCGGTATCCTTCCCCGGCAAATTACTTGCGATATTATATGAGAGGTTTATTGCTTTCAACGGGAGCGAGGACAGCGGATTTGTAATTGTACCTACAGAATTAATTGTAGATAATGGTAAGAAACTGGAGTCTATTGTTCAGGAGTTAGCGCATTTAAATTCATTAGATGACAAGTTTATTGAGTGGTTGGAAAACTGTAATTATTTCTGTAGTTCGCTGGTTGACAGGATAGTTACAGGAATACCGGATAAGGATATTAAGGAAAGTATAGAAAATGAATTAGGTTATACAGATGAACTATTAACGGTGAGCGAAGTATACAGTTTGTGGGCGATTGAAGGCGATAAAAAAATAAAAGATATCTTATCTTTTGGTAAAGTGGAGGATGGTATTGTGATAGAGCCAAACATTGATTTACATCGTGAATTGAAATTGCGGCTGCTTAACGGCACGCATACGCTCACCTGCGGACTGGCTTTTCTTGCAGGTTATCGTACCGTACGCGATGCTATGGAAGATGATTTGTCATCTGGATTTATTGAAGGCTTGATGAAGAATGAGATAGCTCCATCGATTCCATATAAAATAGACAGCAAGATCAAAGAGACTTTTATCTCCAACGTGCTGGATCGTTTTCGTAATCCGCATATTAATCATCTTTGGAAAAATATAACGCTGAATTACACTTCTAAAGTCAAAATGAGGTGTGTTCCGGTTTTGAAAAAACATTATGAAAAGCACGATGCTCCTCCCGTGTTATTTTCATTAGGCTTTGCCGCTTACCTTTATTTTATGAAGGCGGTCAATCAAAAAGACAAAGCTTTTTACGGAGAATTCAATGGTGAGCCATACCTTATAGAAGATGAAATGGCGCCAAAATTTTATAAGCTATGGAATAGCGATAAGCCGGTTGATGTGTTGATAAAAGAGATTTTAAAAGATAAAGATTTATGGGGTGAAGATCTTACTCGACTTCCCGGTTTTCAGCAGGCAATAACGGATAACTTGCAAGGTATTGTAACAAATGGCGCAAAAGCAACTTTAGAAAAAATTAACCAGGCAATAAAGTCACAATAATATACCTTGTATGGCTTATTTAAATTTGTAATCCAATTTTAGAAACACATTTTATGAAAAATTTTTTAGATGAAAACTTTTTGCTTCAGAGTGAAACGGCAAAAAGACTCTATCATGATTTCGCAAAGACAATGCCTATCATTGATTATCATTGTCACCTGCCCGTAGATCAGATAGCTGATGATATTAATTTCGAAAATCTCACACAAATATGGTTATATGGCGATCATTATAAATGGCGCGCGATGCGCACTAATGGTGTTGATGAAAGCTATTGCACCGGAGACAGATCTGATTATGAAAAATTTGAAAAATGGGCAGAGACTGTACCCTATACATTGCGCAATCCTCTGTATCACTGGACACATTTAGAACTGCAAAGATATTTTGATGTGCACGAGATTCTAAATCCCGGAAGCGCAAAAAAGATTTATGATGGATGTACTAAAAAGCTACAGACTAAAGAATATTCCGTTCGAAATCTGCTGCGCAAAATGGATGTGAAAGTGGTATGTACCACAGATGATCCTACGGACACTTTGGAGTACCACCAAAAAATAAAAGATGATGGATTTGAAATAACTATTCTCCCTGCTTTTCGTCCTGACAAAGCTATGAATGCAGATAATGCGGAATCGTTTAATGCTTATGTAAAAAAACTAGAGACTGTCAGCGGCATGAGTGTTACTACTTACCAATCTTATTTAGATGCCCTCAAACAACGCCATGATTTCTTTGCATCAATGGGTTGTTCAGTGTCTGACCATGGACTGGAATATATTTATGCAGACGACTATAGTGATGATGAAATTAATTCCATTTTTGATAAGGTTCGCACTGGAAGCGAATTAGCAACTGACGAGAAGTTGAAATTTAAATCTGCAATGCTTTACCAGTTTGCAATTTGGGATTGGGAGAAAGGATGGGTGCAACAGTACCATATTGGCGCTTTCAGGAGTAACAATATACGCAAATTGCAAGAGTGTGGCCCGGACACTGGCTGGGATTCAATTGGTGATTATTCACAAGGCAAGTCGATGGCAAAGTTTTTTGCCAGGCTTGATGCCAACAATCAACTGGCAAAAACAATTATCTACAACCTTAATCCATCGGATAATGAATTGATAGCAACCATGACAGGCAACTTTTGTGATGGCACTATTCCCGGAAAAATTCAATTTGGATCGGCCTGGTGGTTTTTAGACCAGAAAGATGGAATGACTCAACAGATCAATGCGTTGTCAAATATGGGATTACTGAGCCGGTTCGTTGGTATGCTTACCGATTCGAGATCTTTTCTTTCTTATCCACGACACGAATATTTCAGAAGGATTGTTTGCGACTTGTTTGGTGAAGAAATAGAAAACGGCGAGTTGCCTAATGATATTGAATGGACGGGAAAAGTAATCCAGGATATATGCTTTAATAATGCAAAAGATTATTTTGGCTGGTAAACAAAATATATGTTTCCCCGTCTGGTTTCCTGACCAACGGGTTCTCCTGTCAAACGGTGAATAGTAAAACGGTCTTTCATTTAATTTGCGCCAAAATTTACGGTGGTCAGAGCTAACAAATTTTTCAAACGCACAAACTGATTGTAAACCTTTTGTAATAATGGAATCGGCCATTAAAGTTTTATCCCCATTGAAGAAATATGATGTAAAATGCCTTCCAGAACGCCTTTGCTAAGGGGAGCATTTGCAAAATAAGTTGTTTTATTTTTCCGCAATTCTTCCAGTTCAGGGCTGTAATTTGCTACTACGATTCCTTTGGTTTTTCCCTTTAGCATGTCCATGTCATTGCCACTGTTGCCGGCTGTAATAAAATTTTCCAGGGGTTGTTTCCATTTGTAACTCAGGTACCTTACTGCACTACCTTTGCTGGCGCGGAAAGGCAATAAATCAAGGAAATGATTTTCTGTCAATAATATTTTTGCCCTGAGCTTGTTATCATCAAGATATTTATAAAGATTGGCTATGTCATCTTCCGAAAAACCTTTATCAACATAGTAGCTCAGTTTGAACCGCCACTGTGCAGCAGCCTCTTGTAAAGTAATCCCCCCAAATTTTGACAGAGCATTCTGAAGTTCTTCTCTTTTCCACTGATAATCTATATGGCTTTCAAACCCATTATCAGGGATCATTTTATTCGTATAAAAAATTTCGGAACCTGCCGAACAGA
>JBDTJI010000162.1:0-2668 GCA_039935935.1 Ginsengibacter sp. | reverse complement strand
GATATTTGCAATCCATCAGTGATTGCTCATAATTAAATCTTTATCATTCTGTGAAGAAATTCATCACCACATTAAAAAACATCTGGACGATAGAAGAACTAAGAAATAAAATTATAGTTACTTTATCACTCATTTTTGTTTACAGGGTAGGTTCGTTCATTGTTCTTCCCGGAATTGATCCGAATCAATTATCCAATCTCGAAAATAGCGCACAAGGCGGTATGCTTGGGCTTTTAGATGCTTTTGTTGGTGGTGCTTTTGCTAAAGCATCTATTTTTGCATTAGGTATTATGCCTTATATCTCCGCATCTATTTTTATGCAGTTAGTAACTGTTTTGGTTCCTCAGATTTCAAAGATTCAAAAAGAAGGTGAAAGCGGCCAGAAGAAAATTAACCAGTGGACACGGTATCTCACTGTTATTGTTACGGCTTTTCAGGCGGCAGCTTATATTGGTTTTCTTGAATCTTCAAGCCAGGGCGCTTTGCTTGAGGCATACAAACCTTTCTTCTGGGTATCCACTGTTTTTCTTCTTACAGCAGGTACTATGTTTGTAATGTGGCTCGGTGAAAAGATCACCGATAAAGGATTAGGTAATGGTACATCGCTGATTATCATGATTGGTATTTTGGCTCGTCTTCCACAATCTTTTATGCAGGAATTTACAGCCAAACAAACCTCAGGCGGACGAGGATTGTTATTATTTACTATTGAAATAGCCGCTTTTATCGCTGTAATTTTAGGTTTGATTGTTCTAGTTCAGGGTGTAAGAAAAGTGCCTGTAAATTATGCAAAGCAAATCGTTGGTAACAGGCAGTTTGGTGGGGCAAGACAATTTCTTCCTTTGAAGGTGAATGCGGCTGGAGTAATGCCTATCATCTTTGCCCAGGCAATCATGTTCTTACCTACTATTTTTGCTGGGTTTCAAACTACCGGTAAAAATTGGGCTTCCTATTTTACAGATCCGACTAATGGGGTTTACATGTTAGTATATGGTATTATGACAATCGGGTTTACATTCGTTTATACCTCGCTTATTTTTAATCCAAAACAAATGTCGGATGATCTGAAACGGAACAATGGATTCATACCTGGAGTAAAGCCAGGTCAGCCTACAACAGATTATATTGGTACTATTATGGACAGAATTACCTTACCCGGCTCTGTATTACTAGCTATAGTGGGTATTTTACCTGGTGTCATGCAACTATTGGGAGTTACGCAAGGGTTTGCAACATTTTATGGAGGCACTTCTTTATTAATTATGGTAGCAGTGGTTTTAGATACATTGCAGCAAATTGAAACACAATTGCTCATGCGTCAATATGATGGTTTAATGAGTAGTGGCCGTATTCAGGGCAGGCAATCAACAGCAGCACCGGGCGTAACAGGTGGGATTTGATTTTTTTAATAAAATAATTTTTAAACCCTGGCCATTTTCTGCCGGGGTTTTTTAAATACAGAACAGATGATTATTTACAAATCAAAAGCGGAAGTGGAATTGATAAGACAAAGCTGCATCCTGGTGGATGATGCCATTGCTTATATTACTTCTTTGATTAAACCGGGCATTTCTACTTTAGAACTTAATGACAAGGCAGATGAATACATAAGAGACCATGATGCTGTACCCAATTTTTTACACTATCATGGATTTCCTTATGCATGTTGCATTTCTGTCAATGATGCTGTTGTACATGGCTTTCCCACGAAGGACGAGTTAAAAGATGGTGATGTTATTTCAGTGGATTGTGGTGCTCTTAAAAAAGGTTACCATGGCGACAGCGCCTATACTTTTGCTCTGGGTGATATTAGCGACGAAGTGAAGCAACTATTAAGAGTTACTAAAGAGTCGTTATACAAAGGAATTGAAAAAGCAGTTGTAGGAAGCAGGATCGGTGATATATCATTCGCTGTTCAGGATTATACCGAAAGAAAATATGGTTATGGTGTTGTTCGGGAGTTAGTGGGGCATGGACTTGGGAAAGAACTGCATGAAGACCCCCAGGTGCCTAATTATGGACAAAGAGGTAAAGGAAATAAATTAAAAGACGGCCTTGTGATTGCAATCGAGCCCATGATCAACCTGGGTGGTAAAGAAGTGTATAACGATAAAGATGGCTGGACAATACGGACCGTAGACGGGAAACCTGCAGCCCATTATGAACATACTGTTTGTGTAAGAAAAAATAAAGCCGATATACTTTCTTCTTTTACGAATATTGAAATGGCAGAAAAAGCCAATTCAAACTTGTGGTCAGATTATTGAACGATATGCCAAATCGGTTACAATTTTTTTATTTTCTCTATTCATTTTTTTGATAACAAATATCGGGTCATAAAAATGCCGCCAGAACCACTATCATTTGGACTGAGTGTTAGAGGTATCACATGCTCTAATTTCCACAAAACAACACAATTAACAGGAACTAAAAGGAAAAAAGTTAGAGGTATCACATGCTCTAATTTCCATCCATTGGGTAATCATTCAATATCTTAACTATCTTATATTCGTTTGATTTGATGTTCTTAAAATTAATACCTGCGAGACTAAAAAGATTTCCATATCTGATTCTTTTTGGCTACCATCAGAATTGGTAATAATCGTTTTGGATAGCCCTAACCCCCTGCTAATGCGGACTCCACAGTAGTAATCTGCATAAATTCTTT
>JBDTJI010000161.1:0-11705 GCA_039935935.1 Ginsengibacter sp. | reverse complement strand
TTTTCATGATATAGAATTGAATTGAATAGAATAAATATTGCGCTGATAAAACCGGTTTCAATGCTTTTGATCTGGACAATGGGTAATCAAAATTACTTTATTTAGGGAAAAATTTAATGGTGATTTTTTTACAACGAGCAATATGTTTGTGTTTCCGCTAAAAGAAATGCTAAAGTGAGCGCTTAGTTTTTTGTTGGCAGATAATCTAGAATGAATTTATTATTAATTACTTTTTTATCAAAATAATAATCGTCATTATTTAGAGAAAAGAGCGCAAAATGCCGTCACGGCTAATCTTTGAAACAAGCTTAATTTGATTACTTGCCACCTGTAGCCTGCTTATAAAATATATTCAAATCGTTGTGAATACTTTTTAGCGCCTCCTCGTGCAGGTAAATCATGTGGCCATCCTCGTAATGCTTAACGGTGATATGCTTTTGCAACTCCGGGGCAAGGTTTAGATGATTCAGCTCATATTCAGTTTTAAAAAAAGGAGTAGCCAGGTCGTAATAACCATTGCCTGAAAACACATGCAGGTAAGGGTTTTGAGTCATCACTTCCTGTAAGTCCGGAAGCGTATTAGGCACGGGATATTTATGCTCTCCTACGGTATGGTGCCAATCCCAGGCGCCATTTACTTTATAACTCAGGAATACATAATCTGACTCGCTCTTATAATCCAGTTTGTTGAGTAGGTAATCGTGAAAGGCACTTACGACCGCAGGAAACATAGCTGTTGCTGAAGGGTCGTAATCAGGATTTTCACCGGCTGCATCGAAGTCTATGCCTTGATACCTTGCATCGTAGCGTCCTAACGTTTTTCGTTCGTCACGCAATAATTCTTTCTCAAATCGTTGAGGCGTCACTCTTAGATTGGCCTCTTTCAGGTAAGCCTCACTAAGCCCTGTATAATTATGTAGATGTCGTACTACGTTAGCATACGATGTCTGCGGAATTAAATCACCTTTACTGAGCGCCTGCGCATAGTCGCCAAGGGTAAAGCCACGAACCTCTTCCAGGAAGTTTTGCAGGCTGGCGGGTTGATTAGGTAACTTTTTGTGGTGCCATGCAATAGCTGCATAGCTGGGAAGGTACAATTCATAAGAAAGATCATTGCTGCCAGGAGGCTGAAACCAGAATTCGTTGTTGAAATTCAAAATGCTCGAGATTAAGATAATACCGTTTAAGGCGATACCCTGCTGCTGAAGCCGATTGGCCAGCATGGCGGAGCGGGGAGTACCGTAAGATTCGCCTAATAAGAATTTGGGACGGTTCCAGAGATTATTTTTATTGAGGTACTGATATATAAAGTCGCTGAAAGATTTTACATCGGCATCACATCCCCAAAAATCACTGCCTGTGCCTTTTTCCAACAACTCGCTATAGCCGGTACCCACGGCATCAATAAATACCAGGTCAGTATTATTTAAAAGTGAATAGGGGTTTTCCTGTATCTGGTAGGGTGGAGGAGGAGTGGGCTCAGCATCCGCTGTAATAACGCGGGTAGGTCCAAAACCGCCAAGGTTCACCAACACAGATGATCCGCCCGGGCCGCCATTGTAACAAAAAGTAACGGGACGATGATTAATATCTTTTACTCCATCCTTTGTGTAGGAAATGTAAAACATGCTGGCAGTCTTCTCTTTTTTATCATTTTTTAGGATGAGCGTTCCGGCTGTGGATGTATAATTGATTCTCTCTCCGTCAATAGTAACTACTCCATGAGATATCTCAGTACGGGGTTGTTCATTTTCCTTATGTTTTGCGGTGGTGCTATCTTTTGTTTGCGCAATGACTACGCAGAAAAGCGAATTAAAAAGAAAGAGAAAAATGGCTGGTTTGTACATCTAAGTGTATTATTTAAAAAAATGAGTTCGCGTATAATTGGAGTAGAAAGGTACTTATTCCAATTTGTTTTTCTTTTAACTAAGTTTTTACTGCAGGGGACTTAATATGCCGCTCCTACGGAGCTAAAAAAAACTTATTTTACACTACTAACATATCGCTCCTACGGAGCTGAAAGAAGTATTCGATAATTTATCCTTTCTATTGTTATGTTAATCCTTATTTGTTTTGTTTCCCGTAAACCTGCACGAGACAGGTAGAGAAACAAAGGGCGGAAAGTGTTTTTCTTTGTGTTCCTGGCTTAGTGGGAAAATTTTTTACGTCAAATTCAACTTATCTCAACACTATTATTATAGCATGGCAAATCAATTTTACTTGTCCTGATAATCCATATTCATAAAATTACTCTTGTCTTCTTTTTTCCGGATACCGAAACTATAGCGGGCGTTGATACCAAACCGCCGGGTATCGGATTTTCTAAAACCACTTGCATGGATGCTTCCCTGGTTTAAGTTAAAATCATTATTGTTGGTGTAAAGAAGATCTCTCGCACTAAGTGTGATCACTAATTTCTTTTTCAAAAATTGTTTATTGAGGCTCAGATTCAATGAGCCAAACGGGGAGAGCTCATAAAATTGTTGCTGGCCATTAATGCGTACAAATCCATTCAGCGTAAGTTGGGAGTTATTAGAAATCTTTAAAGTCTGATAGGTAAAAAATGACCAACTTCCTTTTTTAAATGAAAGGGGTTCATTTTCATAAAATCCCTGGTAGAAGTTGTGGTTATACTGTGCACCTCCTACAATAAAATATTTGCCGCCCTGGGGTATAGCGCCTAAAATCCTGAAATAGGTTTCTTTATTATTCCCCAGGTTGTCGTAAGTGCGATAGGCCACTCTTTTACTGGAGTCTGCCTGGTAGACTACATTAGTGAAAATATCCTTAGTATCATTAATACCTACTGCAAAGATCGGGTGTTGATCTACCGAAATATTCACCTCATAATTTTGGGTAAACTGTGGCTTCAATGCAGGATTGCCGGTTTCAAAAAGATAGGGATCGACATATCGCTGTGAAGGATTCAACAAGCTATATCCGGGTCGGCTTATGGAGCGGCGATATATAAGATAAGCACGTAAGTCATAACCCATAATGGTCATAAGAGAACGGCTGATAAATACGTAAGGGAAAAAGTCGGTACGATTGATGTTGAAAGTGGTATCATTCGGAATCTGTTGCCTTCCTTCCATCACAGTGTTTTCCATTCGCGTGCCTGCTTTAAAGGTAATGCCTGAAACAATTTTGGATGCTTGTAGGTATGCTGCGTTAATGGATTCATGATACTTAAATGCGCTTGTCCTCGCTACATCTTTTACCGACGAACTACCTTCATTTCTATAATAATTGGTACGGTTATCAAAATCAGTCAGGGTAGTTTTGATTCCTGCCTCTACGTTTAATTTTTTAGGAAATTTCCATAGCAAGTTGGATTCTGCGGAAAAGAAATTAAGTCCTGTTTTTAAATTCCCATTGCCGGAAGATATGGTTGTAGAAGGCTTGGTGAAGTCGGTGATAAAATCCTGCTGTGTTTTATTTGGCGAATAATTATAAGAGATGTCATTCGTCCATTCTGAGCCCAGGCTGTCTATGCTGAGTTTAGAAGATATACCCTGCGAAAGAAATAATTCGTTGTTGTTGTTGGAAACATTGGTGCTGTTATTTGTAAGAATATCTCCGGTACTTATTTTAGAGATCACGCTGCTGTTTACTGATTGGCTGTTGTCATCGCCAAGGCTTACGCGCCCGTCGTAGCTTACTTCCCATTTCTTGTTCAATTGATAACTGATGCCATAGCCCAGGTAATAACTATTTCCGGGATAATTAGTCCTGGCATTCTGGCTCAGCAAAGAATCAGGGGCGAATATCCTATCCGTCGTTATTTCATCATATGTGTTTTTATGGGTTGCCTGCATATTCAGGTAGGAAGATAATGCCCCATTGTTGTTATTCAAATTGAATCCTGCGAACTGACTACCATATTTTCCCTGGTGCACTCCCGCGTTTACACTACCCGTTAAACCGATCCTGATTCCTTTTTTCAATACCACATTTACGATTCCACCACTGCCAGATGCATCGTATTTAGCCGAAGGCGTCCGCAATATTTCTATCTTTGAAATGGAATTGGGAGGTAAACTTTTTAAAAGAGAAGCCACATCGGCTGTGCTCATTTTCTGCTCCCTGCCGTTGATGTAAATGGAAGCCGGTGTACTGCTGTTCAGATATATGTTGCCATCCTGGTCCACAAAAAGGCCCGGAACTTTTTCAATCACCTCATACCCGCTTGATGAGCTGGCAGCAAGATTTTCAGGGTCTACGATGGTTTTATCGTCTTCCTGCCGCATGATCGATTTTGTTGGGTTTATTACAATAACATCAAGGGTAGTGGCCGCATTTTCCAGCACAAAGTTGAAACTGCTCCGGTTGCTCGTTACAGTAATTGTCTGCTCAAGAGATGAATGATTGACAGATGAAATAAAAATAGTGTACCGGTGATCAGTTAAAAGCTTAAAAGACGCTTTCCCCAGGTTGTCGGCTACTTTTTCAAAGAGAGAGATAGAGTCATTTTCTGCCGTCACCTTTACAGAAGCAAAAGGTATCGGTTGACTGCTCTTGTCAATCACATGTATGACAATATCAGCCTGCTGTGCCAATAATTTAAATGGAGTAAAAGCGAAAGAAATTCCTAATAAAAGTAGTAAGAAAAAAAAGTGAGTAAAATTTTTAATCATGAACCATCCGGATTAGGGCGCGAAGCTAAATTATAAATAGAGGCATGACGAATATCATCAAGTTGAAATTTTGTGAAAATTATTTTTTCGGCTTTTGCCAACTCTTTAAGAAAACCCAGCCTCTATTTTGTTTATATTTGTATTTTTTTAACTTAAAAATCAATAAATCGTGAAAGTAAATTTTAACTTAATCGCAATTGTAGCAGCGACGGTATTTGTCACAGGTTGTGTAGGTACCAAAAAATTTAAATCCTTACAGGCAGATTACAAGATCTTACAAGCTACTAACAGCCAGCTTACCAGAGAAGGTGAACAGTGTACTGGTAACCTGGACAGAGCCAGGGTCCAGATTTCTGATTTGGAGAAGAGGATTAAAACCGAACAAGATCATGTAAAATCATTACAAGAAGCATTAGATAAATGCCTTGCAACTGCAGGACAGGGTAATGTGAATATTTCAAAATTGATAGATGAGATTAATGTATCTAATAAATATATACAGCAATTAATTGCTTCCAAAGGTAAAAGCGATTCCCTTAATATGGTACTTACAAATAACCTGACAAGATCATTGAGCAGGGAGGAACTGCAGGATGTCGATGTACAGGTTTTGAAAGGGGTAGTTTATATTTCTCTTTCCGACAATATGCTCTATAAATCTGGTAGCTACGAAATTTCTGACATGGCGGGAGCCACTTTATCTAAGATTGCAAAAATTATTACAGACTATAAAGATTACGAAGTATTGATAGAAGGAAACACAGATGATGTTGCTATTTCCAAACCTAATATTCGCAATAACTGGGATCTGAGCGCACTAAGGGGTTCTTCAGTAGTGCAGGCACTTCAAAACAGTTATGGAGTGGATCCTAAACGACTTACTGCCGGAGGCCGTGGCGAGTACAACCCGATCGCCAGCAATGCTACCGCACAGGGTAAGACATTGAACAGGCGCACCCAGATCATCATTACTCCTAAGCTCGACCAGTTTATGGATTTGATTGGCAAAGGCAATGAACTGGAATCCCGCGAAAATAAGTAAGCTCTAATCGTTAATCATAACGTTTTAAGAATCCCGGCTCAGATTGTCTGAGCCGGGATTTTTTAATTTAAAGAATATCAGGAACGCGTAGTCAAGCGTTCAGGGATGATGTTAATTTGAAAGTCATCTATTTTAGGTATGTCTCGAACAATGGCTTAATAGTATTTCCAATCGTTAAATCCATACTTTTCGGATGTAAATTTCGATCCCATTAACTAAGAACCCATACTTTTGATCATGGAGAAAACGAAGAAACATGCGTTTTTTAGAACTATCCCGTTGCTATAAAATTCATTCCATTTTTAAGAGGAATTTTTCTACCTGCTTTACATCATAAACATCAGTAGTGGTCACTATCTCCGATTGAGCTTGGTATAAAAAGGGCATACCGGTAGAATAACTGACAGAAGCGCTGCCTTTTTGATTTCCCTGTAGGTAAGGTTCCTCACCAGGGGAACGCCTCGCAAAAACATTAGACTGGATTTCGATTACCGACGTGTCGCCATTACGGCTTTTGAGCACATTAAAATTACTTATGTTAACCGGGTGGTTGGTGATCAAAGTTATATTACTTATCCATGTATCTCTTGCTGCGATTTCTTTTGCAGGAATTACCGAAAAGATCCGATTAAGCATATCCGTTACCGCATCCTGGCTTATTTGATCGGGAATCACTCCGCTAAGGTATTTGCCGGTAGCGCTGTCATTTTCTATATCCTGTATTATTTCATTCATTTCCTGAACATATTCAACCTGTCCTTTATTACTAAACACCACATTCGTTGACAGGGAATGTGGAGTCTCTTATGTAATTGACTTTAAATTTTCCATACCATATAAATTTATCCCAGGTAAGTTTACAGGTAAAAGAATTATCCCTACTATGTAAATTTTGTAGTGAAAAATTAAGATAGACCGTATCACAAATTTTGGTAGGAACCGATTGATAACTCCAGCTTTTTGTCACATACTTTGTCAGCGAAAAATGATAGACTTTCTTTAAAACGGGATTGAATTTTAATCTTCTGTTTTTATTTCCTGATAAATGGCATGCTGCCAATGTGATAACAAAAGGTAATAAAAGAATTAGAAATTTTAGGAACTTTTTAATGCTGTATGTAAGTTTATTATTCAAACAAAATTTTATAAATGAATTTCAGTTTTTTTTAATTGACTTAATGCAAAGTAAATTTTTTCAACTGTTTTCTTTGGAATTTTATTTCTGAGGCTGGCATGCATTTTTTAAAACCTATACCACTTCCATCCCAAAAGTTCAATGCATTTCAGAGTCAGAATGTTGGATACTATTTGATGACCCATTAAACTAAATTTCTAAGAAATGAGTATCAGCTATCGCTGTATTTATCTCCAAAAATTATCTATTATTTATTACGAAGATTAATATTCAGCTACATTTGCTATCTATTCCACTTCTAATCGCAATTACATAAAAATGGGCAAGTTGAAACAAGAAATTGAATTATCTTCGAAACTTCAGTTTTTATCGAATGGTGGAGAAATGGGAAAACTTATCCGTGCTGCGGATTGGGAAAAAACCCCTTTAGGCAATCCCGAAAGTTGGCCGCAAAGTTTACGTACCATGGTGTCTGTAATGCTTAACAATCCATTTGGCATGTATATCGCTTGGGGCAAAGAATACACGCAAATTTATAATGATGGTTACCGACCCATATTGGGCGCTACAAAACATCCGCAGGCACTTGGCTTAAGCACAAGGGAAACTTTTGCAGAGATATGGAATATTATCGAATCTATGTTTGATGGCGTAATGAATGGAGTGCCGGTGGGATTTCCTGATTTAATGTTGCCTCTTAATAGAAATGGATTCATTGAAAATTGTTATTTTGATTTTGCCTACAGTCCTATTAAAAATGATGATGGCGAGGTTGGCGGAGTATTGGTTACTGTAATTGAAACAACTAGTAAAAAGAAAGCGCTTGATGATTTAAAAGAAAGTGAGGAACGGCTTCATAGGAAAAAAAGTGAACTGGAAGATGCTTTATCCGAAATCAAGCTTTTCAAGTTTATGGCAGACAATGCGGGTGATCCATTTATTCTTATGAGAGAAGATGGCAGTTTTGCTTATCTCAATAAAATTGCTATTAAAAAATGGGGATATACAAAAGAAGAATTAGAACATATAAAGGTTCCGGATGTTGATCCTATTTATAATGCTGGAAAATTCAAGGAGCTTTTTTACCGCTCTCTGAAAAGCGATCTTCCTCCGTTTGAAACCTTACATAAAAATAAACAAGGCCATATTTATCCTGTCGAAATAAGTTTGGGTAGCGTGCAAAAAGATGACGAACCACTTGTGTTTGCTATTGCGCGGGATATAACTGCACGCAAAAAAGCTGAATCAGACATTATTAACGCATCACGTAAAATTGAAGAAAGCGAGAAGAGATTCCGTAATTCTGTTCGACAGGCGCCACTTGGTATAGCCATTTTCACAGGTAAGGAATTTATTGTAACACAAGCCAACGATACATATTTAGTAATTGTTGACAGAACAGAAGATCAATTTATCGGACATTCTCTTTTTGAATCGATACCGGAAGTGAAAGAAATAGTTGAACCAATATTTAAAGAAGTATTTCGAACTGGAATACCTTTTTATGGGAATGAATTTGTGGTTCCGTTAAAACGGATGGGGAAACTGGAGCATGCATATTTCAACTTTGTTTACCACCCTTTGAAAGATGCGGATGATGAAATTTCCCAAATTATGGTCGTAGCAATGGAAGTTACAAATACTGTAGTAGCAAAACATTTACTGGAAGAAAGTGAAAAGCATTTCCGCAATATGGTAATGCAATCGCCTATACCAATGACTATAATAAGAGGCAAAGAATACATTATTGAATCGGCTAACAAAGTAATGTTTGAAAATGTATGGCGAAAATCGCAAGTGGACGTTATTGGTAAGCCAATCCTGGAGGTGTTTCCTGAACTTAATGAACAGAAATACCCGGAGTTGTTGAAAAAAGTTTTTACATCCGGTGAAACCTATAGCGAAAAAGAGTCTGTTGCGTATGTTGACGGAAATGATGGTATGAAAAAGTTTTATCTCGACTTTGAATACGCGGCATTATTTGAACCGGATGGTAGTATAACTCGAATAATGATAACAGTGAATGATGTAACCGACAAGGTAGAGGCCAGGAAAAAAGTAGAGAGTGCGGAAGAAAGATTGCGCCTGGCCACAGAGGCAACGGGAATTTCTACGTGGGAAATGGACCTGACAACTAATCACTTCATACATTCACCACGGCTTGCGGTTATATTTGGCCATCAGCCTTCAAAAGTAATTACCTATGCGCAATTGCGCAGCCAGATTCATCCGGAAGACGTCCATGATATTGTAGAAAAGGCGTTTGAGCAGGGTATGAAAACACATATGTATATTTACGAAGCCCGCGTAGTGAAGCCTGACAATACGATTTGCTGGATAAGAAAACGAGGTAAAGTGTTTTTTGATGAAGATAACAATCCGGTAAAAATTATTGGAACCTTGCAGGATATAACTGACGAAAAACATTTACAGCAAGTATTGCAGGAAAGTGAATCAAAATTCCGTCTCCTGGCAGATTCGCTTCCTCAACATATTTGGACTGCAGATACTGTTGGTAAACCTTTCTATTTCAACCAAAATGTTTTTGACTTTTCCGGATTAACGCACGATCAATTAGAAAAAGATGGGTGGATTCAAATGATTCATCCCGACGATAGGGAGGAAAATATTAGATTCTGGATGGAATCTGTATCCAGTGGAAAAGATTTTTTGTTTGAGCATCGCTTCCGCAGATTTGATGGAGAATATCGCTGGCAATTAACCCGTATTGTTCCTCAAAAAGACGCATCGGGTAATATTCAAATGTGGGTGGGCAGCAGTACCGATATTCAGGAAATAAAAGAACAGGAACATGAGAAAGACTATTTCATCAGTATGGCCAGTCACGAGCTCAAGACTCCTTTGACTACTATCAAAGGTTATGTGCAGATGTTGCAAATAAAGCATGAAAAAAGCCCGGATACCTTTTTGCAAAATTCTTTAAAAACCATAGATAAACAAACAAATACACTTACCAAACTGATTGCCGAATTGCTTGACGTATCTAAGATAAAATCAGGTGGACTAAATTTTAATAAGGAATATTTTGAGATAACAGGTTTGGTAAATGAGATAGTTTCGGAAGTAAAACAGATTAATCCTGATTTTCAAATACCCGTAATTGCAGAGGAGAAAGTAATGGTCTTTGCTGACCGTGACCGCATTGGCCAGGTTTTGATTAATTTTCTTACTAATGCCGTTAAGTATTCGCCAAATTCAAAAACAGTACAGATAGCGTGCAGTGTTAAGGACAATAAATTGATTGTTGCTGTAAAGGATTTTGGAATCGGTATCAGAAAGAAAGACCAGACAAGGGTATTTGAAAGATTTTATAGGGTAGAAGGTACGAATGAAAGCACCTTTCCGGGTTTTGGTATTGGCTTATTCATAGCTTCAGAGATTATAAGACGGCATGACGGGAAAATTAAAGTAAAAAGTGAATATGGTAAAGGGTCTGTTTTTTCATTTGAATTGCCCCTTACATTTGCAGAATAATTAAAGTTATGAGCGGGAATATTAAAAAAGTGCTAATCATTGATGACAATGAAGATATTGTAGCTATGCTTAAAACAATGCTGGAAATGAAAGGTTATAATGTCTATATAAAATTGAATGTAACCGGCCTCGAGGAGTCAATATCGGATATCTTGCCCGACCTGATAATAATGGACATGCTACTTTCCAGCGTTGATGGCCGCACCGTTTGTAAATCGTTAAAAAACGATAAGAGGTTTGCGTCCATACCTGTTTTGATGATCTCCGCTCATCCCAGTGCAAAAGAAAAATGTCTGGATGCCGGTGCAGATTTGTACCTGGCAAAACCTTTTGATATGAAAGATTTTTTCTCCACTGTTGAAAAAGCTATGCTTATGGCAAAGCAATAAGCGACGGTTTAATATTCTCCCGATATTTCTTTTCTATTTAGGTTCTTATCTCACCGCAAGGCTTGATTAATACCTATTTTGTAAGTTGTATTAATGAGGAATGAAAATTGACAATTACTTAGCCAATATCTTATGTCCCATTTTATCTCTTTTGGTCTGAAGATATTTTTTATTATATTCATTAGGGGCCACCTCAATAGGTACTGTATCCACTATTTCAAGGCCATAGCCTAAAAGACCGGCTCTTTTTTTCGGGTTATTACTTATAAGTTTTAATTTGGAAATATTTAATTTTCTCAAAATCTGAGCCCCTACGCCATAATCCCGTTCATCCATAGAAAACCCTAACTTCAGATTGGCTTCTACGGTATCCAATCCCTGCTCCTGGAGTTCGTAAGCCTTGAGCTTATTAAGAAGCCCGATGCCACGCCCTTCCTGGTTCATGTATAATACGAGCCCCTTTCCTTCAGCTTCCACCATCTTCATAGCATTATGAAGCTGATCTCCACAATCGCAACGGAATGATCCTAAAATATCTCCTGTCATACAACTGGAATGCACGCGTACCAGTATAGGTTCGTCTTTTTCCCATTCTCCTTTCTTAAGCGCCATATGTACCTCGCCTGTATTAAGTTGCGTAAATGCAATTAATTCAAATGTCCCAAATTTTGTAGGCATCTTCACTCGTACTTCTTCCCTGATAAGTGTTTCTTTTTCTAACCGGTAAGCAATCAAGTCCTTAATAGAAACTAATTTAAGATCGTGTTTATCGGCAATTTGCCGCAATTCCGGCAACCGCGCCATTGTGCCATCTTCATTCATTATTTCCACTAATACTCCCGCATCTCCATGTCCTGCAAGCTTTGCGAGGTCTATAGTGGCTTCGGTATGTCCGGTCCTTCTTAAAACTCCACCATTTTTTGCGCGCAAGGGAAATATATGGCCTGGCCTTCCAAGATCTTCAGGTGTTGTGGATGGGTCAATTATTGCTTTTACAGTTCTCGCCC
>JBDTJI010000160.1:0-11491 GCA_039935935.1 Ginsengibacter sp. | reverse complement strand
TAACTGAAGATATTATTGGCCCTATTGAAACTAAGCCAACAAGGCTTTGGTGGATTGGACTTTCCATTGCCCTCGCTCTTTTAATATTTGGAGTTTATTCGGTTTACCGCGAAGTGGTTTATGGTATAACAGAATGGAACATTACACGTACCGTAGGTTGGGGTTGGGATATTACTAATTTTGTTTGGTGGATCGGTATTGGACATGCAGGAACACTTATTTCTGCCATCCTGTTATTGTTTGGGCAAAAATGGCGGACGGGTGTAAACAGAGCTGCTGAAGCGATGACGATTTTTGCGGTGATGTGTGCCGGCATGTTCCCAATTTTTCACATGGGGCGCGTTTGGGTAGGTTTTTACATATTGCCTTATCCTAACACACGCGGTCCGGTATGGCCTAACTTTAACTCAGCGCTCTTATGGGATGTGTTTGCGGTATCAACTTATTTTACGGTTTCCGTACTCTTTTGGTACACCGGTTTACTGCCTGATCTGGCCACCATAAGGGACAGAGCAAAAACAAAATTTAGAAAGATGTTTTACGGGCTTTGCTCCTTTGGCTGGTCAGGAAGCACGAAGCACTGGCAAAGGCAGGAAAGCCTTGCCTTGGTGTTGGCGGGTTTAGCCACGCCTCTTGTATTGTCAGTTCATACAATTGTATCCTTCGATTTTGCTACTTCAGTTATTCCCGGTTGGCATACTACTATCTTTCCTCCTTATTTTGTTGCTGGTGCTGTCTTTTCCGGTTTTGCAATGGTTCAGTCTTTGTTGATTATTACCCGGAAAGTATTGCATTTGGAAGATTATATTACCATAGGGCATATAGAAGCTATGAATAAGGTAATAGTTCTTACGGGGACTATTGTAGGATGCGCTTATTTATCTGAATTATTTATTGCATGGTATAGCCAGAATACTTATGAATGGTGGGCATTTCGTGAAAACAGGGCTAATATTTTCAGTCCATACGGTTGGGCCTATTACGGAATGATCTTTTGTAACGTGGTGTCGCCGCAGGTTTTCTGGTCCAGAAAATTAAGAAGAAATCCTACGTTTACTTTTTTTATGGCTGTGTTGGTGAATGTGGGAATGTGGTTTGAGCGGTTTGTGATTTTTGTGACATCTACGTACCGTGATTTCCTTCCTTCATCCTGGACTACTTACTACAGTCCAACTATCTGGGAAATTGGATTTTACCTGGGAACTTTTGGCCTATTCTTTACGTGCTATTTCCTTTTTGCTAAATTCTTCCCCGTAGTTGCGGCGGCGGAAATTAAGGCGATCTTGAAACTTAGCGGGGAGAATTTTAAAGAAAAAATGTCGCATATGGAAAGTACAGATTCAGATGCATTTTATAAAAAAGAGATGGAGCATGCTCATTAATTGTTTTATGGACCGTTAGTAAAAATATTATTAATTAAATAGCCCTTTCGGGATACAAAACATGATTAAAAAATTTGTTGTAGGTTCCTTTGAAGAAGAAAAAGTTTTATTTTCTGCCGTAAAGAATGTGCGAAGGGCAGGATATAAGATCCAGGAAGTTTATACTCCATTTCCCATTCATGGCCTTGATAAGGCCATGGGGTTAAGGGAAACGAGCCTGCATACTATGGGATTTATTTATGGAATTACCGGAACCGCAGTTGCTATCGGTGGCATGGGGTGGATTTTTGCCGTTGACTGGCCATTGAATATTGGTGGTAAGCCTCATTTTCCTTTACCGGCATTTATCCCTATTGCATTTGAACTTACTGTTTTGTTTTCCGCTGTAGGTATGGTGTGGACATTTTGCTGGCTTTGTAAAATGATGCCAGGAGTCAAAAAGCATCACTTTAATTTGAGATCTACGGATGACCTTATGACGATGGTAATTGAATGTACCGAAAATTCCAATGAAGCAGAGATACAGAACTTTTTACAACAGAACGGGGCTATTGAAATAAACACACAGGTTGCCGAGGAAGGATGGTGGTTTGGGAGATATGATAAGGACCAAAAGCTTTATAGAGCAGAAGAAGTAGCAGTTTGATAATTTTGGCCGCTAATGGCGTCGTGGGGTTAAACTTGATATAAATATTCTAAATTGAATTTTAGACATGAAAAAAATGAGGACTCTTTTAACGTTGGTAATTACAATTAGTTTAGTTACATTGATGAATAGCTGTGACAACAAGCGTGAACCGGGTAAAATTTTTATGCCTGACATGGCATACAGCCGCGCTTATGAAGCATATGCTCCTAATAATCTTGCAAAAGAAGATATAAATTACGTACCGTACCCGGTAGAAGGTACTATTCGACGGGGCGATCTGTTTCCTTATCCCTTACCTAATGATTCTAATGGATATAAAATGAGCGCTGAGTTCAAAGATCCATTGCCTCCTCTTGATAATGCTCAAATGAAAGAAGCAGAAAGATTATTTAATATTAACTGTGCTATATGTCATGGCGCTAAGATGGATGCACAGGGGCCATTAGCGACTGGCGGCAAGGTTCCTGCGGTAGCTAACCTGACATTATCTCAATACGTTAAAATGCCAGTGGGTACGATGTTTCATTCTATCACTTATGGTAAAGGTAATATGGGAAGTTATGCTTCTCAGTTAAGCCGTGAACAGCGTTGGATGGTAATTCAATATGTAAAGGCGCACCAGTTGGGCGCCACAGACAATGTTGCGGTTGAATGGGCAGATTCCACAGCAACTAAATCTTCCGGAATTGACACAACTGCAAAAAAATAAAGTTTAAACAAAAAATTTTTTTAATGAATAATCAGTATGAAATAACGACAGGATATAAGAGGTGGTCAATCGGGCTAATGATTGTAGGCTTGCTTACACTTATTCTGGGAGTTATTTTTCTAAATCCAATAGCCGGAGCAGACGGCACTAATGCAAACAGTACGCGTTTTTGGGCGGTAATGCTTCAAAATTGTTTGTTTTGGCTAATGCTGGTAAACGTGGCCACCTTTTTTATCGCGATTAATACACTGGCCATGAGTGGCTGGCAGGAAGCTTTTCGCAGGGTGACAGAGGCCGTTTCAACTCTCGTACCTATTTTAGGTGGAATAAGTTTTCTTATTTTACTCTGTATTATTTTTGGTAACAGAAGTGATATATATCCATGGCTAGATAAGAATGTCATGGCCCATGATCACGTAATGCACGGTAAAAAGGGATTTTTAAATCCCACAGTGTTTTTAGCTTATTCGCTGGTCGCTCTTTTTCTATGGTCGTATTGGGGGAAAAAATTAAGAAACCTAAGTCAGCAATCAGATGAAACCGGAACGATGGATCTTGCTACATCCAAACGATGGATGAAAAAAAATATGGGTATTTCCGCCGCTTATGTGGTGTTTTACATACTCACTATAGGGTCTTTTATTCCATGGCTTTGGCTGATGAGCATTGATGCAAAATGGTTTAGTACCATGTATAGTTGGTACACATTTGGAAGTACCTTCGTAGCTGGAATAGCTCTTCTAACCCTATTTGTTATTTATTTTAAAAATCAAGGCCTGCTTGAATTCGTAAATAAGGAACATATTCAGGATCTGGGAAAATATATGTTTGCATTTTCTATTTTCTGGACTTATCTCTGGTTCGATCAGTTTATGCTCCAATGGTATGGTAATATACCAGAAGAGACCGTCTATTTTAAAGCTCGGTTGCAAGGTCCTTACGAAGGGTTATTTTATCTGAATCTGGTACTCAATTTTGTGGCACCTATTTTAATATTTATGAAAAGGGCTACTAAAAGAAATTATTTTATTGTCACCTTTATGTGTATCGTAATTATTTTTGGCCATTGGATAGATTTTTATCAGATGGTAATGCCCGGAACAGTTGGAATGAAGCCACATTTAAGCTGGTTTGAGCTGGGTATTCCATTGGGGTTTGTTGGAATAATTATGTGGGGTGTGAGCAGGTTTGCGTCAAGTGTGCCAATGACGGCAAAAAATAATCCTTTCATGAAAGAAAGCATTATTCACTTTGTCTGATAAGAATTTTTGGGAATAGATAGATTGGATGAGTATATATAGTATTAATAAAAAATTATTAATCCGTTACGGACGAGGAAAAAATAGAGTATCATGAACAACTTTTTTTTGATAGCGATTGTTGTGCTTGTTTTTCTGGTAATTTTCCAGATTGCAAAAGCTAGTGAATATGTTAGTATTTTAAAAGGTGAAGAAAAATCCAGAAAGCAAAATAATAAGATCAATGGTTTTCTGATGCTTGCCTTTCTTATATTGGGACTCATCGGTGTTTGGTGGTGCAACGATATTTTATATCCGAGATCAGGATTGATGATTGGCGCAGCTTCATCCGAGGGCCAGAGTATTGACACAATGATGTGGATTACAATTATCATTACAGGCGTGGTCTTTTTTATTACCCAGATTTTATTATTTTGGTTTTCCTTTAGATACCAGGAAAGCGATAAGAGAAAAGCTTTATATTTTGCACATAATAATAAGCTTGAAATTATATGGACCAGTGTACCTGCTATTACACTTACTATTCTGGTAGTATTTGGATTAAAATATTGGTTTAAGTTTACATCAGATGCTCCTAAAAATGCACAATTAATAGAGATTACCGGACATCAATTCGGTTGGGAGATTCGTTATCCGGGAAAAGATGGGATTTTGGGAAGAAAAAACTATAAATTGACAGATGCTGCTAAAAATAACCCGCTCGGCGTGGATTGGGCGGATGCAGCAAGCCATGATGATATACATGTTCCCACTACTATGCACGTAGTAGTTAACAAGCCCGTTAAACTCGTGATTAATTCCCAGGATGTAATACATGATGTAGGGCTGCCTCAATTCAGATTAAAGATGGATGCAGTGCCCGGCACACCTACTACGCTCTGGTTTACCCCGATAATAACAACGGAGGAAATGAAGAAAAAGACAGGTAATCCCGATTTCGTATATGAAATAAGTTGTGATCAGATGTGTGGAAAGGGCCATTTTACTATGCGGGGCGTAGTCGTGGTTGAAACACAAAAAGAATACAATGCATGGATGATAAAGCAGAGACCTGAGTATATAAGAGCAAAGCAGTTTCTTGCTTCGTCTTCACCTGTAGATTCCACAAGAAATATAGCATTGGGTAATAGTCCCAATAACGATAAATAATAACAGTTTTAACCAACAGGGTTTAAAAAAAATATCATTATGAACGAAGAAGTTTTACATGAAGAACCATTGGTAGTGCATTCCGCCAGGCATTCTTCGCATGAGCATCATAAGCAATCTTTTATTACTAAATATATTTTCAGCGAGGATCACAAAATGATCTCCCATCAGTTTCTGGTAACAGGAATTATTTGGGCAGTAATAGGGGGGTTTTTCTCGGTTGTTTTCCGTTTGCAGTTAGGGTATCCTGACCAGACATTTCCATTTCTTGAGGATATTTTTGGCCATTGGGCCAAAGGTGGAAGACTTGATACTGAATTTTATTACGCATTGGTTACTATGCACGGAACTATTCTTGTATTCTTTGTACTTACTGCGGGTCTGAGTGGAACCTTTTCAAACTATTTAATCCCCTTACAGGTAGGCGCAAGAGATATGGCATCTCCATTTTTGAACATGCTGTCTTATTGGTTCTTTTTTTCTGCATCCGTTGCGATGTTTTCTTCGTTGTTTGTGCAAACCGGGCCTGCAAGTGGTGGATGGACTATCTACCCACCTTTAAGCGCTTTAGGAGAAGCAATGGACGGCTCTAAAACGGGTATGGATCTATGGCTTATCAGTATTGCACTTTTTATTATATCCACTTTGTTGGGAGGCTTAAATTACATTGCGACTATACTGAATATGCGAACAAAGGGAATGTACATGACAAGACTACCACTAACCATTTGGTCGTTTCTATTCACAGCTATTTTAGGAGTTCTTACTTTCCCGGTTTTATTATCTGCAGTGGTTTTGCTGCTTTTTGACCGTCATTTAGGAACTAGCTTTTATTTAAGTGATATTGTAATTGGAGGTAAAATACTTCCCAACGAAGGAGGAAGCCCTATTTTATTTCAACATTTATTCTGGTTCTTAGGTCATCCGGAAGTATATATTATTGCGCTGCCGGCCATGGGTATTACATCTGAAGTAATATCTACTAATGCCCGCAAACCTATTTTTGGGTACATGGCTATGGTGGGTTCGTTTTTCGCGATAGCTTCCTTGTCATTTTTAGTTTGGGCGCATCATATGTTTGTTACTGGAATGAACCCTTTCCTCGGTTCTTTCTTTGTGTTGTTTACATTATTAATTGCAGTGCCATCTGCGATAAAGGTATTTAACTGGCTTACTACGCTCTGGAAAGGGAATATACATTTTACTCCGGCAATGCTTTTTGCAATAGGATTTGTCAGTTTATTTATTTCCGGTGGCCTTACCGGTATTTGGCTTGGCAATTCAGCTCTTGATCTGCATCTGCACGATACTTATTTTGTAATTGCCCATTTTCATCTTGTAATGGGTGTGGCATCTATGTTCGGCATGTTTGCCGGGATATATCACTGGTATCCTAAAATGTTTGGCAGGTTTATGAACAACACGCTCGCTTATATCCATTTCTGGATAAGCCTTGTAGGAGCTTATTTTATTTTTTGGCCCATGCACTATGAAGGCCTGGCAGGTATGCCCCGCCGTTATTATGATTTTAGTAATTGGGAATCTTTTAAAATGTTCCAGGGATTAAATGAATTTATCAGTATCACTGCTATTATAGTTTTTGCCACCCAGTTTTTATTTATTTTTAATTTCTTCTATTCAATGTATAAAGGAAGGAAGGTTACCGACAGAAATAAAAACCCATGGCATTCTACTACGATGGAATGGACGACTCCTATTCATCCCACGCATGGCAACTGGGCAGGTGAAATTCCGGAGGTTCATCGCTGGCCGTATGATTATAGCAAAGATGAGAGGGATTTCATTCCACAGACTGAACCCATAGGTGAAGGTGAGAGTAAGATTTGAGGTAAACCCGGGTTCTTTTAGTATAATTTCTGACTCAATAGCCCTGTACATCCAGGGCTTTTTATAAAATAATTTTTTTTAATGGATAAAACGATTACAGTTATCCCTCATTCCACCTCTTTCACACTGGCAAGTAAAGTAAAAGATTATTTTATTTTAATCAAGTTTACTTTAAGCTTTCTGGTGGTATTCAGCAGTGTAGTATGCTACCTTCTTGCGCCAAATGTTCATTACAATTTCCTCTCTGTCTTTTTGTTATTTGTAGCCGGCATGTTGATTACCGGATCTGCCAATGCAATCAACCAAACCGTCGAAAAAGACACTGACGCATTAATGAGACGGACAGCTGGCAGGCCTGTAGCTGCGGGCAGAATGACCACAAATGAAGGGTGGACATTTGCTATCATCTGCGGTGCCCTTGGAATCCTTATCATGTGGCAATGGTTCAATTTTGCCAGTGCGTTATTGTCTCTGTTTAGCCTGTTTCTTTATGCCTTTGTTTATACACCGTTGAAAAAGGTAAATTCAATTTCTGTAATAGTAGGAGCCTTTCCCTGCGCATTGCCTTGCCTGATCGGATGGGTGGCAGGAACAGGATACATTAATCCATTTGTCGAGTTTCAGGGCACTTTAGCCAGCGGTGAGGTACACACATTTTTCAATTATGGTGGATACATTCTATTTGCGATACAGTTCCTTTGGCAGTTTCCGCATTTTTGGGCTATTGCATGGCTTGCGCATAAAGATTATGAGAAGGCAGGGTTTAAGCTGTTACCCAGCGCAGCGGGACCTACCAGGTTTACGGCTATGCAAACTGTTATTTATTCAATGATGATGGTTCCTGTAGGCATGTTACCCTATTATTTTGGAATCGGTGGTGTGTTGGCATTGGGAATATTACTGGTGTGTAATCTTTGGATGGTATATGTAAGCATTTTGCTTTTAATAAAAATGAACGCTACATCAGCAAGAAGAGTGATGTTTAGTTCTTACTTTTATCTCATGATTGTTTTTCTCGCATTATTGTTCGATAAGTTGTAAAATCATTTGATAAAGTGTAAAAAAGGGGTTTTAAAAATAAATTGTAATTATGATTGCTGTGATAAACGAAGAAAAAAATAAAATTCACCCACTTAAGTTTACTATGTGGGCTGCTTGTGCCAGCATTGTTATGATGTTTGCGGGATTGAGCAGCGCTTATATTGTGAAACGCAGCCAAACCAATTGGCTGACCTTCGATATTCCTTTGATCTTTTGGTATTCAACGGCGGTTATTCTATTGAGTAGTGTTACGCTTATGCTTAGCCGTAAGGCTTTTATTAATCGGGAGATGCGAGTTTATAAAAAGTGGTTAGCTACCACTACTTTGCTCGGGATTGCTTTTATTTTGCTGCAATATGCAGGCTTTACACAATTATGGGCAAGTGGCATTACCCTCACTCGGAATGTTTCATTTTCATTTTTGTACATCATCGTCGGGCTTCACGCAGTACATGTATTGGGAGGAGTAGTAGCTCTTATAATAATGTATTTAAAATCTTTTAGTACCAGGAGAAAAAGTTACTCTCCTATACCCATTGATTTAATGAATACCTATTGGCATTTTGTGGATTTATTATGGATTTATCTTTTATTATTTTTACTGTTTATAAGATAATTTTCTGGTATTATATTTTACCAGAAGAGAAGAGTGTGATTAGAAAAGTGATTACGCCCAAATAAAGATGTGACAATTAACAATTAATTATATTTTTGTAATAACCTTTTAATGAATAATAAATGGAAACAGCGATAGCTAAAACCGGAACTAGTTTATGGGCAGGAGGAAGGAGCCCTTTTAATGTGAGCTATGGAAAGCTCATGATGTGGTATTTTTTGGTGAGTGACTCTTTTACATTTGGTGCTTTTTTAATTTCCTATGGATCCATCCGCTTTAGCTTGAATAGTTGGGTAGATCATAATGCCGTATTTAGTTCTTTTCCCGGTATAGACGCGAATCTCCCGCTGGCATTTGTCAGCCTTATGACATTCATTTTGATCTTTAGCTCTGTAACGATGGTGTTAGCTGTTCACGAAGGGCATAAAATGAATCAGAAAGGTGTTGAAAAGTGGTTATTCCTAACCATTCTCGGTGGGTTAGCTTTCTTAGGTTGCCAGGCATTAGAATGGACACATCTGATAACTCACACGCATGAAGTGCTGGTAGATGGTGCTATTCAAAATTGGGGAACTACTACCAGCCATAATCCGTGGGGGCCTCATGTTATGTTTAATGGCCAAATGGTTGCAACTCCCGGCCCTGTGGCATTTGGTGGATATTTTTTTGGAATTACCGGATTCCATGGATTCCATGTTACAGTCGGAGTAATTATTAATATTATTATGCTGACAAAGACCAGAATGGGGCACTTCCAAATGCGCGGTCATTATGAAATGATTGAAAAAGCAGGGCTTTACTGGCATTTCGTAGATCTGGTATGGGTATTTGTATTCCTTTGTTTTTATCTTATCTAACTTTTACACAATACTAATTTTAAAGAATAAAATATGTCTGCTGAAATAACAACACAATTACCCCGCACTGAAGCTGATGTGGCTCACGTAAAGAGAATCTGGAAAGCATTTTGGGTTTTATTAATACTCACCATCCTTGAATTGGGATTAGGGTTGACCATTTACAATATAGATCTCGGGGCAAATCCTAATCAAACACTGATACTATTTATAAAGGGTGTGATCTGTGTACTGACCATCGCAAAAGCTTTTTATATTATTTCAATATTTATGCATCTTGGTGATGAGATAAGAACAATGATATTGACAATAGCGATTCCCGCCACATTATTTATTTGGTTTATCATCGCTTTTATTGCTGACGGTGAGTCGTACAAAAATTTAAGGAATACCGATGCTGGCAGCCGTGAATACATCGAGCAAAAACAACACGTCCACCCTCCTGCGCAAACTCCTGCAGAAAAAAGTGACAAAAAATTAAATTAGGCTGGGTACAGATTATAAATTCTTAAATTAGCTGTTGCACATTGCAATGGCTAATTTTGCTTTACTAAAGTTATGAATAAAACAGCTTTATCTGCTCTGTTGATAGCGATCCTCTTACCTCTTACAGGTTACCTGCTGGTAAATTATTACGGCTCTAAAGCTGTACAAATGCCTCACAGGTATTTTTATGATAGCGTACAAGTAATCAACAAAGATGGAAAGACAAGTTATGACACTTCCTGGCATCACGTAAGTAATCTTCATTTTACCAATCAACTCGGGCAGCAGGTTTCTCTCGATGATCTCGAAGGCAAAATAATTGTCGTTGACTTTTTCTTTACCCGTTGCCCTACTATTTGTCCAAGATTAGCTAAATCGATGAAAAAATTACAAAACTCTTTTCCTAACAATGATTCTATTGTGCAATTTGTATCTATCTCAATAGACCCGAAACATGACTCTGTACCCGAGTTAAGAAAATGGGCCAAAAAGTTTAATGTAAATCCAGACAGTTGGTGGCTGCTTACGGGGAACAAGGATAGTATTTATAATTTTGCATTTAATGAGTTGAAAGCAAGTGTGGCTGACGCAAATGTCGATACTGCTTTTATACATACAGAAAATTTTTTCCTGTTAGATAAGGACAGAATAGTAAGGGGTTGGTTTAATGGTCTTGATTCTGTAGCGCAGGCCCGATTGGTGAGAGATATTCCGTTGCTTATGCTTGAAAAGGATAAGAAAAGAACATTTAGCGATTTCTTAAAAGGACTTTTAAAACAGGGCTAAATATAAGATCATAGTATAAATATGCAGCAACAATTTCCTCAACCCGTCTTAGAGAAGAATGATAAAAAAGCACTGCTGTATATATGGGTGGTATCAATCATTGTATTCATAGGAATTGCATTTCTTTCAGAAGTGAAATTTGATTTGAAGTCAAGTTTCGATCCTCATATTTTCGCAGCTATCAATGCCGTCATTAATTCATTTGTTGCGATTTTATTAGTAACTGGATTACTTGCTGTAAAATCAAAAAAATATCTTCTTCACAGGCGGATCATGATTGCTGCAATTATTTTATCTGTAATTTTTCTGATTTCTTATGTATGTCACCATCTTCTTAGTGGCGAGTCTAAATTTGGGGACCTGAATCATGATGGGATAGTAAGCATTCATGAAAAGAAGATTGCAGGACCTGTACGTTATGTGTATTATTTTATACTCTTGACGCACATCCCGCTTGCCGGGATTGTTTTGCCTTTTATATTATTTACTGCCTATCGTGCATTATCAGGTAATTACGAAAGACATAAGCGACTCGCCCATATCACATGGCCTGTCTGGTTTTATGTAGCAGTAAGTGGTGTAATAGTTTATTTAATGATAAGCCCTTATTATTATTAGTGAACTTAAATTCTTTATTCCTCCTTTAGGGAATAGGGATATTCCCCCTTTATTGGTGAGGTGTCATATTTCTAATTCTTTTGCCGGATCC
>JBDTJI010000159.1:0-2158 GCA_039935935.1 Ginsengibacter sp. | reverse complement strand
CATTAATAACCTGCGAATGTTGATCAAATGTTGGAACGGCGTTTACCATTCCCAGCACCTTCACAATTCTTTTTACATTGTTTAAATTACCCACCTCAGCCTTTAATGCTTCCAATAAGCAGATTCCTGTCAACCTTGCCGCAGACTGTGCCTGTTCCAAATTAAATACATCTCCTACTTTGCCAATCATAAATTTTCCATCATCTTTCAGTGGACCTTGCCCTGACAAATAAACCATATTACCGACACGCACGGCTCCCACAAAATTTGCCGATGGAGGCCCGGGAGTTCTCAATTTTATACCAAGTTCTTTTATCCTCGTTTCAGGATCTTTAGCTGCCTGTGCATAAGAAAATTGAGGATAGAAGAGTAAAAAAAGAGCGGATAGAAGAATAAAACTGAAAAATTTAGTCATGATATTTTTTTGTAAAAGGTTTATAAATTATACTAATTGAAAATAAAATCTGTTAGATATTATAAGTGCCAAATGAGCAATTATTACCCTTCCGTTACAGTTCGTATCAGCCGAAGCCAGTTCAGTCCCATCACTTTATTGATCCGGGATTGTGAATAACCTTGTCTTTTCAACGCTTTATACAACTCAGGATAATCGCTTGCATCTTTCATTTCCTTTGGCAGAGAAAGGCCTCCATCAAAGTCGGATCCAAAGCCAACATGATCTTCTCCAACGAGCCGAATTCCGTAGTCAATCACTCTCGCGAGTTGGTCCGTACTCATTCTATATTCGTCTGGAATTACTTCGTGAGATACGAATGGTAAATCTTTAGCTACCTCACGATCTGCTTCTTCTATTGTAGAAAACTTATTTTCTGATGGTTCTATGAGTTTTAATGGATTTGGCTTTGAAGTTTCCCATTTGTAATATTTCGGGCTATTAAAGTAGTTTCCCAATTGAAGGGCTATTACGCCACCTTTGGCAGCCACTGCCTTTGCAGCTTCATCAGAGATATTCCTTTTAATGTCAACAATCCCACGAAAGCCTCCGTGAGTGTAGGCTACGGGATGACTACTTGCTGCTGCGACCTGTATAATTGCTTTTGATGAGGCATGGGCAACATTAATCACCATACCAAGATTATTCATCTCTTTAATTATCTTTTTGCCTTTGTCATTAACTCCATTCCATAACCGTTCACCTGAACACGCATCAATAAAAGAATTGGTTTGGTTATGAGCCGTTAGTTGCAAAGATCTCACACCCAGCCGGTAGAGCGCCCTTAATAAATATAAATCCCCTTCCAAATCAAAACTACCTTCAAGGTCCAGAAAGGCAGCCATCTTGCCCCGCTTATTGATCTCCTCAATTTCAGAAGCATTATGTGCGAGTTCTATAACAGCATTGTTTTTTTGTATCTGCTCAAGCGCGAGCTCTACAACGCGAAATGTATTCTTTACCTCAAAGTGCCCCGGGTAATAAGGCTCAGGCGTATATACAGAGAAAAACATAGCATTTATCTTTCCTTCTTTTATTCTTGGCAAATCTACCATGCCGTCCGAATATCGTTGCCCTATATCAAGGCCTTCTAAAAGCTGCCGGGACATTACATGTATGTGTCCATCCATTACAAAAGTGGGCTCACCAGGGGCAGTGGAAGAATTTAATGAAGCAAGCGAGTTTTCTTCGGACAGAACTGCATTCGATCCAGGCGTTTCGCCAAAAACATTTCCCGCTATCGGTAAAAGTGCCAGGCCTTTAATTAATTCTCTACGTTTCATATCCTTTTATTTATCTGAGTTTAATTAAAAATGTCAAGAAGTGTGTATTATACTGCCTCAGATTTTTACAGGTGAAAGATAATGATTCTTTAGAAAAAATGACCCCGGACACGTCCCAATTTTGTTTTCGATTTACACAACTTCAGAGTTCGTGCCATACACTACATTTATACCATCCAAAAAAGTATTGTCACGGCGGTATTCCACTTTAATTTAGTTAAATAAAATTATCAGTGAATATCCAATATAATTTACCTGGCCATTTTTACTTCATAAGTCTCTATTCTAACTCCTTATCCAGTATTTTCCCATCAGCACCCCAGCCTGTCATACAAAAATGCGAGGCCTTTGAGGTCTGGTAATGTATGTTAGCCAACTGAGGTGTACTCAGTTGTTTGTACCCCTGGAATCGGGACTCAAG
>JBDTJI010000158.1:0-2973 GCA_039935935.1 Ginsengibacter sp. | reverse complement strand
TTTCTTTTTTTGTGAAATATTGGCTCTTGATTAAAAATTGCTCTCTCGCTATCTCATGTCCGGCATCCAGTAATGGCTGCGCTTCTTTAATAAAAGAGAATACATTTAAGGTATATTCTGTTCCTGCTTCTTCATTAAGGTCGGGAATGGGTAAAGAAATTATTTTTTCTGAACGTGGCGACAGATCTATATTGAATGAACCTTCTTTAAACACGTCACCATTTTTATATACTTCCCATTTAAACTGGTATTGATTCAGATTGGTAAATGCAAAACGGTTGTCCACTTTTATTTCTTTTTTAGATAGATCAAAATCAGAAAAAATAATATCCTGGTAAACTTTCTTTACTTCATATAAACCCGGGTGTGGAGTACGGTCTGCAGCTACAAGGCCGTTGGCGCAGAAGTTTTCATCATTATGAAGATCGTAACCACCCAGATCTCCACCGTAGGCAAAAAAAGTTTTACCATATTTATTGGTTGTTTGTATACCCTGGTCTACCCAGTCCCAGATAAACCCACCCTGCATTTTTTTATTGCTGTTGATTACATCCCAGTACTCCTGGAAATTGCCGCTGCTGTTACCCATCGCATGAGCATATTCGCACATAATGAAAGGTCTTGTTTTATTGGATGCTGCATAAGCTTTCATATATTTCATCTGCGGATACATGGGGCAAACGATATCGGTATTTTCATTTTCAAGCGCTTGTTCAAATTGCACAGGACGTGTAGGATCTTCCTTTTTTATCCATTTATAAGAGTCTTTAAATACCTGGCCATTGCCACATTCATTGCCCATTGACCATATAATTACCGCCGGATGATTGCGATTGGTCTTTACCGCCCGATGAATACGGTCTGCTATAGATGGCGCCCACTGAGGCAGGTAAGCAGGATGTACCGTTGTATCAAACCTTCCCGGAAGGTCTCCCATGCCATGAATTTCTACATTGGCTTCATCTACAAGATAAATCCCATATTGGTCACATAACTTATACCACAGAGGATTATTAGGATAGTGACTATTTCTCACCGCATTAATATTAAACTCTTTCATTAGTTGGATATCCCGAACCATAGAGGCTTTATCCAACACGTGTCCGTTTACAGAATCGTGCTCATGGCGATCAGTACCATGCACAATAAAAGGCACGCCATTGATCATTATTTGGCTATCCTTTATCTCTATGGTACGAAAACCAATTTTAGAACTGGTAAAAATTGTAGAGCCATCCGGATTTGTTAGCGAAATGACCATGTCATACAAGTATGGATGCTCGCCATTCCACGGTTGAACATTTTTTATAACTCCATTCATTTGAATCCATTGTAGCGAATCATTCGATGGATTTATTTTTATTTTTTTATTGAATACAGTGCGCCCATCAACATCTTTTAATTCAATATTCAAAGAGGCTTTTTCACCTTTGTATCCATTAAATCTGCGAAGGTTTATGGATGCGTTAAATAAACCGTTCTTATATTTATTATCCAGGCCGGCTTCAACATTAAAATCCCAGATACTTTGTTTAGGCAAAGCATAGAGGAATACATCTCTTTCAATGCCACTGATGCGCCAAAAATCCTGGTCTTCAAGATAGCTGCCATCATGCCAGCGAATTACCTGTACCGCCAAAAGGTTGTCTCCTTTTTTTATATAGGGAGTGATGTTAAACTCCGCGGGACATTTTGAAACTTTACTAATTCCTACCTGTTTGCCATTTACAGTAACAAAAGCACAGCCGGTAATAGATCCAAACTGTAACATGATTTCCTTGCCGTCCCAATTTTCAGGAATGGTAAAATGCCTGCGATAAGTGCCCACAGGATCATCATCGCCTACAAAAGGAGGGTTCTTAGGAAACGGGTAAATAATGTTCGTATAGATAGGTATTCCAAAACCTTTTATTTCCCAGTTGGAAGGAACAGGAATGTTGCTCCATTTAGAATCATCCAAATCATTGCTGTAAAAATCTTTCAAACGATCTACCGCCTTATCTACGTACACAAATTTCCAGACTCCATTTAAAGATTGATAAAAAGGTGATTTACTATAATCATCAGCAATTACATTCTTTTCATTATCAAAGAGCATAAATGTAACATGAGGATTTTCTTTATTAACCTGGTAATGAACAGGGTCTTCCCATGGGTTGATACCGGTTTGAGCATTGGTTATCATATAGAAAAAGCAAATGGGGAGGACAAAAATTATTCTCATTTCTGTATATATTAATTGGGGATTGGTTTTGAACATTTAAAAGTACAGATATTCTCTTATAATTTTTTGGGCTAACTAATATTTTGATGTGCTGATATCATATTTTGATAATGAGTTACAGAGTGATGTTCTCAAAGAAAATTCATTTGGAACACAAAGCTCCGTAGGAGCGGCATATCAGTAGAAATACAAAAGAATAGGGTAGTATGGAAAGCTCCGTAGAAGCGACATGTAATAAAAATCAGTAGTATAAAAATTTGCATTCATTCAATTTGCTTTTTTTAAACTATCGTTTTACTGCGTAGAACTTAATATGCCGCTCCTACGGAGCTAAAGGAAAACGGGGATGTTTATTCTGTACTACTGACATATCGCTCCTACGGAGCTGAAAAAAGAATTAACTCCAGCAACTTTACCCGCAAAATATTTCATTCCGAATTCCGGTGATATTTGCGTGAAGTACAGTCTTCTCCCGTCTCTGCCGACAGGCGAGTGCCAGAATTTAAGTTAGATTTATTTCAATAAAATTATAGACAATTGAATACCCTGATATATCAACACATCAAAATATTAATTAGCCATTTTTGGTTCAATGTTCACAACGTACTTTGAGTTCAGGCCGTGTAAGGCATAGACGATGCCACTCTATTGAGATGCACCATTTTTATTTTTATATACTAAACAATTTAGTATTTTTGCTAAAGTCTTTTTGTGAGAAATAAAAGAATGAAAGAATCAAAATCAGATAT
>JBDTJI010000157.1:0-10237 GCA_039935935.1 Ginsengibacter sp. | reverse complement strand
CATATCGTTACATTTGCTGTAAATCTACACCTTAAAAAAGAATAAAGTACATGTCATTAAGCCAGCGTTTGCAACAAAAGCTGTTACAAAAATTATCTCCTCAGCAAATACAGTTAATGAAATTGCTACAGGTTCCTACTGCTCATCTTGAAGAAAGGATAAAAGAAGAACTGGAGGAAAACCCGGCTTTAGAAGCTACAGAGGATGGTTATACTGAAAACAGTGAAGACACCTCCGATGATTTTGAAACTGCTGATGATTTCGAAAATGATGGGAGCGAAAGCGACTATGATAACATTGATATAAGCGACTACGTAAGTGACGGGGATGATGAGCCGGGAGATTACAAATATCGTGATGATAATTATGGAGATCCTAACGAAACGAAAACGATTCCTCATAAAGTAGAAACTAGCTTTTACGACGCACTGAAGTCTCAATTGTTAATGCTTAATCTGGATGAAAATGAGCGCAGAGTGGCTGAACAGATCATAGGAAGTATTGATGATGATGGATACCTTCGCCGGGAAGTTACTTCGATCGTCGATGATCTTGCCTTTCGCCAAAATATTATAACCACAGATGAAGAAATTAAAAAATTAATCAACCTGATTCAGCAGTTTGATCCACCAGGATTAGGGGCGAGAGACTTACAGGAATGTCTTTTACTGCAATTAAAAAGAAAAGAAAAATCCGGTCATCCGGTAAGTATTGCCATTGAAATAATTGAAAAATATTTTGATGAGTTTACAAAGAAGCATTATGAAAAAATCCAAAAAAGCTTAAATCTTGATGATGAGCAAATAAAGGAAGTGATTAACCAGATTATTAAACTAAATCCAAAACCCGGTGGCGAAGTGGGAGAAACTAACAAACTTCAGAGCTACGTAATTCCCGATTTTTTTGTGTTGAACAACAATGGGAAACTGGAAGTCACTCTCAATTCAAAAAATGCTCCTGATCTGCGCATCAGTGAGGGTTATAGAGACATGCTAAAAGATTATGACCGTGGTAGCAAAAAAGACAAACGCCAGAAAGAAGCAGTACTTTTTATTAAGCAAAAAATAGATTCTGCCAAATGGTTTATAGATGCCATTAAACAGAGGCAGCATACGCTATTGAGCACCATGCAAACGATCGTGGATTATCAAAGACAGTTTTTCTTAACAGGAGAAGATATCGATTTACGGCCTATGATATTGAAAGACATTGCTGAAAAAACGATGCTTGATATTTCGACGGTAAGTAGGGTAGCCAACAGTAAATTTGTTCAAACTGAATTCGGAACCTATCGTTTAAAGTTCTTTTTTAGCGAAAGCCTGGTAACAGACAGCGGCGAAGAGGTAAGTACCCGTGAAGTAAAAAAAATATTGAGCGACCTGATAGAAGAAGAAAGTAAGCAAAAGCCATTGAGCGATGAAAAGCTTACTGAATTGTTGCAGGAAAAGGGTTATAACATTGCCCGTCGTACTGTAGCCAAGTATAGAGAGCAACTTAACATTTCGGTAGCACGTCTAAGAAAAGAACTTTAAATAATGAAACAGGATTTAGGTACACATAGAGAAGCTCTTTTACCTTATGACTTTCCGGAAAACGAGCCAGGACTTCCATTGATCATAAAATGGCTCGCGCATTTATTTTCATTCATTTTCCACCCGCTTTTTATTCCTGTAATTGCAGCCTGGTTTTTAGCCTTTATTCAGCCTGGCTTTTTTACGGGCATCAACAAACAGGAAAAGCTTTTGATAGTGCTAAGGGTTGGCTTTAACACCATTTTTTATCCTGCTCTCACTATTCTATTGTTGAAGGCGTTAGGATTTATAAAAAATATCTTATTAAAAACGCAAAGAGAGAGGATAATTCCTTATATAGCTACTAATATCTTTTATTTCTGGATGTTTTTGGTATTTAAAAATCAGCCGGAGGTGCCCATGATTCTTACCGGTTTTGTATTTGGTATTTTTATTGCCTCGTCGGCGGGGCTTATTGCCAATATTTATTTCAAGATCAGTATGCATGCATTAGGTGTCGGCGCTTTATGCGGCCTGATGTTGATTATCATTTTTTCAGAGTTTACTTATGCAATTTTTTTAGTCGTAATGCTCACATTCATCATAACGGGCCTGGTAAGCTCTTCACGCCTGATCGTAAGTAATCATAAACCATTCGATATTTACTCCGGAATTGTTATCAGCATTCTATGCCAGCTAATTGCTTACAGTATATTTAAGTAACAACTTATTTGCTTAATGCAGTTTCCGTTTAGTCAATACATTCCATATTTTAGGTAAAAGGTCAGTTTTTATTGAATAACACATCTTTTTAAAACGAGGGAAATTCACTATCAGCTTTTTTCAGATACTTTAAGCTTTTCATAGCCCCTTTTAAAAATATTCTCCCCTTTTTATAATCCCAGAAAGGAATTCCATTTATTTTATTGTTGTGAACAGAAATCTCGTATAGCACCTTCCAATGCAGTAAAATTAATCCACATGCCTGCCACAAGGATAAGCCGCTGCCATATATATGTTGGATGCCAGCTCCCGATCCGTTATATTCAAGAATTGAAAATTCGTTCCCATTTTTCAGAGCTTCTATGGAGGCGCATTTAATATCGTAACGTCCATAATAAAAGTATCGGGAGTGTTGGCTTATTTTATCAATAACAGCAGTAAGCTTTTCATCAATCTCGTGGTGAAGGTTTATTAACTTTCCACCCTGGCTTCGGTTGGAAGCGTGCGATAAGATAAATCTTTCTCCTCGGGCTAAAATCATGCTAAGCCGGTCCTTGTGTCGTGAATTTATTTCATCAAGTTTGTATTTCAAATCTTTGTTCCCCCGGATGAGTTGCTGTAAAGTTGAACTTCCATCACCAATTATTTCGGGAGCTTGTTTCATTAAAAAGCCTGAAATAGTTCCTCTCTTTTTGCCAGGCATACGATAATAAAAAATACTGACTTCCATAGGATAATTAATTAATTCTTGTATGATATAATTTACAGGTACTTTTTCATGATAGAGTTGTAATTCTTGCTTTGAATTTACTTTTCTGAACATAAACCCCATCATACCCACATTGGGCTTTACTACAAAAGGATACGAAAATTCATGAACTTCAATCAATTGCTCAACTGATGAAAAAGCTGATTTTGGAGAAATATAGATACTTTTCGGATAGCTTCCGGGTGGCAATTGTTCGTAAATTTCCTGTTTGCTCTCCCCCTCAAAACCACCAAAAGTAATAGAAGGATTGCTAGCCGTAAAAAACCAAAAAGATCGTGCCTTTATACAGTACCACAACCATACGGGTGCCAAAGGGATATATTTTGCATGATAATGCCAGGATTCCCAGTGGGTTAACTTAAAAATCAATTTTCTTATAAACACTGTTTCAAAAATAAATCATTTCTACGTATAAGTGTTGTCCAGTCCTTGTTATACGAAAACAATTTAGTTTAATTGATAAATAAAAATTCAAAAACTTTCTTTAGATTTTGAATTGGTTATCGAATAATAAGTTCCGGAAAAAAGACAGCAATATCCTCAAATAAAAAAGCCCACTCTCTTGAATGGGCTTCGACCGTTAAATATATTATTATTGGAATTGGGTTGAAATTCCTTTGGCCAATTCCACCATTTTTTTCAATCCCTCCTCAGGAAGATTTCCTTTCTTAAATTCTGCAAGTATTTCAGGGTATTTATTTTCCATTTCTAACAGGAACTGGTCTTCGAAATCCTGTACATTTTTTACTGCAACATTACTAATCAAGCCATTAGTTCCAAGATAAATGATAGCCACCTGTTTTTCAACAGGGTATGGCGTAAACTGAGGCTGTTTTAGTATTTCCACATTTCTAGCACCCTTATCCAAAACAGATTTTGTAGCAGCATCCAGATCTCCACCAAATTTAGAAAACGCTTCCATTTCCCGGTAAAGAGCCTGATCCAGTTTTAAGGTACCAGCTACTTTTTTCATGGATTTGATCTGCGCATTTCCACCCACACGGCTTACAGAAATACCCACGTTGATTGCAGGCCGGATACCTGCATTGAAGAGGTTCCCTTCCAAAAATATTTGTCCATCAGTAATAGAAATTACGTTGGTAGGGATATAGGCAGAGACATCTCCAGCCTGTGTTTCGATAATAGGTAATGCGGTTAGCGAGCCGCCTCCTTTAACCAAATGTTTAATATTGTCCGGAAGGTCATTCATTTTCCGGGCAATTTCATCCTTGGATACAATTTTGGCAGCTCTTTCCAACAACCGGCTGTGTAAGTAAAACACATCTCCAGGATATGCCTCACGTCCGGGTGGCCTTCTCAGCAATAGAGAAACTTCCCGATATGCTACAGCCTGTTTACTTAAATCGTCAAAGATGATCAAAGCATGTCGGCCGGTATCACGAAAGAATTCGCCTATTGCAGCTCCCGCAAATGGTGCGTAAAACTGAAGTGGTGCGGGTTCCGATGCAGAGGCTGCAACAATAGTGGTATATTCCATTGCCCCATTGTCCTCTAAAACTTTCATCACATTGGCAATGGTAGATGCTTTCTGGCCGATTGCTACGTATATACAATAAACGGGATTACCAACATTGAAAAATTCTTTCTGGTTGATAATAGTGTCGATACAGATAGCGCTTTTCCCTGTTTGGCGATCACCAATTACTAATTCGCGTTGTCCGCGTCCAATAGGAATCATCGCGTCAATCGCTTTGATACCTGTTTGTAAGGGTTGCTTTACAGGTTCGCGAAAAATTACACCAGGCGCTTTGCGCTCTAATGGCATTTCATATAATTCGCCTGTAATTGGGCCGCGACCATCAATAGGCTCGCCCAAAGTATTGATAACGCGTCCCGCCAAACCATCACCTACTTTTATAGAAGCAATCTGACCGGTTCGTTTTACAGTTGCACCTTCCTTTATATCTCCGCTTTCTCCCATAAGCACCACTCCCACGTTATCTTCTTCAAGGTTTAGAGCAATTGCTTTTACGCCATTTTCAAACTCAACTAACTCACCGGAACTCACATTGCCTAATCCATACACACGTGCAATTCCATCACCTATCTGCAGTACTGTTCCAATTTCTTCCAGGTTGGTTTCCACATCCAAATTACTTAGCTGAGCTTTTAGAATTGCGGAGATTTCGTCGGGTTTTATATCAACCATATTATTATCTTTTTTTAAGGGTGCAAAGGTATGTAAAGCAAAAACAAATTCAAAAGTAAAAACCGGAAATTAATGCGCGCAATTTTCAAAAATAAATTATTTTCTGGACTCACTTTATTACCGATTGTTGTTGAGTCTTATTGGCTCACAAAGCCATTTATAAAATTCCGCATTTCACAATTCTTAACCTTATATATCTCTTTCCATGTATTAACTTTGAAATTCTAATTTTTAAAGATGAACGATATTGCAATTGACCCACAGATTTTAACTGCTAAAGATTTTGCTACTGACCAGGAGGTGCGATGGTGTCCGGGCTGTGGTGATTATTCTATACTAGCACAGGTACAAAAAGTGTTTCCTACCCTGGGCGTACCCAGGGAAAATTTTGTGATCATTTCCGGAATCGGATGTAGCAGCAGATTTCCGTATTACATGAATACCTATGGAATGCATAGCATTCATGGACGAGCGACAGCAATTGCAAGCGGACTAAAAGCCAGCCGGCCCGAATTGAGTGTATGGATTGTTACCGGAGATGGTGATTGTTTGAGTATTGGCGGTAATCATACTATTCATTTATTAAGACGGAATTTTGATGTAAATCTCTTGCTATTTAACAACGAAATTTATGGATTGACAAAGGGACAGTATTCGCCTACAAGCGCAGAAAGAAAAATCACCAAAAGCTCTCCTTTAGGAAGTCTTGATCATCCTTTCAATCCATCTGCCCTGGCATTGGGTGCTGACGCAACTTTTGTAGGGAGAACGATGGACAGAGATCCAAAACATTTACAGGAAATGCTTTCAAGATCCGCACACCATAAAGGATCTTCTTTTCTGGAAATATATCAGAATTGTAATATTTTTAATGACGGGGCTTTTGAAATTTTTACCGATAAAAAATCGAAGACTGAAGAAACATTATTTTTAGTACAAGGGCAACCGTTAGTTTTTGGCGCAACGAGAAATAAAGGAATCCGGTTAAATGGTTTAGTGCCAGAGATCGTTGAACTGAATGGGGATGTAAGTGAAAATGAATTATGGATACACGATGACAGAGATCTTTACAAAGCACAAATACTGACAAGATTGTTTGACGATCCTAAAAAAGAGCAGCATTTTCCAAGACCTTTTGGAGTATTTTATGAAACTGACAGACCTTGCTACGAGGATACAATGACGACACAAATCTCTGATGCCAGATCCAAAGGCATAATTGATTTGGATAAATTATTAAGAGGAAAAGAAGTTTGGTCTATTGTTGAATAATGAAACCTTAGTTCTTGTTATTCAGGAAAACGAAAGGTTTTAATATTTTATTTCCCAATGTCTCACGAATCACTTTTTTATCCGAATAAATTTTGTACTTATTCACATTGATGACTTCATAAACAGTTACCAGATTTTCAACTTTTTCAACATAGAACAAAAGCTCATGAAGAAGTTCTACTTCATGCTCGATTGACTGGGGGCTCGACCTTTCCTTGAACAATACCAAAAGATCACGATTGAATTTGTCCATTTTTTTGATTGGTTTTTAATAGCCTACCATGCCACTCTTATTGGGGCACCCGCATTTGCTTTTTCTTGATGCATTACAACTGATCGCCAGAACAGAAACGAGTACAAATAAGATCAACAAAATATTGGTTAGGCTTTTCATTTAAGTATATTGACATTTGATAAAAAATATTTTTTCAAAATCAGATACATTTCTGTATCCAACTTATCGAATAATTAATATCGCTTAATAATTGATAAAACTAAATTAAACTATTTTCACGAAGAATTATTGTAATATTTTTATGGAGTACAAAAATTTTAAACAAGGTGTACAATCACTGCGGGTATTAGTGGCTCCTCTTGACTGGGGATTAGGACATGCAACCCGTTGTATTCCAATAATAAAAGAACTATTACGGCTTGATTGTACCGTGTTAATTGCAGGTGATGGCCCTATCTTCAACTTATTAAAAAAAGAATTTCCGGCTACCGTGTTTTTACGGTGCAAAGGTTACGAAATCAGATACAGCCGAAATAAAAAATGGCTGCTACTTAAAATCTTTTTGCAGTTACCTAAGATTCTGTCTGCCATTTACAGAGAGCATAGATGGCTAAAAAAAAAGATCACCGAACAATCTATAGACGCTATAATTTCCGATAACCGATTGGGAATGTTTAATAGAAAAATTCCGTCAATTTACATCACTCATCAATTATTTATAAAGACAGGGAATTGGTTCACCGAAAAGATGGCCCAAAAGATTCATTACTATTTTATTAAAAAATACAAAGAATGTTGGGTGCCTGATAGTGAAAATGCCGGTCTTGCAGGAATGTTGTCTCACCCGAAAAAATGTCCTGGAAATATTGTATTTATCGGTCCTTTGTCTAGATTATATTCATTGCAAAATATTGAACCAATTTACGACATACTAATACTATTATCAGGTCCCGAACCGCAACGAACTATTTTCGAAAATCAACTCCTCATTCAATTAGAAAGTTTTCCAGGTAGAGCTCTTCTTGCAAGAGGCCTGCCATTTGAGACAAAAAATCTAGAACCCAATAATCAGTCGGTAAAAGTATTGAATCATGTAAATGCCGGGGAACTAAATATGATTATGGCACAATCCAGAATAGTAATTGCGAGATGCGGCTACACTACGATAATGGATTTAGCTGTATTGAGAAAATCGGCCATATTGATTCCGACACCAGGTCAAACTGAGCAAGAATATCTTGCTGAATATCTCATGGAAAAAAAATATTTTTTAGCGACATCGCAGAAAGATTTTGCTATCCCTGAACTGTTAAAAAAAAGTGTAACTTTTACGTATGAGCCAATTGATATTTCATTTAATGAATATAAAAAGACCATTGATCAATTTGTGCTCTCATTAAAAAAATCCACTTTTGCATCTCAATAATTTATTTTGAACTCACAATTGAAAGCACACCTGGGGCTTCTCGGAACTAATCTTTTCTTTGCAATTAACTACAGTGCTGTTAAATACTTTACATCCCATCATATCGCCGGTCCTTTCGCAATCAATCTTATCAGAATTGGCGTAAGCGGAATTTTATTTTGGTGTTTATTTTTATTTTACAGGCCTGAAAAAAAAATCGAAAAGAAAGATGTTCCTGCTTTTTTGCTTTGTGCACTAACAGCCATTACCATAAACCAAATGCTGTTTTTAAAAGGTCTTGCTTTTACTTTCCCTATTCACGCAGCGCTTCTCACTTTGATTACTCCTATATTGATTACCATTATCGCAGCGAGGGTGCTTAAGGAAAAAATTACTGCGGCTAAGACGTTGGGATTAATTTTAGGAATAGCAGGAGCCGCATTATTGGTAGGTTCACGGGAAGCAGGTGAACCGGGAGATAACACGATGTTGGGAGATAGCCTGATCATTTTAAGTTCCGTCGCTTATACTTTTTACTTCATTTTAGTTAAACCTCTTATGGAAAAATATTCAGCAATACAGGTGGTAAGATGGATATTCACATTTGGATTTTTAATGATTTTGCCATTTTGTTACCATGAATTTAATGATATTAAGTGGCAACTTATTTCATCAAGGGAATGGTTTCTTTTATTTTTAATCGTAGTTCCGGGAACTTTTTTTGCTTATGTTTTTAACGTGTATGGGATACAAAAGCTAAATGCTTCCTTAGCTGGAATGTATATTTATTCACAACCGGTATTTGCAGTAATTATTGCAATGATTTTCCTTAAAGAAGAATTTTCTGTTTATAAAATGATAGCCGGCCTTCTTATAGGTATGGGAGTTTTTCTTTCGAACAGAAAAAAAGATTAGTGATCTTCTTACATTCTAAATAATAGGAATTTCGATTTAATCCCCCACCTCTGTTACACTTACACTCCGATTAAAACTTTCAGAGAGCGAGATAAGTGTTTCTGTACGCTCTATTCCTTTTATTTTCTGTAGCCCATCGTGGAGTACAGATCTCAGCTCATTAATGTCCTTACATACGACCTCGAGATACATACTATAATTTCCGGTGGTGTAATTAACGCGTATAATTTCAGGGATTTTTTCAAGTTCTTTGGCAACCGCATCGTAGAGAGAACTTTTTTCAAGAAAAATTCCAACAAATGCGGTAATGTCATAGCCCAATTTTTTGAGATCCACTTTTAGTTTCTTGCCTTTTACAATGCCTAATTCCTCTAATTTTTTTATCCGCACATGAATAGTTCCACCACTTACAAAAAGCTTTTTCCCCAGTTCTGCATAAGGTGTTTCAGCATTATCCATCATTTCCTGAATGATCTTTAAATCTAATTTATCAATATTAATTTTTGTTGACATAGTAATAGCCGTTAGATATATTTCACAATAATAACCTTTATTTTGAAATAAATCTATATTTTGACAAGTTTAATTAAAATATTTTTTTATTAATGCTGCAATTATTAGATTTGCAGCAGATTAGTTCTTAAAAATTGTGGGGTGATGAAATTGGCAGACATGCCCTCTTGTCTCGGGGGTGAGGATCACAGGATAAACGTAGCATAGAGCCGGACTGGTAGCAATATTAGTCCGACCAGGGTCGACCACTGAACTTTGTGCTATAGCTAACCGCCTCGTGAAGGTTCGAGCCCTTCCCCTACAGCTTAAACTAAAGGCTCTCAGGCAATGAGAACCTTTTTACTACCTGTGTTGTTCATAAAAATTTGCAGGAAGAGAGTTCCTTAATGCTGTCATTTCTTTTTCACTAAGCCCTGGTTTATTTATCGCCTGTATGGAATCTGCTAATTGTTCCATCGTTCTTATACCTACAATTACCGACGTAACCGCAGGATTTTTTAGTACGAATTGTATAGCAGTTTGCGCACTGGTTCTTCCTTCATGGGAAATTGATTTTACAGCTTCTGTAGCTTTGGCCACCTGTTGTTCGCTATAATTCAAATAGACCTTTGCAGCCTTATCAATCAGTAGCCCGGAAGCTACGCTGCCTCTTATCAGTACCCCGATATTATTGTCATGTAATAATTGCAACGTACTTTCTTCCGGCCTGCGATCCAACAAACTG
>JBDTJI010000156.1:0-12404 GCA_039935935.1 Ginsengibacter sp. | reverse complement strand
TTATTAGAATGATAATTTCTCTTTAATAAGACAGTTGTGGAATTGATATGATTACTACTGATTATTTCTTCAATAGTATGCACCATCGTCTGGTCTGTTTTATAATGAGTAATGTCTGTAATTACTCCCACAATACCTAAAGATTTCCAGGTTCCGAGCCGGGAATGAAAGAGAATCGTTGCAGTACATTAATGTATGCGCTGTCTGCATTTAAAATCCTGTAATTGTAGGAAAAGACAATGTCTCTGTATTTATCGGCCGTCAATTTTTTCAGAAAGACAATATTAGCTGGAAATATTTTTTGATTAAAGATGTTGAAGTCGTCCGGATGCCATTTATTAAAATAAGCATCTACTCCCGATTCCATGAAATATTTTGTGGTAATGCCAAATATCGAAAAACACGATTCATCTTCGTAAATATATTTGCCTAGTGTGTAATCTGTCAAAAAAATAGTTGAGGCATAATTTGACCGGATATCACTGCTACTGGTCAGGCGCTCAATTATTATTTCTATATTAGATTTTAATACCAAATCTTTTTTGATTTTTGAAGCTGACAAATACGCTTTATATGATGATGATTTCATAACTAGCTTTGGTTTGGAAGATGGTATGGTATAACAATAGCTATACTTAGCTATTGTTCAAGTTATATTATGAAAATATTTTTACTATATTAATAAAACATTGCACAATAGATTTTTTGAAAAATTAAAACAAAAGAATGAATTTAAAACCATGTTTCCTGATTGCTTTTTCCTTATGTACTTCATTTCATATAGTAGCGCAGAATATTTCGGGCACCGATGCTTTAATAGCAGTAAACTCTACTGAAAATGTAAGTTCAAACTCTACATCTGTACCTGAAAAAGTATACGAAAGGCCACCTCTTAACCTGGTTAAACTAAACTTGACAGGGATTTTGTTGAACAACTATGCGCTGCAATATGAAAGAATATTGAATCATAAAATTTCAGTGGCTTTTCAATACAGAATGATGCCTAAAACGGGTATTCCCTTTAAGAGCATTATTTTAAAGCAAGTGGGAAATGATGACCCGGAAACTAAAAAATTAATTGACGATTTTAGAATGAGCAACTTTGCCATAACACCCGAATTAAGGATCTATCTTGGCAAAAAGGGATATGGACGCGGGTTTTATATCGCTCCTTTTTATCGCTATGCCTCATTCAAGTCCAGTGATTTGAATGTATTTTATACGGATGTTAATAACGTAGATCAAAGTATAAAAATGTCAGGTAAACTTACCTCTAATACTGCCGGTCTGCTCATGGGGGTACAGAGTGATTTAGGTAAGCATGTAAATCTTGACATTAGCTTTTTCGGGCCACACTACGGATCAGGTAAAGGAACCTTCAGCGGTACGACCTCATCTCCATTGAGTTCAGATGAACAGTATAATCTAAGACGACAATTGGAGAATCTTGATATTCCATTGATCGAGACAACGGTAAATGTAAATGCCAATGGTGCCTCTTTAAAATTAGACGGTCCCTGGGCAGGATATCGATTTGCCATATCACTGGGCCTACGCTTTTAGTAAACTTGATTTCAAAAGCTATTAATTTTTTTCTAACTTTAAACAAAATGTAAATGTCATGCCCCCAAAACTTATTTTTAACTATTATTAAATTTACACAGCATGAGAAAATTTACCCTTGTCTTTATCGCCCTTCAAATTTGTTCGTATGGCATCTACGCGCAATGGAGTGGGGACGCGCAGGTAGCCGATACCAAAGTATGCACTGCAAATGCAAATCAGAATACTTCCTTTATAATTCCCGATGGCAGTGGGGGCGCTATTATTTTTTGGAAGGATTCCAGGGGCGGTACTGGTCAGGATATCTATTACAACAAGTTAAACAGCACAGGTGTCACAGTATGGTCAGCGGCTTCCGCAGGCCTCTCTCTAACTAATACCACCATTTACAATACCATTGACCAGGTAATTAGTGATGGCAATGGCGGAGCATTTATAACCTGGGAAACGGATGATGGAGCAAATTTTGCTCAACTTGTACAACATATAAGCAATGCCGGAGCAAAAACATGGGCTGCTACAGGCGTATCTTTGAGCAATACCGCCTTTGGCGGAAACATTTGCAGCGATGGAAACGGTGGAATTATTATTACATGGTCTGATTACAGAGACGATCTGGAAGATCAACGTCCTCAAACGTTTGCCCAGCGGGTTAATAGCAGCGGTACTGTTCAATGGACCGCAAGTGGTATTCCGGTAGAAAATGCAACAGGTTTCAGTGCACCATTTGGGATAATACCTGATGGAGCTGGCGGTGCAATTATATCAATCACAGATACGCGTAATAGTAATTATGATGCCGCAAATGATCTGTACGATAATCTGGATATCTATGCACAAAGAATTAATGCGTCTGGAAATGCAGTATGGGCAGCGGCTGGTTTGCCAGTATGTACTTTTGCTAAAGGTCAAGGAGGGAATGGTGATGGCAAACATCCTTATGTAGTGCCCGATGGCTCAGGTGGAGCAGTAATAGCCTGGCAAGATTTTAGGAATGATCCCAATAATGGGAACCGCAGCCCTTACAACTCAGACATTTTTTGCCAACGGATAAATGCAAATGGCGTTGCCCAATGGGCTGCTGATGGAATATCTCTTTGTATTGCAACCGGATCGCAGGAGGAGATTAGTTTAATGCCAGATGGAACAGGCGGGGCAGTAGCAGTTTGGTACGAAGAACAAAATGGTAATAGCGCTATTGTCACTCAAAAAATAAAAGGTAGTGGGATAGTGCAATGGACCGTCAATGGAAAATTAGTTGTTTCTCAAAATCATCCGGTTAGTTATACGGCTTCGCCGGATGCCACTAATTCGGCGGTGTTGCTAACCTGGGCAGACCCATTAAATTCGCCGCAGGATATTACAGCACAAAAAATATCGATAGCTGATGGTTCTTTCTTATGGGGAAATGAAGGTATTTTAGTGTGTGGTAGAACGGATGCACAAAGTGAGCCTGCCATAACTCACAATGGCGGCGGTGGAGCTATTATTTCCTGGACAGATGGCAGAAATTCTTCGCAAGATATTTATGCCAACCGGGTTCTTGCCAACGGTACACTACCTTTAATGTTGGTTACATTTGAAGCGCAGTTAATTAATCAGGGTGTTTTATTGAAATGGAGTACATCTTCAGAACAAAACACATCCTATTTCGATGTGGAACGCAGTGCTGACGGAAATAATTTCTCTTCAATTGGTAAAATAAATGCAGCTGGTAACAGCACTTCATCCATTAACTATTCTTTGCCGGATAATGATCCCTCTTCCGGAAATAATTTTTATCGTCTGAAGATGGTAGATGTAGATGGGAAATTTATTTACAGCAAAATTGTTACAGTTAATATAATTGAAGGAAAATTTTTGAGAATCTATCCTAACCCTGTCAAAAACACCTTATACCTGCATGCAAGTGGTATCAATGAAAATGCCCTTATTCAAATAATGGACTTATCTGGTAAAAAAGTGAAAGAGCAGAAATTGGTTCTTACAGGAAGAACTCCGGTGGATATTAGCAATTTGTCCAAAAGTGTTTACAAGATTATTATCAAGACGAAAGCAAATACCGAAGAACTAACGTTTGTAAAAGAATAATGGATTTCCTAAGAAGTAAGTGACTAAGGAAAAGTCTTTAAAAGAATCTGATTTATTTCATCAACAAACCCATTCGCAAAAGTGGGTTTGTTTAATTTTTTTTTATTAAATACTATTTAATAAAAAAAATAATGCTAACTTTCTCCTTCCAAAGTGCATAAACTGACACCCCATGGCGAAGAAATATTACTTCATTATTGCTGCAATCGTTATTGTGGGAGCTCTGATCTATTTATTTAGCCGACAGGTAGTTTCTCCGCCGAAACAAGATGAACAAATGGCGGCACAAAGTGGTAGCACAACAGTATTCCGGTATAAATACTCCAGTAAAATTTTCCCTATTATCATTAGTGATTATTCTACTAATTTTAACATCGTGTCTGGAGTTTTAGATCACCTTACTGCCGATAATTATTAAAATATAAAACTTAAAAAAAAGCAATATTATGTCACGCCAGGATATTATTAAAACAGCAGCCTTAGAAAACGGCACAAAAGAATCACCAGCAAATTCTAATAAAACTAAATATGGCCTATGGTACGGCCTAAACGGTGAAAAATGGTGCGCCATTTTTGTAAGTTGGGTATATGACCATGCGGGATATCCACTTGGATTTATAGAGTCATCTAAAGGTTACCAGAGTTGCCAGGGAGGTTACAATTTTTGGAAAGCCAAAGGACAATTAACGAAGGATCCACAACCTGGCGATATCGTGTTGTTTGATTGGGATGGAAATGGTCATTGCGATCATACGGGCATTTTTGAGTCATGGGTTGACTTTACAAAAACCAATTTTTTTTCCTGGGAAGGGAATACTTCCGTTAACGATGACAGTAATGGTGGTGTGGTAATGCGTCGTACAAGGAACCGCGCTTTGGTAAAATCTTTTGCAAGTCCTGGTATACTTAATGATCCCTCACCTGCAATCACTGACAATAATCTGAAAAAAGGCGATATAGGTACAGGTGTGACGACTTTGCAAAAAGTGCTTTATGATCTACAATATCCAATAACCGTAGATGGAATTTTTGGTGATGAAACTGAAGCCATCATTAAGCAATTTCAAAAAAAATATAATTTAGAAGCTACGGGTATGGTTTCTCCGGCATTATTAGGTGCCTTGAAAGGCGAGATGGCAGAACCAAATGTGCCGGCAAAAAAGTTTACCAGCGGATCATATTTGCGGAAAGGTAATTCAGGATCTGCAGTAATAGATCTTCAAAATGCTTTGAATAATGCAGGTGCCAATCCAACGGTTTCTGTGGACGGAGTATTTGGTAATGAAACTTTCAACGCCTTAAAAGCTTTTCAACAAAAAAATAAAATGACTGTTGATGGGGTGGCGGGGCCCGCAACGTTTAGCGGTTTAGGACTGAAGGTATAAAATTCCATATTACTTTTTCATGCACTTATCCTTAATCTGTACTAAAATACGTGGATAAAATTAAATAAATTGAGGAGTTGGCTACACGACTCGTCATTGGGTTATTTGATGGAAATGTCTTTATAGGCTTTTACTTCCACCTTTGATTTAGGTAATCGGGTATTTAAAATTCCATCTTTATGCGACGTAAATCGTTCGTCATGCACATTGTTGGGCAAAAACAATCTGCGTGTATATGGATTGTAGTTGTATTCTTTCAGGAATATCCCTTCTCTTTCCCGTTTTCTTTGTTATCTGATTTTGATTCCGCCCTATCGGTTAGCATATCATCATCCTTTTTAACATGAAGTTTTCCTTCTGAAATCCTCGCTCCACTACTTCTACATTTTAAGTTTTATCATTTTCTGAAATGATTACAGCCGGGAAGTCTTTTTATTATCTCGTTATTTCTGGCGTAAAAAGTTATAAATCTATTATTGAAAACCTTCCAACATTCTGCTATAAGAGTAAAGTGTTTAATTGATATAGATCAATACTATTTATTATCATACATCATTGCTGGCGTATTATCCCAGTGCTAATTTTGCATAACAAACAAAGACAAAATAATGGTAGTAAAGAAGACCATAGCAATTATAGGCGCTACTGAAATCAAAGGAATGGAAATTGCATTCCGGATTGCCGACAATGGTTACAGTTTGTTACTCATTTCAAAGAATACCCAAGAACTTTCCCATTTATCAGAAAGTATTGCGGCGCGCAATCCTGCTGGAGAGATTAATGTACTTGAATGTGTAAAAGATGGTTGCTGGGAAGCGGATGTGATCATAGTTGCTGTAGCCTGCAGCGAAGAAAAGTTGGTAGCTCAAATGATGAAGGAAGTGGCCACACAAAAAATTGTAGTGAGTATTTCAGATGAGAGAAATCTGCATGAAGAACTACAGCAGATCTTACCTTATTCAAGACTGGTAAATATTTCCTTCTATCTCGATTCAAAAGAGATTATAATAAATGGACTTGATGACGAGGCTAATGAAGAAATATCAGAGATTTTTAGCAGTAATTACCACAAATAATAGATTTTATCAATAACAATTAAAAACAAAAAACATGGCACTAACAAAATGGTCTTCGGACCCCGTTCACACTCAGATTACTTTCAAAGTAAAACATCTCATGATCACTACTGTGACAGGACATTTTAAGCAATTCGAAATTAACGTGGAAACAGAAGGCGATGACTTTAATAACGCTAAAAAAATCGAACTTACTGCTAATATCAATTCCATTGATACAGGTAACGAGCAACGTAACACGCATTTACGTTCGTCTGATTTCTTTGATGTTGAAAAAAATCCTAAATTAAAATTTGTCGGTACAAAATATGAGATAAATGGTGACGACGGACAGCTTCATGGTAATTTAACTATTGGTAAAATAACAAAGCCAATTACCCTGGATGTCGAATTCGGAGGATTGGTAAAAGATCCCTGGGGCGGATTAAGAGCAGGATTTGACCTGAAAGGTAAGTTAAGCCGCAAAGAGTTTGGCTTGAACTATAATGCAACCCTGGAAGCAGGTGGCGTCGTAGTAGGTGATGAAGTAAAATTAGTTGCTGAAGTTCAGTTGGTGAAAGAAGCACAAGTAGTTGAAAAAAAAGTAGCGTAGGATACATTAATAGTTAAAAATTGAATAAGATGGGAAACAAAGTTTTAGGATTACATCATATCACAGCGATAGAAGGGGATTTAAAAAAGAAACCTGAAATTTTACACAAAAATCCTGAGGCAAAGACTGGTGAAAAAGACGGTCAATTTTGATGATCCCCAGACCTGCCATTTTTATTATGGCAATGAGACCGGTACACCTGGAACTATCCTCACTTTTTTCCCCTGGCCAAGAGTTAGAATAGGATACAATAGTTCGGGAATGGTCACGGAGATTGGATATGCTGTGCCCAAAGACAGTCTTGATTTTTGGACAGATCGTTTTAAACAGTTTAATGTAAAGCATGATGAAGTTGCAGAAAGACTTGGAGAAAAATATTTACATTTTGAAGATCCTGATGGATTAAAAATTGATTTGGTAGTCCCCGAAAAGAGTGATGAAAGAAAATCCTGGGAAACCAACGAAATATCTGGGGTTGTTGCTAACAAAGGATTTCACAGCGTTACCTTAATTGAGCCAAATGTTGATCCTACCGCTTCGATCCTCACGGAACTTTTTGGCTATCAATTGTTGAAACAGGAAGGGAGTCGTTATCGTTTTATTACAGATGCTATTGGCAATGCTTCTATTGTAGATATCATTGAAGCTCCACATTTAGCAGTAGGATTAAATGCCGGAGGAACCAATCATCACGTAGCTTATAGGGTAACGGATGAAAATAGTCAGATGGAATTTCGTGAGAAGATTTTGAGTAAAGGTTTGGATATTACACCTAAGATAGATCGTGATTATTTCTTCTAAATGTATTTCAGGGAGCCGGGTGGCGTATTATTTGAACTGGCAACAGAGAATCCGGGATTTGATAAAGACGAGCCGGTAAGCGAGCTGGGTATGCATTTAAAATTGCCGAAACAATATGAAGGCATACGAAGTGAACTCGAAAAAGTATTGCCAGAACTGAACTAAAGACTATAAAGAAGTGTTATAAAAATTGCATTAAACTACCGGATTTGCCGGTTTCATAATATAGGCTTAAGTTGAAACAAGCTAAGAGAATTTCATTCAAAAACTTTGTACTAACGATTGAAAGAAACGGGTAAAAAGTGATAAAAAACAATATTTAAAAAAAAAGTATAAAAGCAGATAACATGAAAACAGTAGTAGTAGGTTCCAGTGGGACAATTGGAAAGCAAATAACACAATTACTTAAAGAAGACGGACATGAAGTAATTGCAGCTTCGCGGTCCACAAGCCCTGCGTTGGATATTACCGATGCTTCCAGTATTGAAACATTTTATGCACATCTCGGACAGGTAGATGCCATTATTTGTGCAGCAGGCGATGCGGCATTTTCTTTACTTAATAAAGTTTCTGATGAACAAATTCAAATGACTGTCAGCAGTAAACTTTTAGGCCAGGTAAATTTAGTTCGCAAAGGATGGAACAATTTGCGTCCTGGAGGAATTTTTATACTTACCGGAGGGATACTGGCCTATTCGCCAATGCCTCAAACTTCCCTGATAGCAATGGTGAACGCTGGTCTTGAAGGGTTTACCAGGGCTGTAGCACTTGAACTTACGGAAGGAAGGCGGATAGTTGTTGTTCATCCGGCGTGGGTTGCAGAGACTGCGGCCACGATTGGCATGGATCCTGCACCGTGGCCTGATGCGATAAAAACCGCAAAGACTTATTTAAATGCTATTGAGAGTGATAAAAGCGGGTCACCTGTTTTTGTAGAAGGGTATAGGCCTGATAACAGGTTTTAAAATTTGGTGATCTGTTTTATCAATTAAAAACGGTAATTGTGAAGATTGGATCAATGATAAAATAATAAATAAAATAAAGAATTATGAAAGTAGATATTTGGTCGGATGTCAGATGCCCGTTTTGCTATATTGGCAAACGAAAATTTGAAAACGCTTTAAAAAAATTTCCTTATAAACATGAGATAAAAGTGAACTGGCACAGCTTTGAGCTTGATCCTTCTATTGTGACTAATCCGGGTCTCAACGCGGTTGAGCATCTTGCTGCCATCAAAGGCATTTCAAAAGCCCAGGCCGAAGGAATGCAAGCTCATGTTAGAAGTGTTGCGAAGGAGATTGGACTTGATTTTGGGAATTCTGTAATTGCCAATTCTTTTAATGCACACAGGCTGATTCAACTGGCCAAAACTAAAGGCTTAGCCAATGATGCTGAAGAGGAATTATTCAAAGCGCATTTTATAGATGAAAAAGATATAGACGATAAAGATAATCTTACTGAAATAGGAGTTTCCATTGGACTGGATAAAAAAGAAGTAATGAAAGTTCTCGATTCAGATGCTTTTGCAAAAGAAGTGAGACAGGATGAAGCGCAGGCGCAATCAATCGGAATCAATGGAGTTCCATTTTTTATTTTAAATAATAAATATGCGGTTTCCGGTGCGCAATCGCCTGATGCTTTTTTGCAGGCTCTTTCGCAGGCCTGGACCGAATTTGAAAAAGAAAAGCAACCACTCATTATTACAGAAGGGGAGTCGTGCTCTACAGACGGCAACTGTAATTAAAAATTCAACAAACAATTTCAACACAAAAAAATTCAATTATTTAAAAACAAAAAAGACAATCTGATGCCAGGGTTGGTGTCCCAACCAGTAATATTGGATAGGCTTTTTTGTGATGCACTCTAAACAAATAATAATCATTTAATTTAAAAAGACAATCATGAAAAAATTATTTTCTCTACTAATCGTGGCTTTTTTAAGCGCCTCTTTATTTGCACAAACGAAATGGAACGCAGATCCTATGCACTCCAAATTATCCTTTAGCATTATCCACATGGGCATATCAGACATTGATGGATTGTTCAATAAATTCCAGGCATCCGCTACTACCAGTAAAGCAGATTTTAGTGATGCGGTGTTTGAGCTTTCGGTGGATGTCTCGTCCATCAATACACAAGTGGAAAAGCGCGATGATCATTTGAGAAGTGCCGACTTTTTTAAAGTGGAAACTTATCCTTCCATGACTTATAAAAGTATTTCAATCACTAAAATATCGAAAGATAAATATAAATTAATGGGTAATCTTACGCTCCATGGAATTACAAAACCCGTAACGATGAATTTATGGTACAGGGGAACGAATGTAGATGACAAAGCTAATAAATCAACTTCTGGTTTTCAGTTGACAGGAGTAATTAAGCGTTCTGATTTTAATATCGGTCCTAAATTTCCTGCGCCAATTTTAAGTGATGAAGTAAAGATAAAAGCTGACGGTGAATTCGTATCCGAAGGATAAAGATAATTGTCTGCTATCCCAGGCCTCATTAAAAAGGAATTAATAATATGAAAAGCCTTTCGGCATTCAATAAGTTTACGAATGATCTGAAAGAACAGGAACATCTGATGCCCGTATTGTTCATTGGTCATGGCTCACCAATGAATGGAATTGAGGACAATGAATTCAGCGTGAGATGGGCACAGATGGCCAAAGAGATTCCTACACCTTCAGCGGTATTGGTTATTTCTGCGCATTGGTTCAGTAAAGGCACTCGTATTACTGCTATGGATTTTCCTGAAACTATTCATGATTTTGGCGGGTTTCCCCAGGCATTATTTGGTGTAAAATATCCTGCGCCGGGCAATCCTGCCTTGGCAATGGAAACCGCTTCGCTGATCCATTCTGCACATGTTGAATTAGACCATGATTGGGGATTGGATCATGGCACTTGGACAGTTGTAAGGCACATGTATCCTGAAGCCAAAATTCCTGTGTTGCAGTTGAGCATTGATTACACTAAAGGTATTCAATATCATTATGATCTTGCAAAAGAGTTGTATGGGTTAAGGAAAAAGGAGATACTAATTATCGGTAGTGGAAATATGGTACACAATCTGAGGATGATAGCATGGAATAAAATGACAGAAAATTATGGATACGACTGGGCGTTAAAAATGAATGATATTTTCAAACAACTAATCATTGATGGCGATTATAAGCCATTGATCCATTATGAAAGTTTGGGTGCAGAAAGCAGGCTCGCCATTCCAACACCGGAACATTATTTGCCTTTGTTGTATTCATTGGGATTAAAAGGAAGTAACGATAATATTTCGTTTTTTAATGATAAGGCTTTGGCAGGTTCACTCACGATGACTTCGGTGAAGATTGGATGAAGATGATTAAAAAAGATGTAGTCTTAGAGATGAAGAAGGATTTTTGTATTTTTTAAATAAAACTCTAAACAATTAAATAGACAGGAAATGGAAAAAAAGAAATTAGGAAAATCAGATCTGTTGGTATCACCACTTACTTTCGGTGGTAATGTTTTTGGATGGACCATTGATGAAGAAAAATCTTTCCAGGTGTTGGATGCTTTTTCTGCTGCCGGCTTTAATTTTATAGATACGGCAGATGGTTATTCAAGGTGGATACCCGGTAATCATGGCGGTGAGTCTGAGACAATCATTGGCAATTGGATGAAGAAGACAGGGAATAGAAAGGATGTAATTATCTCTACTAAAGTAGGTGCGGATATGGGTGATGGAAAGAAAGGGTTGAAAGCAAATTATATAAAAGAGGCCGTGGAAGCTTCCCTGACGAGATTGCAAACAGATTACATTGATTTGTATCAATCGCACCATGATGATTTGGGAACACCTGTTTCAGAAACCATGAGTGCACTGAATAAATTGATCAAAGAAGGTAAGGTTTGTTATATTGGCGCATCCAATCTAAGCGCCGAAAGAGTTAAGCAATCAAATGCCTTTGCCCGTGAAAATAATTTACAACCTTATATTAGCCTTCAGCCGTTATACAATTTATACAGCAGGCAAAAGTTTGAAGAAGAATATTTGAAGCTCGTTACTGATGAGGCCTTGGCTGTTATCCCGTATTATTCACTGGCAAGCGGTTTTCTTACCGGGAAATACAGGAGTGAAGCAGACCTGGATAAAAGTCCGCGTGGGCACGGTATTAAAAAATATCTCGATGATAGAGGCTTGAGCATATTGGCTGCAATGGATCAAGTGGCGGCAGAACAAAATGTTCAGTTATCACAAATTGCCATTGCATGGTCGCTTCATAAACCATTTATTACTTCAGCGATTGCAAGTGCAACCAATAGAAAGCAATTGGATGAATTGATACAGGCAACCAGTTTAAAACTGAGTAATGAACAAATGGTTGTTTTGGATGATGCAAGTATTTATTAAAGGTTTATAAATGGAGTAAGACGTTTTTACGTGAAAAGCATTTTCAACTATTAACTTTCAACTATCAATTGCAAGATGGAATTAGGTTTAATCACTTTCGCAGATATGCAGCCCGAAACATTACCAGGGCGTGGAATCAATGCACATCAGAGAATAAAAGATCTGATGGAAGAAATTAAACTGGCTGATCAGTTAGGCCTGGATGTTTTTGGTGTGGGCGAGCATCATCGCCCTGATTATGCCGTGTCGTCACCGGCGATTATATTGGCGGCTGCTGCAGTGGTTACCAAAAATATAAGGCTTGCAAGCGCAGTAACGGTGCTAAGTTCAGATGATCCGGTGCGTGTGTTTCAAAATTTTTCGGAAGTAGATCATTTATCAGATGGCCGGGCAGAAATATTTGCAGGCCGGGGTTCTTTCATAGAATCATTTCCATTATTTGGTTATGATCTGCAGGATTACGAAGAGTTGTTCACGGAGAAATTGGACCTGTTGATCCAAAT
>JBDTJI010000155.1:0-3484 GCA_039935935.1 Ginsengibacter sp. | reverse complement strand
CCAAAAGACATCGAAAACCTCATTACCAAGCCAATAGAAAAACAAATAAAAGGAATTACAGGCGCCAAGATCAATAAGATAACTAGCACCTCGCTGCAGGATTTCTCCGCGATTGTAGTAGAATTTGATACTGAAGTAAAAACAGATGTCGCACTTCAAAAAACAAAGGATGCGGTGGATAAGGCAAAGAAAGATTTACCCACCGAACTTACTCAAGAACCGAATGTGCAGGAGATAAGCTTAAGTGAATTCCCGATCATGTTTGTAAATCTAAGTGGCAATTTCGATATGATGTCTTTGAAAAAGTTCGCCGACGATACACAGGATAAATTGGAAGAACTACCTGAGATAACCCGTGTTGATATAGTAGGAGCGCCTGAAAGAGAATTTCAGATCAATGTAGATAATTATAAAATGCAAAGCGCTAATGTCACTTTTGATGATATTGCCGGTGCAGTGCAAAGAGAAAATCTCGATATATCGGGCGGGTTGCTGGATGTAGGCAATATGAAACGTACATTGCAATTAAAAGGACAGTTTAAAACCGCATTTGATATTGAGAAAATTATCGTTCGTAACACGTCCGGCGCACCAATCTATTTAAAAGACATTGCAACAATAAAAGATACCGTAAAAACAAGTGAAAGTTATGCGAGGTTAAACGGTAAAAATGTAGTTACTCTTAATATAATCAAACGGGCAGGTGAAAATTTAATTCAGACTTCGGATGATGTTAAGAAAGCAGTTGAAGAACTAAAAGCAACTATTTTACCACCCAATCTTGATGTGGTAATTACAGGCGATCAAAGCCGCTCTACCCGTACTTCCTTTAACGACCTGGTTAATTCCATTGTAATTGGATTTGTGCTTGTGCTGTTGATCCTGATGTTTTTTATGGGAGTAACCAATGCATTTTTTGTGGCCTTGTCAGTCCCATTAAGTATGTTCCTTGCATTCCTGTTTTTACCGATGGCTACTTTGATAACCGGATCTGACGTAACCTTAAATTTTATCGTTCTTTTCGCATTGCTTTTTGGATTGGGGATTATAGTGGATGATGCCATCGTAGTGATTGAAAATACACACAGGATATTCATAGAGAATAAAGGGAAACTTTCCTCAACGGAATCAGCTAAAATGGCCGCAGGAGAAATCTTTATACCAGTGTTCGCAGGTACGCTTACTACGCTTGCACCGTTTTTCCCATTACTTTTCTGGCCGGGAATTATAGGAAAATTTATGATTTACCTCCCCACCATGCTTATATTTACTCTAATGGCTTCACTGGTGGTTGCTTTCATCATGAATCCCGTTTTCGCTGTTGATTTCATGAACCATCCTGAGGAAGGTGGTGTCAGGAAAAAATCTGCGATTTTCAAGAGCCGTGCTTTTTTAGTACCTCTTATTGCGGGTATTTTGTTTGATTTTTTACATGTTCCTTTCCTTGGCAATTTGCTCATCTTCTTCTCGATCATAGTAGTATTAAATACTTACATATTTGATTCGCTGATCCATAAATTTCAAAATAATGTACTGCCGGCTATAATGCGTAGTTACGAGAAACTCTTAAGATGGGCAGTTGCTAAATGGAGGCCTGTATGGCTTCTCGTGGGAACTTTTGTTTTATTGATTTTTTCAGTAATGTTTTTTGTAGCGAGAAAAGTACCTGTAGTCTTTTTCCCGAAGGGTGATCCTAATTTTATATACGTTTATTTAAAATTACCGGTAGGTACCAACGTTGACTATACTGATTCGATAACCAGAAAAATAGAAAAAAGAGTTGATAAAGTACTTAATGGCCCGGAAGGGAAATCTAATTCCATTGTAGAGAGTATTATCTCCAATGTGGCTGTCGGAGCATCTGATCCGAGCAGCGGTGACAGAAGTACGCAGCCCAATCTTGGAAGGGTGCAGATTTCTTTTGTTGAGTTTGAGAAACGACATGGTGTTTCTACAGCGCCATACCTCGATTCTATCAGGGAGGCAGTAAAGGGAATACCAGGAGCGCAAATTTCTGTAGCTCAGGAGAGCAGTGGCCCTCCCACAGATCCACCAATAAATATAGAAGTGGTCAGTGATGATTTTGACGAACTTACTGCCACAGCTACGGGTTTGAAAAATTATTTAGACAGCCTGCAAATACCGGGTGTGGAAGAATTGAAAATGGATGTTGACCTTACCAATCCTGAAATAACTCTTACAGTAAATCGCGAACGCGCCATGATTGAAGGTGTCTCTACCGCACAAATTGGCCAACAAATAAGAACTGCCTTATTTGGGCGGGAAGTTTCTAAAATAAAGGATGGCGAGGATGAATATAAAATTCAGCTTCGCAACCTTGAAGTACAAAGGAAAAGCCTTAGTGATTTATTGAACATGAAGATCGTATTTAGAGATATGGGAAGTGGTGGCCAAATAAAACAGATTCCAATTAGCTCTTTGGTAAATGTCGATTATACAAGCACTTATGGAAGTATCAAAAGAAAGAATGTTAAAAGAACGATCACTTTATTTTCGAATGTGCTTTCGGGTTACACACCTACAGAGGTAAATGAAAGACTGAAAACAGCTATCAATAATTATAATAAACCTGATCCGGATGTTACCATTAAACAAACTGGAGAAGGCGCTCAACAGGCTGAAACCGGGGCATTCTTAGGTAAGGCGTTATTAATTGCATTGATGTTGATCTTAGTGATACTGGTATTGCAGTTTAATTCCGTAAGCAAACCAGTAATTATATTAACCGAGATTATCTTTAGCATTATTGGTGTGCTACTTGGGTTTGCGCTAACGGGAATGGAAGTATCTGTAGTGTTCACCGGTGTAGGTATCGTTGGCCTGGCGGGTATCGTGGTTAAGAATGCCATACTCGTAATTGACTTTGCAGACGAACTTAGAGCGCGGGGAATGAAGACAAAGGAAGCGGTTATACAGGCGGGCAAAATCAGGATCATTCCTGTGTTGCTTACAGCACTTGCCGCTATTTTCGCTTTGATACCTCTCGGTATTGGCTTCAATATTAATTTTGTTTCGATGTTTGCAGACTTGAGTCCGCACATATTTTTTGGTGGCGATAGCGCACGCTTCTGGAAGCCGTTGGCATGGACCATTATATTTGGGTTAGCCTTCGCATTCTTTATGACATTAATCATGGTACCAAGTATGTACCTGATCGCAGAAAGGTTAAAACGCCCTATGCGCAGGCAGTTTGGAGGTAAATGGATATCTATGTTGGGTATTCCTCCTCTTACGATTTTATTTATTCCGCTGATGTTTGTTACGATGTTTATTCATCGCGCACAGGTAAAAAGAAGAATAAGAAAATTGGGAAATAAAGTGGGTGAAAAATGGACGGGAAGCTGGTTCTAAATGTCAGTTGCATTCGCTCCAATAATCATTCATTCTATTGATAATTGCAGCACAATGAACATTGCATAAGTTGCCTGTAGTTTGTATTACTAAGCCTTGGAATTAAGATAAT
>JBDTJI010000154.1:0-4863 GCA_039935935.1 Ginsengibacter sp. | reverse complement strand
CATCCATTTCCAAAACATAGTCACCAAACTCCTTGTCATTTACCAAAAAAGTGTTTCCGGAATTGAGAACGGTGGTGCCTACAATAGCTCCGTCTTCTACTTTATAGTCAGCAGTGCCTGCTAATTTCTTCCAACCGTCCAATGTTTTTCCATCAAATAGACTGGTCCAGCCATCATCACTTTGCTGAGAACCCGTATTGCAACTAAAAAATAAAAAAGTGAAGGAGATGAAAAGAGCGGAGAAAACAATTTCTTTCATATACTTAAAAATTAAAATGAGGAATGAAAGTAATGAACATCTGTGTAAATCGTGCGGTGCAAACAAAAAAAAATCTGATAAATTTTTCCCTTTCTTAAAAATACGAGAGATGTATTTTATAAATGTTGAAAATAGGGATTGTCTTTTCTGCCAATCTGATATGGAATTATTTACTTCACACACCTGCCAGGTTTTTAAAACCTGGCAGGTGTTGCAGATTGAACTACTATTCGACTCCGATGGCCGCATCCGGGGCTAATTATTATTTTGATGAATTCAATAAGGATGTACAGAACGATGCCCTAAAAGGAAATCTCATTTATACAGAAAGCTCCGTGGGATCGGCATATCAGTAGAGATTTAAAATAATATGATTGTACTGAAGGCTCCGTAGGAGCGGCATGTAATAAAAATCACCAGTATCAAAATTTATATTAACTCAATCTGTTTTTCTTTAACTATGGTTTTTCTGTCCAGGGCTTAATATGCCGCTCCTACGGAGCTAAAAGAAAACGGGAATGTCTACTTTAGACAACTGACATAGCGCTCCTACGGAGCTAAAAGAAAACAGGAATGTCTATTTTGGACAACTGACATAGCGCTCCTATGGAGCTAAAAGAAAAATTAACTCCGGCAATTTTTACCAGCAAAAATTAGGGAAATCTGGACCATATACAGGGAATCAGTAAAAGTAGAAATGACGTTTTACTTATCAACAACATAGATTAGAAACGACTGTATTTTTTTTAAAATTAAAACGTCATAGCCATTAAAGAATATAAATTATCTTAGAAGCTTTAAAAATTGAAATGACAACTGATAAAATGAAAATGTTTATTGGTACAGCTTTAATAAACCATTGGCCTCTTTGGAGGTAAGGTGCGATAGCGTAAAACGATAGAACTCAGTCAACAAAACTCTCCCATTTGAAGAACAAAATCCAATGAAAAAAAACATTCTCATTATTATAATCACTTTTTTTTCAACTCTTACGACGCAAGCTCAATCGCTTAACAATAAAGAATTTCCATATCAAAGTATGGCACAGATTCTTCCGGGGACAGAAGCGCTCACCTGGGATTTGTCACCCGGGGATCTTGCCACGAAAATGCTCAATAATGCCCATCAGTTTATTGATAAAAAGATGGAGCAATCAGTGGTTAGCCGTCCTCAACTATGGCAACGTGATTTTAATTCAAGACAAGCCTATGAGACTTCTGTCGAGCCAAACCGAAAGAGACTTATGAAATGTATTGGTGTTGAGGATAAAAGCAAACCTCTGACCAATTATGATGTAGGCATCCCGGATAAAAATCCCGGCGCGTTGATGGAAAAAATTTCTATTAACGGTGATGCTGAAATTGTCGCTGAGACATCAAAATATCGTGTTTACCAGGTTCGATGGCCTGTGTTGAACAGGGTGTGGGGAGAAGGACTTTTGATTCAGCCTAAAGCAAAACCAGTTGCTAACATCATCGCTTTACCGGATGCAGATCAGACACCAGAACAACTCCTTGGACTTTCACAAGGAATACCGGCTGCATCACAATTTGCACGTCTTCTTGCAGAGAATGGGTATCAGGTTCTGATACCGGTGCTTATCAACAGGTCAACCGTTCTAACCGGAGAGCCGGCCGAGCAAACCTATCGTGAATGGATTTACAGGCAGGCTTTTCACATGGGCCGTCATATAATTGGATATGAGGTGCAGAAAGTAATGGCTGCAGTTGATTGGTTTAAACAATCAGAATACAAAGATGTAAAAATTGGTGTGGCTGGTTATTGCGAGGGCGGATTAATAGCATTTTATTCCGCTGCCGTGGATAAAAGAGTTGATGCAGTTATGGTTAGTGGTTACTTTGCTGACAGGCAAAAAGTCTGGAATGAACCTATCTATCGTAATGTCTTTGGATTGCTGACTGAATTTGGAGATGCCGAAATAGCCTCCCTGATTGCTCCTCGTCCAATAATAGTTGAATATAGTGCTATACCGGATCAATTAGAAAAAGCAACCGCCAAACCCGCTGATCTTGATGAATTTTCTTTCACCGGATACAAAGGGAGTTTAAAAACACCTGACTTCAAAGACGTAAAGGATGAGTTTAGTCGTATTGATAAAATAACCAGGGCGGGATTTCAGCCTAAAATTTTGGTCAATGGCGAACATAATATGCCCATTGCTTTTGGATCAAAAAAGGCAATAGAAGAATTTACCGGCTTACTTGGACACAAGGCAATCCTGGCTCTCTCAAAAGAAATACCTGTGGATAACCGAAAATCATTCGATCCTGAAGACAGGCAAATACGCCAGGTAAAAGAATTGGAAGATCATGTGCAATGGCTTTTGCGTGTTTCTGATATGGAAAGGAATAATTTTTTTCTAAACAAAGTGATGCCGGAATTTAGCAAAAGAGTCTGGAGCACCAAAAGCTATCATCCCTACTATTCACCTGACCATTTTATTGAAGAAGGGAAGAAATATCGAAAGTATTTCAGAGAAGAAATATTAGGTAAGTTTGACGATGCATTATTGGCACCAAACGCACGTACTCGAAAGGTGTATGATAAAGAAAGATGGACTGGTTATGAAGTAGCCATGGATGTGTATCCTGGTTTTTTTGCTGCCGGAATATTGCTGATACCCAAAGATCTGAAACCGGGTGAAAAGCGCCCTGTGGTAGTTTGCCAGGTAGGACGAAATGGATTACCACAGGATGCCGTCGAAGGCAACACAAGCTATAATGATATAGGGACAAAACTGGCAGACGAGGGATTTATCGTTTACTGTCCTTATGTTCTTTATCGTGGTGAAGACCGTTACCGGTGGCTGGATCGAAAAGCAAATACAGTGGGTAAAACACTTTTCTCATTTATAATTTCTCAACATGATCAAACGCTTCGTTGGCTCGGCTCTCTTCCTTTTGTTGATAAAAAGAGAATTGCTTTTTATGGCAAAAGTTATGGCGGTGAAACGGCAATGCGGGTGCCATCGGTGTTAGAGGGCTATTGCCTTTCAATATGTTCCGGTGATTTTGGCGACTGGACGCGAAAGGTGGTTGACACACACTTCGGGAATAGCTTCATGAATACTATCGAATGGGAAATGCCTTATTTTAATATGGGCAATACATTCAGTTATGCTGAAATGGCTTACCTGATCTTTCCCCGTCCTTTTATGGTAGAACGTGGCCATGATGATCTGGTTCAGCCGGATGAATGGGTGGGTTATGAATATGCTAAAGTGAAATATTTGTACGAACAGTTTAATCTGGGCGGTAATACAAGAATAGAATATTTTAACGGAGGGCATTCCTCCAAAAATGATGAAACATTTGAGTTTCTTCATAAACATCTTAACTGGCCATAAGCCATGTTATAAAATAAAAACGAATTAATTTGCTGTTTTAACAAACAATCTTACCAGTCAATGATACAAATCAACAGGCGCGAATTTATAAAAGCGACATCCCTAATAACGGCAGGAGTCCTTGCTAATCGACCCCTTTTTTCAAGCGGTTTAAAGGCAGAGTCAACCGCCGGGCCTGTTTGTGTATTTGCCAAGTGTCTTCAGTTCCTCGATCACGACATGCTTGCGCAAACGATTGCTAAAATTGGCTTTGATGGTGCAGATTTACCTGTTCGTAAAGGAGGTTATGTGCTTCCCGAAAATGTAAAAGTTGATTTGCCTAAGGTGGTAAAAACTTTACAAAGATCCGGATTGAAAGTTCCTATGATGGTCACTGATATCAACGCACCTGATTACCCGGGAATTGAAAGAGTATTAGAAACAGCATCGTCTTTAGGTATCACGCATTATAGAATGGGGTACCTGGCTTATGATCCTGCGAAGACAATACCGCAAAATCTTGATGAACATAAAAAAACAATGGAAAAACTGGAGAAGGTCAATCGGAAATACAATATACATGGCGAATATCAGAATCATTCCGGAACAAGGGTGGGGGGCCCTGTGTGGGATGTCTATTGGATTCTGAAAGACTGTGATCCTGCTTATATTGGCTCTCAGTATGATATTCGTCATGCCACGGTTGAAGGAGGTAATTCCTGGCCTGTTGGCATGAATCTGCTTGCCCCCTGGATAAAAACAACCGACATAAAAGATTTTTTGTGGAAAAAAGAAAATGGGAAATGGCAGGTGATAAACGTGCCGTTAGGCGAAGGCCAGGTTGATTTCGATGCGTATTTTAAAGAATATACCAGGTTGGGTATCAGCGGCCCCGTATCCATGCATTTTGAATACGACCTGGGTGGCGCAGAATCGGGTAACACTAACCCCACAATGAGCCATGATAAAATTTCAATTTATCTAAAAAATGACCTCACATGGTTTCGTGCAAAATTGAAAGAGCACCGACTTTGATCGACAAAATACTATCAACAAAAAATTTATAAGAATCATTGATTTTAGCACAATCAATGATTCGTAACAACAAAAAAGATCATGATACAGACAGTAGATGACAACTTCGAAAGGGAGCCACTTGTAAGGCCTTTCGGATTTAAAGGAGGTTATATGACGGAGATATGGCAGGTAGTTAGTTGCTTACAATCCTCTTCGGGTATTAAAAAAATAGGATTGTGCA
>JBDTJI010000153.1:0-6007 GCA_039935935.1 Ginsengibacter sp. | reverse complement strand
CAAAATATAAATAGGTGAAGCCATACAGGAAGCCAATTAGAATCAAAGGAATAAACATACCATAGTAGCCAAAATCCACATAACTATCAGCAAAATACCCAAGGCTGAAAGACACCCCACTCTGTTCTTTTAAATAAGCTATTCCGGTGTATTTAGTCGCCTTTGAAGACGCATCGTATTTAGGTTTGTTTGGATTGAAGAAACGCGGAGTCAAAGAAAATGATATTGACTCAAGCCAGTTTTCACCTTCCTGGTAGGGCACCACAGCAGGAACATGATCCATGGATTTTGCCAAATGCCAGGTATATTGCATCCGGTCGAAAAAAGATGCCGTAGCCGAGCTGTCTTTTTTTTCCTGGCCTACTAATTCAAGAAGTTTATTAGTAGCATCCCCCTGCGTCACCTGCACCGTCTGAGACTTACTACCCTGGTTTAAAAAAGCTCTATATTCACCTTTTACTGAGGTCCAGGTAATTCCAATAATTACAAGAACGATCAATGAAGCCACGGCATATACCATTTGCTTTAACGAAACCTTTACCAGGAAGGTTAACGCCAGGCAGGTAATGAAAAAAAATACCGTTTTAAAATCAGAAAAATAACTGAAAAATCCCATCGCAAATTCAAGTCCAATGAATATCAGGAACTCCCTGATCATCTTTTTTTTGATCACCACCTGGAAGCCAAATAACAGAAAAAAAAACCACTTAATTTTTACAAAGCTGAAGATAATTTGGGAAAGGCCTGCAAAAGCGAAGGCCGCAGCGCCCAACGCATTCATTGAGAAAAAGGCAATTACATACGCTATGAACGTTTTTTGTATGGATAACCGGTCAGCATGTTTTTTTAAGGTAACAAAAGATACAGGTGGTATTCTATTATGAAAATAAATTACAGGTAATAAGAGGGCAACTAAACCCACATAAGCCAGTAATACTGCCAGGCCTGAATGGGGTGATCTATAATTGACATCTTCACCGAGGTAATTGGTCATCCATATCCACGCAGAGATCTGGATAAAGTGAAAAACCAAAACAATTGTAAATACAGAAGGCTTGTAGGGTTGTTGTAGCTTGTCAACCAGGAAGGCAAAGACCAGCGCACCCAAAAACAAGTATATGCCATTATTAAAAAAGAACTGGCTTATCAGCAGCAACAAAAGCAATCCTTGCGACCCGCTATCAAAATATATTTTTCTTTGTTTCAACTTGATAAAGATTCAATGGCATTGCAATCCATTTCATAATTCCATTTTTTGATAATCTCAAGAGATGCATTGCCCATTTTCTGCAGATCCGCGGCAGAATCTAAAAGCTTCCTCATTTTATCTTTCAAATCCTTTTCATCTCCTGACCTGAAAATAAATCCGTTAACTCCATTCTGAACCAAATCAATGGCAGCGCCACAGGTATCACTTACCAACACTGGCTTTTCGGATGCCATTGCCTCGTTAATGGACAGGCCCCATGTCTCTGCAATCGATGGCAGGACGAATACATTTGCCATGGCATATACATCCGGCATCAGCGACTGATTTTGAAATGGCAAAAAGTGAACGTTTGTATGATTCCCAAAGCTTTTCTTTAAAGATTCTTTACAGATACCACTACCTGCGATCAATAAATGGGTATGAGATGTATCGAGCTCCACAAAAACACTTGCGAGTATCCTGGTATTTTTATTTTTATCTAATTTACCTGCATATAAAAAAACAATATCCTGTGGTTCTATCCCTAAACTACTCCTCCATACCAATGCTGCTGTCTTAATGGGAGCCGTTTCACTAAACCTGCTATTATCTATTGCATGAGGCGCGAACACCAATTGGCTATCCTTTACACCGAAGCTTTTATAATACGCCCTGTTATGCGTACCCACATACAAGGCAACGTCTATATAACTGTACACCCATTTTAAAAACAATTGGCGCAACAAAGCTTTTAGCCGGCTATTTTTATTCAGTAATACAGAATCGCCCCTGAAGAAAACCGGTATTTTTTCTTTGAAATACCGCATCACTTTTAAATGACTTTTAAAACTCCATCCATATACCAACACTGCATCAGCTTTCCAGCTTTCTATTAAAGCAATTAGTCCGGGATTGTCAATTCCTTTAAAATGATGAGACCCGGGATCTTTGGAATTATTTTCTACCCATTCATATTCATACCCATCTAATAACGGTATATCCCATTCAATATTTTTATCAAACCCGGGATCATATTTTCCTTCTATTACCTGACTGCCCCATGTATAGAAAACTTTAATAGTAATGTTCCCTCGTTGATTCAACAGCTTAAACAGTGGTGCATTGTATTGAATAGGATGAGTAGATATAATGGCAAGTTTTCGCATTCTCAAAACCGTTCAGAAAACATCTTAATCTCTTCTGAAACCGAAATCCTCTTAGTGACGAAATTGAGATCCCGTATATAAATGGTGTTGTGCTTTCCGAAATTATCTATCTGCGTAATTGATCTTTTAAATGGATCGTAGCGATAAGCATTAAATCCAAGACTCAGAAATTTTTGATGTATTAAGTTTTCATCATAACCATACCTTCCGCCTGACCCGTTTAGTTCTATAATTATGGCTTTTAATTCTTGATCCTGCAAAGTGTTTTGCATACCATTTAAGACTTCAGTTTCAAAACCTTCAACATCTATTTTGATCATAGATGGTTTCTTTTTATCTTTTAAAATTCCATCTATGGTTACCATTCTTACTTCAATGGTATTCGCAATCATTTCTTCTTTAAACTGAGAAGCCACATGATTTACAGTATCCAGATTTAAGGTAAATCTCAATATCCCTTCTTCTACACCGACACCAGCCTCCAAAGCTGTTATTTTATTTTGCAAGTTGTTTACCTGAATATTCTTTTGAAGTGACAGAAAAGTTGAGGGTATAGGCTCTATGGCAATAACATTGGCACCTACATGGCCTGCTGCCAGTATTGCATAACTTCCAATGTTGGCCCCTATATCTATGAAAAGATCTTCGTTATTTAAAAAATGCAGCAAGAATCCCATATCATTGAATTCGTGCAATCCTAAATATATGTTCCCCGTAGCCCCTGCCATTCCCTTTTTTATTACAAGGAATGTTTTATCCGTAAATCTGGTCTTTTTCTCTTTATTATTTACTATACACCTGATTTGCCAGCGCAGAAAATTAAAATAAGCCCTTAACTTATGCCTTTTCGCTAACGGATGTTCATTAATACCGTGAACTATAATTTTTATTCTCTTTGCGTACTTGTTCATTGGTTAGTTTGAATGAAGCTTATTTTTTTTCTGCCCGTCAATTTTATTTTAAGAAATAGTATCGTCAGAATTAAAAAATTATCATGCTTTGCTAATGCCCGAAAGTATTGATACGCTAACAAAAGTTTACCCTTCATAAAACATTTTATCATCAATGTGTAATAAAACACCAGCTTACTTCTTCTCATCACTTTATGCCCTTCCTTTCTTTGTTCATCTGTAACATAACTGTCGAGGTATCGATATACTTCCAGGTCTTCTTTTACATGATTTATATAATATTTTTCATTTCTGCTCAATTGTTTATCATGGTCTCTTAGCTGGATAATCTTTTCCCTCATAAAGCCTGTATCATGATCTTTTGCCAATCGAACCCACATATCAAAATCTGCTGATATTTTCATCTGCTCATTATACAGGCCTACTTTATTCAACGCCTTTTTATTAATGCACACATTGGCAATATTACCTGCAATAGAGCCGGTGTAATAGGCAATTTTTGCATGTAATGCAGTAGAAATAATAGCTGGTGTATTATCCACGATATTATTTTCTTTTATCGTTCCTTGCTCATCAATGATATCTCTGCCACTATAACTAAAACCAATATGGGGATATTGTTTATGAAAAGTTACAAAACTGCCAAGACACTGCGGATACATAATGTCATCCTGCGCCCAAAGTTTGATTAACGGCGAGCGGCTTTGCCCGATCAGGTAATTGAGGTTAAAAAATAAACCCCGATTTTGCTCATTTTTAAAAAGAGTGATCCTGGAGTCATGGATACTTTCCAGGTAAGCAAAACTATCATCAGTAGAACAATCATCTATGATGAGAATTTCAAAATCAGTGAATTGTTGATTTAATACACTTTGCAGCGATTGCTTCAGGTATTCTCCGCCGTTGTAAACAGGTAAGAGCACCGAAATAGAAACGGCGTTGCCGGATGTATTTTGGGAAATTATGTTAGGTTGGTTCAATTTTAATAGTCGCTTATAAAATGCACATAAAAAATCGCAACGAATTTGTTTTGAGCTTTCAACTCAAATGCTTTTTGCCACTAATTACGTGAATTTGCACGAATTGAAACTTGTAATATAAGTATGCAGGCGTAAAATATAAAATAACATAAGGGGGTCCGTGTAGGTAATTTTTCTATATTTCATTTCTAATGGCCCTTGCTATTCTCCTTAATTTTTTAATAAAGGAATTACCGAATCCTCTTATGTCAGTTTTTTCTTTCGATAAAAGATATACAGCCCCACCATCAAAATATTGATAGTTTGCGTATCCTAACTGTTTAAAGTCTCCCGGTGTCCAATGGGAAACATGATGCTCAAATTCGCTCTCGTACAATTTTTGCTGAAAAAAATGAATGGGTGTAGCGACCAATATTTTGCTATTTTTTGAAATAAAATATTTTAAAAGTTCAATCGCTTTTTCTTTATCTAAATGCTCTATCACATCTACCATCAATATCAACTCGTAGTTGCCTATATTTTTGTAAATAGAGAAAACATCACCAAAAAATATTTCATTATAAAACTGCGAAAGATGAGGCAGCATCAAATCCTCATCCACTTCTATTGCATCAATTTTTACATGGCTTTGCCGTGCCATACTTAGTGAAGGATTCAGCTTTTTTTGTTTATCTATTCCTATATATTCATGGATTAAAAAACCATATTTCCCGAATCCTTTACCAATATCAAGAACAGTTTTGGGTGTTAGCTTCTTCAGGATATGTACTATAGCAGATATTTGAACCGAGAATGATGATGCCATAGAATTGAAGATTTTTTTTATTTTGTAAGTGCTTCATCAAGCAACAATGCAAGATGGCGGGTTACATTTTTGGCTGAATATTGTTCAAACACTTTCAGTTTGACCTGTGCTGGTTGAAAACTTTTAAAAAAAAGTAGAAAGTTTTCGAAAAATTGAACAAAGTTGTTTTCGATTAATTGAGTTTCCTTCTCCCCATCAAAATCCAAAACCAGCCCTGCCCGTGCATCCCGGATCACCTCCACCGCGGTACTTTCCTTATGTAGAATGGCCATCAGAGGTTTCTTACTCAAAACCCCCTGGTAGGTTTTACTGGGAGTATAATGTGCTTCGGTACTGCCTAATATAAAAACGGCATCTGCCATATCTAAATGAACCAACACGTCCAGATAAGGTATTCGTTTAGGATACTCAAATATTAGGGTTTGCCACAAGCCATATTTCTCTGCCAAAGGTTTTATAGTATAGCTTGTATTATCATTTGCACTGCTTCCCGTACCAATAAAATGAAATTCTACATTCGTAAATGGTCGCTTATTTGAGGCAATTGCCGAGAATACCGCTTCCAGTGGCTTGTAGGCTTTCGGTAACATAGCGCCTGCATATACGAACTGTAGTTTACCAGCTTTGTGTTGAAATAAATAAGGCTCAATTCCCAAGCCCGGTACTGCAGCATGATCCTGTTCTTCACCGCCGTAAGGCATAGCGCCACAAACCGCTTGTTTCTTTAAATAAGGATTCCGTTCTAACACCGCTTTGTAATAGCCTTCTGCTACACCGGTAATTAAAGCAGCTTTTTTTATAGCAATCGGTTCTAAAAATTTCGCCAGTCGTGTACTCAACCAATGCCTTGAAAATAATTGTTTGCTTCCCGGAAAGCTGTGTACCCATGGATCTATATAATCAATGCCATATTTGATACCGGTACTTTCATGTAGCCGTCTTCCTAAAAGAGCACT
>JBDTJI010000152.1:0-22946 GCA_039935935.1 Ginsengibacter sp. | reverse complement strand
TTTAATGATAAACGGTACTTCACTTACCTTTGGATCTTAATTAGCTTTTTATGAAAAAATCATTATCTTATCAGAAAGTTATTCAATATTTTTTGCAGGGTTTATTAGTACTTGGCCCCGTTTCTATCACGGTTTATTTTATCTATGCCGTGTTCAATAATATAGATAGCATACTACGTCCTGCGATCAATATCCCTGGATTGGGATTTGTAATTATTATAGCATTCATCATTTTTGTGGGCTACGTAAGTTCATTCTTTGTAATGGGTAGGATACTGTCATTGATAGATAAATTCCTCGAAAAAACACCAGGCATAAAATTATTATATTCTTTTATAAAGGACTTTTTTGAAGCCTTTGCAGGCAATAAGAAAAAATTTACTCATAATGTTTTAGCATGTGTAGATGACACAGATATCTGGCGTGTCGGGTTTATTACGCAGGAAGACATGAGCCATTTCGGGATGGAAAATTATGTAGCGGTGTATCTGCCAATGGCTTACTCAGTAGCTGGAAATGTATATATTGTTCCTAAGGATAGAATTAAGGAAATAACGAGCATCAGTGCGGCGCAGTCTATGAAGTTTGCAGTAAGCGGCGGTGTCACTCAGACTTTATCAGGTTCCATAGACGATCCGTTAAACGGACCTGCTCATGAATAAAAAATATTAGTCTTGAAAAAGCTGCTTTTTGTCTGTTCGCTGGCTGTAATAACTACTCCTTGTTTTTGCTGGGGTTTCTTTGCTCATAAAAAAATTAATTATTATGCTGTGTTCCTGCTTCCTCCCCAAATGCTGCTATTCTATAAACCCAACATTGATTTTATAATGGAACATGCAACCGATCCTGATAAAAGGAGATATGCCACAGGAGTAGAAGGGGCACGGCATTATATTGACATAGATCATTACGGCTCTTATCCATTCACGGCTTTGCCGCACAAATGGCAAGAAGCTGTGGATAAATTTGGCGAAGATACCTTACAGACTTATGGAATAGTACCCTGGCATGTACAGATTATGCTAAGGAGACTTACAAAAGCCTTCAAAGAAAAAAACTTTTCATCTATTTTAAAAAACAGCGCTGAGTTGGGACATTATATTGCCGATGCACATGTTCCTTTACATGCTACTGAAAACCACAATGGGCAACTCACAGGTCAGAAAGGGATACACGCGTTCTGGGAAAGCAGGGTTCCTGAATTGCTGGCTGACAAAGAGTTTGATTTTTTTATAGGAAACGCGCAATATATAAAAGACCCTTCTGCTTTTATATGGGATAAAGTCTTGGAAAGCGCCAAAGCCGCTGATTCTGTATTACGATTTGAAAAAGAATTGTCCACCCAATTTCCCGGAGACAAAAAATTTGCTTTTGAAGAGCGAAATCATAACCTGATCAGGCAGTATTCCTCTGCTTATACAGTTGCTTACAATAAAGTGCTTAACGGAATGGTGGAGCGTCGGATGAGGCAATCCATCAATGCGATTGCTTCTTTCTGGTACACGGCATGGGTAAGTGCCGGGCAGCCCGATCTTTCAACAATAGCTAATCAATCTTTTTCAGAAAATGATATGAAAGAATTTGAAAAATTAAATGAGGAATGGAAAAAAGGAAAAGAGAAAAAAGAAAGAGAGCATGAATGATGAATTATATAAAATGACTTCAAAAATAGAAATTAAAACCAGAACTTTGCGACTTCAAAAATTTTAAAGAAGGTTGTAATAGAGCAACCAATCGATCAAAATCAAATAAGTTCATGATTCACAATTTCAACGCAGGACCTTCCATTCTTCCCCACAGTGTACTTCAGGAAGCGTCACAGGCTATTATTAATTTAAATAATAGTGGATTGTCTATTTTAGAAATAGGTCATCGCACCCCTCTTTTTGAATCGGTAATGGATGAAGCTATTTCGTTGGTAAAAGAATTGATGGATCTGGACAATGACCACGAAGTATTGTTTTTGCATGGTGGAGCCACAGTACAGTTTATGCAGGTGCCAATGAATTTATTAAATGAAAAAGAAACTGCCTCCTACGCAGATACCGGCGTGTGGGGCACCAAAGCAATTAAAGAAGCCAGACTGTTTGGAAACGTGGACATCGTATCTAGTTCAAAGGAAAGCAACTATAATTTTATTCCAAAAGATTTTGCAGTACCTAATGATTCAAAATATTTTCATATCACTACCAATAACACTATTTACGGAACCCAATGGCAAGAAATACCTAATGTCAGTGTGCCTGTGGTTGCTGATATGTCGAGTGATATATTAAGTAGAAAATTGGATTTTAATTCTTTTGGAATCATTTATGCGGGCGCACAGAAAAACATGGGAGCTGCCGGTACCAATCTTGTGGTAGTCAATAAAAATTTGTTAGGCAAAGTGAAGCGAGCTATTCCCCACATAATGGATTACAGAAATCACATCCAGGCAAAAAGTATGCTTAACACCCCGCCCGTTTTCGCAATATATATTTCTATGCTCACACTGAGATGGCTCAAAGAAAAGGGTGGAGTAGAAGCAATCGAAAGACTCAATAATGAAAAAGCGGCATTGCTTTACCAGGCAATTGATGACAGTCAATTGTTCAGGCCAACAGCCGCAAAGGAAGACCGCAGTAAGATGAATGTATGTTTTGTGATGGAAGATCCTTTAAAAGAGAAATCGTTTCTTGAATTTGCAAAGCAAAATAATATCTATGGAATAAAGGGGCACCGTTCAGTAGGCGGTTTCCGTGCATCATTATATAATGCTTTGCCGTTGAGCAGCGTGGAATATCTGGTGGGTAAGATGGAAGAGTTTGAAAGTAGGAACGGTTAAATCTGCCTGTCATTCCTTAAAAATCAAAAATATTACTTGATTGTTTATATTTGCACCCCGTATAAAAATTCCCAGCCCTTTAAGGCTAAACAAAGAAACAATGATATCTATTTCTCCCTTTAGCGCATTACGCCCTGAAACGCAGTTTGCAAAGCAGGTTGCATCCCGTCCTTATGATGTTTTAAGCAGTAAAGAAGCTAAAGTAGAGGCGGAAGGAAACCCTTATTCTTTTCTGCACATTACCAAAAGCGAAATTGACCTTCCGACAGGAATTGATGCCCACAGTCCCGAGGTTTATGAAAGAGCCAAAGAAAACCTCGTTGCGTTTATCAATCGCTCTATACTCTTTCAGGAAAGCAAGCCGTGTTATTATATTTATCAATTAAGTATGGATGAAAGAACACAAACAGGTTTGGTTTGCTGTAGTTCAGTAGATGATTATGAAGATGGCCTGATAAAAAAGCATGAATTAACCAGACCTGAAAAAGAACAGGATCGTATCAACCATATTAAAACGACAGGTGCGCAAACAGGAAACGTTTTTCTTGCTTTTAAAGATGTGGATGAGATTAACAGGATTTTGGAGAAATGGAAGGAAGATAAGGGGCCGGTTTATAATTTTACTGCTGAAGATAATGTTCAGCATACTGCGTGGGTGATTAGTGATGAAATGATCATTGAAAGAATCACCGAAATATTTAAAACGGAAGTAGAATGCACTTATATTGCCGATGGACATCACCGTGCCGCTTCTGCGGCAAAAGTAAAATATCTTTTGCCAGACAATAAGGAAGCCGGATATTTTCTTTCTACCTTATTCCCCGCTTCTCAACTGAAGATATTGGATTATAACAGGGTTGTAAAAGATTTGAATGATTTATCTGAAGAGGAATTTTTAATAAAGCTTAATAAGAATTTTTCAGTTAGCAAAGTATCTAAGGCATTTGCTCCCCGGGAACCTCATCAGTTTGGAATGTATCTTAAAAGGCAATGGTACCAACTTACTGCTTTGGAAGGTACTTTCTCTACCGATCCGATTGGTATTTTGGATATCACGATCCTACAAAATAATGTTCTGGAACCGATATTAGGGATTAGAGACCAGCGGACTGATACACGAATTGATTTTATTGGCGGGATAAGAGGATTAAGCGAATTAGAGGCGAGAGTGAAGAGCAAGGAATGGGAAGTAGCTTTTAGTCTTTATGCTGTAAGTATTCAACAATTGTTTGATATTGCTGACAGTAGTAATATCATGCCACCAAAAAGTACGTGGTTTGAGCCAAAATTAAGAGACGGTCTCCTCACCCATCTTATTTCCTGACGGGATTATTGAGGAGGAAGACAGCAATATCCTCTTCATCACACGATATTTTTTATTTTTATAAGGAATTTTGGGAGATAAACTATTTTATCTTTACCCGATGAAAAAGATTGTATTCGCGATTTTTTGTTGCCTGGTTACTTTTAGCGCTTTTGCACAGCAGGACGATGTAGAGAAACTTCACGAAAATGCCAAAGCTTTTATGCAGCAGGGTGATTATGCTAATGCCTCACTTATCCTCGCAAGAGCTTTGCAGAGAGACCCAAAGAATATCGCGGTTGCCAAAGATCTTGCCCTTACTTACTATCTTCAAAAAGAGAATGACAAAGCGCTGAATGTTATAAAACCTTTGCTGGATAAGAATAATGCAGACGATCAGATTTATCAGATAGCAGGCACAATTTACAGAGCGCTGGATCAACAAAAAGATGCAGAGAAAGTTTATAAAAAAGCAATCAAAGAATATCCTGAAAGTGGTGGCCTCTACAATGATTTTGGAGAAATGCTTTTAAGTAAACGGGATCCTTCAGCCATCAAACAGTGGGAAAAAGGTATTGAAATGGATCCATCCTATGGCACTAATTATTATAATGCCTGTAAATTTTACTATTATACCAAAGAGAATATATGGTCTCTTATTTATGGTGAAATATTTATCAATATTGAGTCGTTTACATCACACACTGCTGAAATAAAAGACCTGCTGCTGGATGGGTATAAAAAATTATTTGCCGATCCGAATCTCCTTGCTAATACAAAAGATTTGAAGCCTTTTGAGGTAGCTTTTTTAACTTGTATGAATAAGCAAAACAGCGTGGTGATAAGGGGCCTTAGTGCTGAAACACTTACGATGATAAGAACCCGCTTTATGTTAGACTGGCAGAAAGATTATGCCGGTAAATTTCCATTCAGGCTTTTCGAATTACAGGAACAACTACTCAGGGAAGGGCTGTTTCCCGCCTACAATCAATGGATATTTGGCGCTTCGCAAAATCTTACCGGATACCAAAACTGGACGGGCACTCATAATTCTGAATCTGAAGCGTTTAATAAATTTCAGCGGGGAAGAGTTTTTAAAATTCCTTCAGGACAATATTATCATTAACAATTCTTAAAGGTCAAAGAAATAAATTTGGGGACGAATATTAAATTATTCCCTAAATTTATAAGATTAACTATTTAGCCAAAGCGTCGCGCAATCTTAACCAGAAAAAGGAATCACATGCAACAACCAACTAGACTATTTGATTGTATTAATATGCATTTAAAGGAATCACCAGGCAAAACAATGCTTGCAGGAAAGATAGATGGGCAATGGAAAGAATATAGCACCTTGGAAGTTTCTGAAATAGTGAATCAATTGAGCATTGGTTTGTTGCAGGCCGGCATGGGACCGGGAGATTTAACGGTAGAGGGTAGAGATAAGATTGCTGTGATTGCCAAGAATCGTCCTGAATGGGTAATTCTTGATCTTGCAGTACAACAAATAGGTGCATTGCTGATTCCAATATATCCAACGGTGAGCGAAATTGATCTAGAGTTTATATTAAAAGACGCAGGTGTAAAAATGATTTTTGTAAATGATTCAGACCTAAATGAAAAAATAAGCCATATTAAACCTAACCTTCCGGAACTACATGAAATTATTTCGTTTGAAAAGACCGAGGGCATTAGACTCTGGAAAGAACTGCTCATTAATCCTGAGCCAAATCAGTTGATTCATCTAAAGTCTGTGTCAGATAAAATTGGGTACGAAGATCTCATGACGATTATCTACACTTCAGGTACTACGGGTAAGCCCAAAGGAGTCATGCTTTCGCACAAAAATATATTGAGTAATGTTATAAACAGTTTGCCATGTTTCCCCCCTGGTGACAATTTAAAAGCACTGAGTTTTCTGCCACTAAATCATATTTTTGAAAGGATGGTCAGCTTTATTTATCTCTTTAAAGGAACCTCGATCTTTTTTGCGGAGAATATGGAAACCATCGGAGAAAATCTAAAAGAAATAAAGCCTGATTTGTTTACAACCGTGCCGAGGGTACTTGAAAAAGTATATGAAAAAATAATGATCAAGGGTGAAGAGCTTACTGGTTTAAAAAGAAATTTATTCTTTTGGGCACATGGTCTGGCTTCAAAATTTGAAATTAATAAAAACCAGGGGATATTTTATAACCTTCAATTATCACTTGCCAATAAACTTATTTTTAGTAAATGGAGGGAGGCGTTAGGGAATAAAATCATTTGTATTATAAGTGGAGGAGCTGCCTGCCCGGTAAGACTTATAAGAATATTTACAGCCGCTGAAATTCCTATTATGGAAGGATACGGCCTTACTGAAACCTCACCGGTTATCAGCGTAAATCGTTATGAAGTAAAAGACCGAATGTTTGGTACTGTTGGTCCTTTGATCGATAACGTACAGGTGAAATTTGCTGATGATGGTGAAATTCTATGCAAAGGCGATAATGTAATGGTGGGCTATTACAAACATCCGGAACTGACTGAAGAAGTGATGGAAGATGGTTGGTTTAAGACGGGAGATATTGGGGTAATAGTTGATAATAGATTTTTAAAAATTACTGACCGTAAAAAAGAGATGTTTAAAACAAGCGGCGGCAAATACGTAGCGCCGATAGCTATTGAAAATAAGATGAAAGAGTCTAACCTGATTGGTAACCTGATGGTAGTGGGGGCTAATCAAAAGTTTGTAAGTGCATTAATAATCCCTGCATTTGATAACCTGAGAAAGTGGTGCAAAGAAAATAAAATAAATACTTCCGATAATGAACAAATGATAAATAACCCCACGGTGAAAGAATTATATACAAAAGAAGTGGATCGCTACAACCAATTTATCAATCATGTAGAACAAATTAAAAAATTTGAGCTTTTACCGGTTGAATGGAGTATTGAAAGTGGTGAGATGACTCCTAAATTGAGCTTAAAGCGTAAGGTGATTATGGAAAAAAACAAGGAAGCGATCAGGAGAATTTATAGTTAATCAGAGAAAATTTGTTGTTCGTCTATTTCACTTACAGGAATTTTCTTTATAAAATCATCATAACCATCATCGTCATGATCACTATATACGCCATAAGCATCTAAGCTGTATCCAGCAAGACCATCATTAGCTTCTATTAAATAATGGAGCTATCAGCAGGGTTAAAATCACCTTCAAACCGGTATGTACGTATGATCTTCAAATCCTAAGGGTGATAATTTTTACTGTTGCCAGTCGCAAACCCTTGTGGAGTTATTTTAAATTCGTTATCGCATTTTTTTAGATGAAGTTTTTCGAGAATAGAAGAAACAGAATTCATTTCATTTTTTTGTTCTACCATAAAATGTGTTTTTGGTTTGGTTGAAAAACAAAAAAAAATTGCTTACCGAAGTTGGGCATTTTTTACAAAGACTCGTAAATTTTTATTTTGTTATAAAGCGTTTTCCGATCAATTTTTAAAATTTCTGCTGCTCGGGTCTTATTAAAATTTACTTCTTTCAAAACATTCATGATCGTCTCATATTCAGCTTTGGCTGCGGCGTCTTTCAGATCCACTTCTTTAAAATGAGAGTTGGATGAGGTAATATGAACATGATCTCGGTGATTCCCATTGCCCGACTGCTCATACTGGTGAGGAGATTGAGTAATCTCCCATGGTAAGACACTCGAATTTATTTTTCCAGACTGCGTTAGCAATACCGCTCGTCGTACTACATTTCTAAATTCTCTTAAATTCCCGGGCCAGGCATAGTTTAAAAACATTTCTTCTACATCTCCTTCATAGCCTTCTATGTTTTTTTGAAGTTCGGCGTTAGTCCTGTCAAGAAAAAATTGTGCAAACAGGGGGATATCTCCTTTTCTCATGCGGAGAGGAGGAAGATTTATTGAAAACTCATTAAACCGGTGATAGAGGTCTTCCCGGAATTTGCCTTTCTGATAGGCTTCCTGAAGATTCTCGTTAGAAGCAACGATAATTCTTACATCTACATCCATTTCTTTGGTGCCGCCAACTCTTTTATATTTTCGTTCCTGGATTACCCGTAATAAAGAGGCCTGAACATCTTTAGGTAGGTTGGATACCTCATCTAAGAATAACGTACCACCATTGGCAATTTCAAAATGACCTTCTTTATCGGTTACTGCGCCGGTAAACGCACCCTTTACATGTCCAAAAAGTTCACTGCCGGATAATTCTTTTGATAATGTACCGCAGTCCATTGCTATGAATGGTTTTCCCTTGCGATTACTGTAATCATGAATTGTCTTAGCAATTACTTCTTTTCCAGTCCCACTTTCGCCATATAAAATAACGCTGTAATTAGTTGGGGCCACTATTTCTATCTGTTTGTAAATTTTAGCTGTTTTTTCATCCTGCCCTACGAGATATTCATCGTTTACCGATAATTCATAAATTCTTCTTTTTTGTTTATTTCCGTCAGTGCGTTTCTGAGCAGGTTGAACGACTTCAGATACAGGACTCGCTAATGATTTTTCAATTACATTGATCACTTCATCGGGTATAAGTGGCTTGGTAATATAATCGAAAGCCCCCATCTTGATGACATCTACTGCGATTTTAATATCTGAGTAACCGGTGATAATGATTACGATGGTTTTAGGCTTTGCCTGCTTTATCTTCATCAATACATCTTTGCCATCTTTATCACCGAGACGAAAATCACAGAGAACAATATCGAAATGTTCCTCATTGAATTTAGCAAGACCTTTGGAACCATTATGAGCCGTTGTGGTCTCATATCCTTTTTTATCGAGATACCTGCTTAGTAAAGCGCACATGTCAAAGTCATCGTCAATGATAAGTATTTTTTTCTTCATAGCATTTTGTTGTTTTTCAGGCCTTCAAAGTTAATCTAAATCTTTGTTTTTTAATTGAGGACTGCTGACAGTTCTTTCTTCGATTATAATCCATTCAGCGTAATCGTTGGGTAAAATCTTTTCACCATACAATTTAGCAAAAACTTTTGTAAATTCTGCTCCAAGATATAAAATTATGGAACTGTAATAAACCCATACCATTAGGATAATTAAAGAACCTGCTGCTCCGTATAGGGAAGTAAGGTTGCTGCGACCTAAATAAAAGCTTATACCCAACTTGCCCAAGGTAAAAAAAATGGCCGTACATAAACCGCCAAAAAAAACATCTCTCCATTTAACCTTGGCATCCGGCAGTATTTTAAAAACCAGGGAAAATAAAAAAGCCGTAACCAAAAAAGAAAGAAGAAATTCTGTAAACTGGATAAAATAAATGCTGTAATTTTTGATGTACTCTCCAATAAATTTTCCAAAAGCCGATATAAGTGCATTTAGTATAAACGATACGATCATAATAAAGCCGATGCTTAGTATTAAAGAAAACGATAGTAATCTGGTTAGAATCAGTTTCCACCATACCTTATTGGGTTTCACACGTAACCCCCATATTTTATTAATAGAATCCTGAATTTCACCAAATATACTGGTAGCACCAATTAACAGTACAATAATGCTGACAACAGTTGCAAAAAAACTATTATCATCAAGATGAATGTTTTTTATGATGTCTTGTATTTGTAAAGCGGCTTTGCTTCCTAACAAGTCATTCAAGTGGCTGTAAACCTGTCCTTCCATCGCTTCTTTCCCAAAAAGGAATCCGAATAAAGTGGTGATAACTACTAAGAGAGGTGCTATTGAAAAAACGGTATAATACGCAAGAGAAGCGCTGTATTTTAAAATATTATCAGCCGAAAATTCTTTAAAAACCTGCTTTACGATTGACAATATTTTTTTAAATGATTTCCGGGTTTTCATCAGGAAAATAATTAGTGATGCAATATTATACAATATAATTTATAGTATTTACGTCGCCTGTTGCAGTAGTTAACAGGCTTAATAAACTACTGTGCTCTATTAATTCATTCCAATTTAACGACAATCTGTCTTTAGCATTTAAGAATACTCATTTCGTAGATGAAATTCCCCGGAAAAAATTATTTTTATTTTATTATATGCCAAATCATTGCATACTTTTTAATTTCTACTATGATTTGATATATATGATAAAATTGGCAAAGTTTTAAGTAGTAGTAAAGTATTAACTAATTACAAATCTTTAAAAACAATTTAAAAATGAGAAGTCTTCTGTACATTATTGCTGTTATTCTCGTCATCATTTGGGTAATTTCCTTTTTAGTTTATCATGTGACTGGTGGCCTGATTCATATTCTATTAGTAATAGCAATCATTTCAATTATATTAGGAGTAATCAGACGAGCATAATTAATAATTATTTTTTAACCTTAAATCTAAATTCAAATGGGAAATTTATTGTATCTGGTAGCTGTAGTTCTTGTTATAATCTGGGCTATCTCTTTTCTGGGAGGTTTTTATACAGGAGGTCTTATTCATATATTGCTTGTTATAGCAGTAATTGCTATCCTTTTAAAAATAATCCGTGCAGCTTAATTGTAAATCTTAAAAATTAAAATTATGGAAAACTGGCAGTTAAAATTAAAAGGAAACTGGAATGAATTAAAAGGTAAAATGAAGCAGGCATATGGAGACCTCACCGATGATGACCTAAAACGTGATGAAGGACAAGACGATGAATTTATAGGCCGTTTGCAACAAAAACTTGGAAAAACGAAAGACGAAGTCATCAAATGGATTCAGGACCTCTAATTCAATTCCTTTGATGTTGAATGAAAAGCCCCATGTTTAAGCGTGGGGTTTTGTCTTATAAGAGCGTTTTTAAAGTAGCTTAAACGCCTGAAGTGAAGTAATCCGTATTGAATTGCAGGTAATGAAAAGTTCATTTGCAATTTCACATCTTATAAACACTATTTTTCTTAGCTTGCCCGCTAAATTTTCTTAGTGTTTAAAAAAGTTTTTCTGTATTTTATTTCGCTTGTCTTATTTTTCCCACAATTGTGTTCGGCTCAATATGAAGTGCCCCTTTATACTTCTTATACTACGAATGAGGCAAGAGTAAAACTTTATGATCGCTTAGTCAAAAACACGATAACTAAAAATTTATCCATACCTATTACGGATTCCACGGAAGAAAATTGGCAAAATGCATTTACCGCCATGGAAGTGCTGGATTTTAAAACACCTTTTACTCTTGCTAAATTGCATACGGCATTTCATGGTATAGAGACAAGAAGTGCTTATTTCCAAAAAGCTTTAATGGAAGTTATTTATTGTCTATATCCTAAAAGTTTTTCATCACACGTTACTGGGTTACTAAATAATTCCGTTGATCCAAAAGTATTTGCAATGTGCACAGAATACCTGATGCGGCATGATACTACTGATCACTTGAAGGTAGAGATTGAAAAAAAACTGCTGGATAAATTTAGAGACAGCATATCTGTTTATCCTGTTTTAAGTCGTTTGCAAACCCGTCTACAGCCGTCAAAATTGAATAGTGCTTATTCAATAAAACGTGTATTAGATGGAATTCTAAAAAGAGACTTTCTTCCTAATCAGATAGTGATGTATAGTTTCCAGCGAAAGAATCGGGATTTTCCGGGTAGAATAATTATTAGAAATGCCGCTGGTACTTTCGTAACGGATTCAGCTGGCAAAATATTCAGTATTCCCCAGTTGGCAAGAAGTGTTTCTAATCTACCCTCGTACCTGACCAACGGAAATACCCCTACAGGAATTTTTCGAATGTATGGTTTTGGAGTTTCAATGAGCAATTTTATAGGTCCCACCGCTAATGTGCAAATGGGAATGCCGGTAGAATTGCGGTTACAGAATTTTTTTGATAATAGTGCGATATCAGATTCTGTATGGACTATTGACTGGTACCAAAAATTAATTCCTGCGGATCTGAAAGCGTACGTGCCACTGTATAATTCTTATTATGCAGGTTTGGCAGGGAGAAGTGAGATCATAGCACATGGTACAACGATTGATCCTAAATGGTATCATAACAAACCTTATTATCCTTTAACTCCTACGCAAGGCTGTTTGTGCACCAAAGAAATATGGGATGGTAAAAGAGTTGAAAGTGACCAGCAAAAGTTAGTAAATGGGTTGCTAAAAGCGGGCGGAGCCAAGGGCTATTGTGTAGTTCTCGAAATTGATGATAAACAGGCTCCTGTATTATTAAAAGATATCCTTCCATACTTACCTACCCTGTAGAATAAATAGTTTCTAAATTTGTAGTGATAGTAATCGACACTCCCAGATTAATTATTAAATTATAAAATTTGCCAGTGAACTCGACACCCTTAGCTGAAAGACTTCGTCCCAAAACCTTAGATGATTTGATTGGACAGGAACATCTCACCGGCCAGGGAAGTATTTTGCGTAAAGCCCTTGAAAATGGAAAAATTCCTTCGATGATTTTATGGGGGCCTCCAGGAGTCGGAAAAACAACTATTGCTAATATTATTGCGCATACGTTGAATGTCCCGTTTTATACCTTGAGCGCTATATCTTCAGGAGTAAAGGATGTGCGCGAAGTCATCGAAAAAGCAAAACATGAACATGACTCTATTCTTTTTATCGATGAAATCCACCGGTTCAACAAAGGACAACAGGACGCTTTACTGGGCGCTGTTGAGAAAGGCATTATTACTTTAATAGGTGCTACTACAGAAAACCCTTCTTTTGAAGTAAACAGTGCCTTGCTAAGTCGCTGCCAGGTTTACATTCTAAAAACTCTTGAAAAAGATGCTTTGATTGTATTGATGGATCACGCAGTAAAAGAAGATATTATTCTTTCTGAAATCGACATTGAAATAAAAGAAACCGAGGCATTAATCAATTTGTCTGGTGGCGATGCAAGAAGGTTATTAAATCTTTTGGAGTTGGCTGTTGATCAGTTTGCAGGAAATCAGAAGGAAAATAAAAAAGCGTTGATCTCAAATGATGTAGTAATAGGGGCGGCTCAACAAAAAATAGCCCTTTATGATAAAAAAGGAGAACAGCATTATGATATCATTTCTGCATTTATAAAATCTATACGAGGCAGCGACCCCAATGCAGCAGTGTACTGGCTTGCCCGAATGATAGAAGGAGGAGAGGACGTAAAGTTTATAGCAAGAAGAATGCTGATACTCGCCAGTGAAGATATTGGCAATGCGAATCCTACCGCATTGGTTTTAGCTACCAATACTTTCCAGGCAGTAAATGTAATCGGCTATCCTGAGGCAAGAATTATATTGTCACAATGCGCTGTTTATCTTGCATCATCGCCGAAAAGTAATGCCAGCTATGAAGCAATTGGAAAAGCACAGGCACTTGTAAAACAATACGGCGATTTGTCTGTGCCTCTGGCTATAAGAAATGCCCCGACTAAATTGATGAAGAAATTAGATTATGGTAAGGAATATCAATATGCTCATAGCTATGAGAATAATTTTATGGAAATGGAATTTCTTCCGGAACAAATAAAAAATTCCACTTTATATAATCCCGGAAAGAATGCAAGGGAAGATGAACTCAGAAGATTTTTAAAAGAGCGCTGGAAACAAAAATATGGTTATTAAGGTTATTAAATAGTATAAATAATTATTATGCGGGTCGATTCACACACGTCCGTTACCACAATTCACAACTGACAATTCTCACTATGATTACTTGGCAATGCAAACCATTTTCCGAATTAAATGTTGCACAGCTTTACAAAATTCTTCAATTAAGAAGCCAGGTTTTTGTGGTGGAGCAGCAATGTGCTTACCAGGATTGTGATGGTAAAGATGTAGAATCATTTCATCTTATTGGCTGGCGCCATGACGAACTGATTGCTTATTGCCGTATTATTCCAAAAGGAATTTCATACACGGATGCTGTATCCATCGGACGTGTCGTTACAGCACCTTTTGCTCGAAGAAAAAACATTGGCAAACTACTTATGACGAAAGCCCTTGAAGAAGTACAAAATTTGTTTGGCGATGTAACTTTAAAAATAAGCGCTCAAGTCTATCTCAGGTATTTTTATGAATCATTTGCATTCATATCAAAAGGTGAGATTTATCTCGAAGATGGAATTGAACATATAGCTATGGAAAAATAATATCTTTTTAACCATTCATTTATAAAGTATCTGTTACACCTCGCCCGTGCGCCTCTTTTAAACCACATTTTTTGCAAGACGTATCTAAACAGGATTGCGCAGTGTACTATTTTTCCACACATCATAGTTATATGCGGCGCATCCACGGAAATAACATTTTCCTATGTTGTTACTCTTATCTTTTTTATTAGAAATTATTGGTGTTTAAATTCTTCTTTAAGAAATTGAGAAGTAGAATTGCCTTTAACTTCAATTAGATCTTCAGGGGCACCTTCAAACAGAATTTTACCTCCCTCTCCACCCCCCTCGGGACCTAGGTCAATTATATGATCTGCAATTTTAATAATGTCCATATTATGTTCAATTACTAAAATGGTATTTCCCCGGTCCACAAGTTTATTAAGTACATCGATCAAATGTTGAATATCTCTAAAATGAAGGCCGGTGGTAGGTTCATCCAATATGTAAAATGTTTTTCCGGTGTCCCGTTTGCTCAACTCAGTAGATAATTTTACTCTTTGAGCCTCGCCACCACTTAAAGTAACTGCACTTTGACCAAGTGTAATATAGCCAAGCCCTACTTCCTGTAATACCTTGATTTTGCGATAAAGAGATGGTACATTCTTAAAAAACTCAACGGCTTCATCCACGGTCATCTCCAGAACATCACTGATAGATTTACCCTTATATCTTATTTCAAGTGTTTCCCGGTTGTATCGTTTACCATTACATTTTTCACATACTACATATACGTCAGGTAAGAAATTCATTTCTATGACACGCATGCCGCCGCCATGGCAAACATCACATCTGCCGCTTGTCACGTTAAATGAAAAACGTCCTGGTTTATATCCCCTGATTTTTGCTTCAGGTATAGCAGCAAAGAGCATCCGGATATCGGTAAAAAATCCGCAATAGGTAGCAGGGTTACTCCTTGGCGTGCGTCCGATAGGCGATTGGTCTATTTCAACTACTTTATCAATATATTTAAGTCCTTCGATACTCTTATAAGGGAGAGGATTCATTTTGCTTTTATAGGCATGAATACTCAAAATAGGATACAGAGTTTCATTTATCAAAGTGGATTTACCGCTTCCACTGACCCCTGTTACACAAATAAATTTTCCCAATGGGAAAGTTGCATTTACGCTTTTTAAATTATTACCAGAAGCTCCTTTTAGAACAAGAGAATGACCATTACCCTTTCGTCTTTTAGGAGGGATGTGGATTTGAAATTTGCGATTTAAATAAGAAGAAGTAGCTGTATCGAGTTTGAGAAAATGGCGCGGTGATCCTGAGGCAACAACCTCTCCTCCATGCTTTCCTGCATCAGGGCCAATATCAATAAGGTAATCTGCTGCAAGCATAATATCCTTGTCATGTTCTACCACCAGTACGCTATTGCCAATGTCTCTCAAATTTTTCAGGGCTTTTATCAGTTGATGATTATCTCTCTGATGCAGCCCTATGCTGGGCTCGTCTAAGATGTACGTTATCCCCTGTAATTGTGATCCTATCTGAGTCGCCAGCCTTATCCGCTGTGATTCACCACCGCTAAGGCTTTTGGAAGGCCTGTTCAAAGTTAGGTAGGTAAGGCCGACATCCAGCAGAAACTGAATCCTTTCCCTTATTTCTTTCAGAATATCCCTGGCAATAATATTTTGTTTTTTGCTTAGCCTGCTCTCAATATTATGAAACCACCCCGATAGTTTAATGAGGTCCATATCACTCAGTTCACTGATATTTTTGTGATCTATTTTAAACCAAAGACTTTCTTTTTTTAGGCGGGTGCCATTACAAGAGGGGCAATTTTCCAGGATCATATATTTTTCCACCCAGGCTCTGACGCTGTCATTAGTGGTATCTGAATGAAACCATCGGTTGATCATATTAATAATGCCCTCGTATTCACCGGAAGGATAGGAATTTTCGGATCGGGCGTCTGAAAGAGGAGTATAATCAGGGCTGTCATTTTCTTCTGGTTTATTTTCACTCCCATATAAAAGAAGGGTCAATGCGCTTTGTGGAAGGTCTTTTATGGGCTTGTCAAGACTAAATCTGTTTTTTTTGGAAAGCTGTTGAACCTGTTTAAAAACGAAAGTATCTTTCTCTTCTCCAAGTGGCGCAATTCCACCCTCATTGATACTTAATTTGTTGTCGGGAATAATGGCGTCCAAATTTACCTGATACACGTTTCCTAAACCTTTACAAACCGGACAAGCCCCATATGGTGAATTAAATGAAAATGCATTGGGTGACGGTTCTTCATAGCTTATGCCGGTATCTTCGCACATAAGCTGTCTGCTGTACTGTAATACCTGGTTATTATCATTTAAAAGCAGAAACAACAATCCGTTTCCTAATTGTAAGCCTTTCTGAATACTCTCACTCAATCGTACTTTTTGTGAATTATCTACTGATAACCGGTCAATCACTAATTCAATATCATGAATCTTATACCGGTCTATCTGCATTTTAGGAACGAGGTCTTTTATTTCAATATCAACTCTTATCTTAAGAAATCCTTTTTTTCTTACATCTTCAAAGAGTTCGCGATAGTGTCCTTTTCTGCCCCGAACTAATGGAGCCAAAATGGTGATCTTTGCGCCGTAAAATTTTGACAAGATATCTCCAACAATTTCTTCTTCACTCCATTTTACCATTTTTTTACCGGTATTGTAACTGTAGGCATCGCCAATCCGGGCAAACAACAGCCGCAAAAAATCATAAATTTCAGTAACAGTACCTACGGTGCTTCGGGGATTTTTATTTGTTGTTTTTTGCTCTATAGAGATAACTGGAGACAGTCCGGTAATTTTATCCACATCTGGTCGTTCCATATCTCCCAAAAATTGCCTGGCATACGCAGAAAAACTTTCCATGTAACGGCGCTGGCCTTCGGCAAAGATGGTGTCAAATGCCAACGATGATTTTCCACTTCCACTGATTCCTGTAATGACTACAAGTTTGTTTTTAGGTATCGTGATATCAATATTCTTAAGATTATGTTCACGCGCTCCAAATACTTCTATATTCTCATTCTCATTTATATGCCCCATCTCATTGCCCAATGATTTATTCTTACTCGGATTATTCATAATTTAAACAATGCAAATTTAATGCTTAATGATTCTTATCCAGAGACATGTAACATGAAGCATTGTTTTAGTCATTAATTAAAACCTAAAATTGTAGTTGTAAGAACGTCAAATCTGTTATACAATAGTTAATTAAAATAAGCAGGACTTTATGAAAGCAGTTTGTCAAAAATATAAAACGTATTGGAATACAATAACTAATACGAAATGACGGATTAGTGCGACGGGGATTTGAGTTTTTTGCGGAGATACTTTAGTGTTTTTTTAAATCGCAGAATGAACTTTGGTAGATCGTTTTTACGTACTTTTAAAAACTATTTGCAAACTATTGCAAAATAATGTTTTAATTCGCTACGCTACTTATATTCAAAAATTATTTGACACCTTTTTACAATAATTAAAATACTTACTCGTTTAATAAGAATTGGCTACCATATTTTTTCAAAATAGCCGGAAAAAAAATGAGTATTTTTAAAATAATATTACATTTGTCTTTATCCTCAACGTAAAAAAAACAATGACGAAAGTATTTTTCACAGCAGTTGCGGGCCTGTCAATCATTTTATCCGGTTGTGGCAAATTTGGAAAATCCAAAGGCCTTCCCAATGACGGACAGGTGCATGGTGTTGCTCCAGCAGCCCGTTATGTATTACCTAAACCTCTCGGAATGGTGTATATACCTCCAGGGACTTTTCACATGGGACCGAGTGATGAGGATATTAATAATTCATATATTGCCCGGAACCAGCAGGTGTCTATAAGTGGTTTTTGGATGGACGCCACTGAGATTACCAATAATGAATACCGGCAGTTTACGAATTGGGTCCGCGATTCCATTGCAGGTAAGTTGATGGGATATGTAACCCAGGGCAGCGATGGTAATGAATACCTTGATTGGAAGAAAGTAGCTACCATAAAATGGGACGAAAAAGCTACATTGGAAAAGGTGGATGCAATGATTTTAACACCTGATAACAGAATATTTGGCAAGAAAGAAATCGACCCGACTAAAGTGGTTTTTCACTCCGAAACCTTTGACTATGGGGCTGCTGCGGGAAATCATGATCCCAACGTACCGCGGAGTAAATTCATAACTAAGCAGGATATTCCTATTTATCCGGACTCTTTAGTATGGGTAAGAGATTTTTCTTATTCTTATAATGAGCCTATGGCTAAACAATATTATGCACATCCGGCTTTTGGTAATTATCCAGTAGTAGGTGTCAACTGGAAACAGGCTAATGCCTTTTGTGAATGGAGGACTCATTATTTAAATTCTTATCTGATCAGTAAAAAGCGAGCTACTGAAACGAATTTCCGGTTGCCTACTGAAGCTCAGTGGGAATATGCCGCACGCGGTGGCCGCTCGCAATCGCCATATCCGTGGGGAGGCCCTTACCTTAGGAACAGGAAAGGGTGTTTGTTAGCTAACTTTAAGCCAGGAAGAGGTAATTATCCTGAAGATGGAGGCTTTTATACAGTGCGGGCTGATGCCTACTGGCCTAATGATTTTGGACTATATTGTATGGCAGGTAATGTCGCAGAATGGACTTCTTCATTATATTATGAAGGCGGGTATAATTTCCAGCATGATATGAATCCTGATATCAGATGGAATGCCAAAGACCAGGATCCTCCACGGATGAAACGTAAAGTGATACGCGGCGGAAGTTGGAAAGATGTGGGCTATTATTTACAAACTAGCACCCGTGACTTTGAATACCAGGATACCGCAAAATCATATATCGGTTTCCGTTGCGTAATTGATTTGCCACCGGCAGCTACCAGGAAAGAAAAAAAATAAGCCAACCTAAATTAAAATTCACTTACATAGATTAAATCTTTAGTTCAACTTTTACTGCCTGTATTAATTATTAATATGGGCTTTTTATTGTCTGAACTTAAATAGCAAAAATTAACCTCAAAAATTAAAAAAACCTCAATTATTATGGATCAACGCCAACCACCTAAAAGAAATTTTTTGACTCTTGTAGATGTACTTGTAAGCGCAGGAGCTGGAGTAGTAATCTTTGCTGCCTGGGCAAAATTAACTCACCAATCTTATGCAGATACCATGCTTACTATTGGTATGTGGACTGAAACCGCCATTTTTATGGTTTATGCCGGTATAGAATGGGTAAAACCAAAACCACATGACGTAGCTCATGCTGCACCCAAACGCATAGAAGTGGAAGGTAACCCTGCATTGCAATCAATGGAAAGAATGATGAAAGATGCAGATATAACACCTGTGAACATGAAAAGACTTGGTGAAAATTTCCAGAAACTGGGTGCCACTGTATCTCAAATAGGTGAAGTAGGCGATGTAGTAAAATCAACAGGTGACTTTTCGGCCAAGACCAAAGAAGCTACTAATGCGCTTGGATTGATGAAAGATGCCTACACCAATTCTGCAAATACAATGAGTAGTTTTAACAGCGCTGCCGACAGTGCAAAAGGATTTCATGAGCAGGTGCAGGTGCTTACCAAAAACCTGGGATCATTAAATACAATTTATGAGTTAGAACTGAATGAAAGTAACAACCATCTTAAAACATTGAATAGTTTTTATGGAAGAATGGCCAAAGCAAGCGAGATCATGGTATCAACTGCAGATGATGCAAAAGCTACAAAAGATCAGATAAACACTTTGGCAAGTAATCTTTCGAAATTAAACCAGGTATATGGTAACATGTTAAGCGCTATGCAGGGAAGACAATAAAAAATCGAATAATCCATACCGATAGCTATCGGAATTCTTAAAAACTAACCTAAAATTTAAATTAAAAATATCATGGCAGGACTACCCAGAGATCCAAGGCAAAAAATGATTAATGTAATGTATTTGGTACTTACTGCTATCCTGGCCTTGAATGTATCTAACGAGGTGATTAATGCATTTAAAGTTGTGAATAATAGTTTAGTAACATCCAACGATAACATAAGTGCCTCCAATAACACCTTATATAAATCATTAGAAGATAAATTAGCTAAACCTGAATCTAGAGAGAAAGCAGCCATTTGGGAGCCAAAAGCGATGCAGGCAAGGAAACTCTCTTCAGAAATGATGACTTATTTAGACAGTTTAAAATTAGCTCTAAAGCATTCGGCTGACCTTAAAATGAAGTGGGATAATAAGCTAAAGGATAGTGTGGAAGATTATAGGGAAGATAACCTTGACGCCTCTACAAGATTATTTGAAACTAACAAAGAAGGTGAAAAGCTGGAGGCGCGTTTGAATCAATATAAAGCATCTATGCTTTCAATTGATCCATCTATAAAAAAACAATTTGAAAGTAATTTTCCGGTCAATACCGTTCCACCTATTTCCCAAGAGGGAAAGAAACTTGATTTTACACAATCTTTCTTTCACATGACTCCCACTGTGGCAGCTTTAACTATGCTCAGCAAGTTTCAGAATAATATAAAGAATGCTGAAAGCATGATCGTTACTTATTGCCATTCCCAGATTGGCGCTGTTGAAGTCCACATGGATCAGGTAGGGGTATTAGTCGGACAAAATTCTAATTATCTTATGCCGGGACAGCAATTGCAGGTTACAGCCGGCGTAGGCGCTTATAGTTCGTCTGCAACTCCTTCCATTTCAATAAACGGTTCTAACGTACCCGTTTCGGCAGGTCAAGGCACCTATACCACAACTGTAAGTGGAGCTGGAGAACATACTATGAATGTGAGTGTGACATTTAGAGATGAAAATAATAAATTAGTTACAAAAACGCAAGCGGTAAAATATACGGTAGGTACTCCCGGAGGCGCTGCGGTGATGCTTGATAAAATGAATGTTTTTTACATAGGCGTACCTAATCCTGTAACTATTTCTTCCGGTACCGGGTGGGATAAGACCCGTGTCTCCATGGATGGCGGAAGCATTAGTTCTTCAGGAGGCCCTGGCAAATTTACAGTGACTGTGAAAAGTGTTGGTAAAGCTTCCATTACAGTAAATGCTGACGGCAAAGCAAGCGCTTATGATTTCAGAGTAAAAAGAATTCCGGATCCCATTATAAAGGTTGGTCCAAGTGCAGGTGGCAGAATACAGTCCGTTGTGTTTAAAAATCAAAATTTTGCAAGAGCTGACTTAGAGAATTTCGATTTCGATGCTCACTTTAACATTGTTAGCGCCACCATCTATTTTTCAGGTGCTAATTTTGCCAACGTGCAATCTGCTGAAATACGTAGTGGAAATCTTGATCCGGTGAAACCTCAATTGCAAAAGTGTATTCCTGGTACTTCAGTTACTTTTGATAATGTAAAAGTGCAGGGGCCGGACGGTGTAATAAGAAACATTCCTGGTCCAGGGTTCATATTAAATTAAAGCAAAAAGAAGATATTATGAAAACAATGATGATAAAATGTTTAATGCTCGCACTCTCAATAGGTATGTTTTGTCAGGCTGCTGATGCGCAAAAGGCAAAAAAGAGAACTGTCACAAAGCGCCCCGCAACTACAAAAAAAGTGACCAACAACCGTGCTGGTATTGGCGCTAATCCGGTTGCTGTGGATACGGCAGTGGTAATTGCACCGCCGCCGGCAATTATAGACAGTCTCCCTATTCAACAGGTTAAAAAATCATTGCGCTCGGAAACAGCATTAGATAACCATAATATATTGATTCAGGATAGGACTGCCTTACCGTACCAGCAACTGAGGCAGGAAGATGCCATCTATGATCAAAGAATATGGCGTGAGATAGACACAAGGGAAAAAATTAACTTGTCTTTCAGATATGGAGCAGACGAGGATAATGGCAATCAACGTTTTATTTCTATTCTCTTTAAAGCTATCCAGGATGGGCCAGACAATGGAGGAGTGACCGCCTTTAGCAATGTTGACGACAGGTTTACAACCCCTATGACTACAGGAGAAGTAGCTAAGGCCATTTCAGGTGGTAGTGTATCTGTACCTATTTATGATGCCTTGGGAAATGTGACGGGAAATAAAGAAGTAATAGCAGAAGTAAACCTGGATTCTTTTTATAAATTTCGCATTAAAGAAGAAGTCATTTTTGATAAACAAAGTTCAAGGTTGTTTTGGAGGATTTTAGGAATTGCTCCTGTAAAACGGGTAATTACCGCTTCCGGAGTTGATTTAGGATATACAGAACTTTTCTGGGTTTACTATCCTGATATGAGGCCTATTTTTGCGAAATACTATGTGTATAATAGCAAAAATTTTGGTGCCCGTATGACCTGGGAAGATCTTTTTGAATCAAGAATGTTTCATGGCCGTATTATAAAGAGCACAATCGATAATCCTTTTGATCAATATTTAAATAACCAGACAGGTATAAAACAAAGTCCGATTCTTCAGTTATTGCAGGGTGATAGAATTCAAAACGAAATTTTTAACTACGAACAAAATTTGTGGAGTTATTAATAAGATTTTATTGAGATTTGATTTTAAATTAAAGGGAAGCATTATTGCTTCTCTTTTTTGTGCGTCAGGCATGTATATCAGCTATAGGGTGCAGGTACGGAACACGCTTTGCAGTAGGAAGTATCAGCCAAGAGCAAGGGCGTCGATCGTGAGGTGGAATCTGAAGGAAGCTGGCGGCAAACATTCGAGCCTACGAACAGGAACTGCATACAGGCAGGGTAATAAGGGCAATGTTGCAAAACAAACAAAAGCCCGGTACTGCACAGAGTATT
>JBDTJI010000151.1:0-8458 GCA_039935935.1 Ginsengibacter sp. | reverse complement strand
GTTATGTGTTTGGAGAAGGAATGATAGGCGATGCGGAACAAACAATGAAAGGCATACAACAACTGCTACAGGTAGTACAAAAAGATTCCAACAATATGCAGGCACAGTTGGTTTTGGGTATTGGCGGCGTTATATCAAATCAATTGAGTAAGGGAATAGAAAGATTAAATAAGGTAGTTAGTTTTGATCCGCATAATCTTGAAGCTGTTTCATGGCTCGCTGATGCTTACGCAGCCACCGGTGATAAACTAAATGCGATAAAATGGTATGAACAAAGTAAGCACTTAGTCAATAATCCTGAATTTAGTAAGGAAATAGATCTAAGAATAAAAGAACTGAATGAAAACCATTAGATTTTAGAGGATTGTCATTGACTAATAAATAAAAATATTTATCAGTCTATTATTAAAAATATTAAAAATAACTTTATGCCTTGCGGTAAAAAAAGAAAACGCCATAAAATCGCTACCCATAAGCGTAAAAAGCGTTTAAGAAAGAATCGTCATAAGAAGAGGTAAATCATTACTTACTTAGACCTATTCCTGCGGACCTTCGTTTATCGTTTCCTTCTATTTGCTACAGCAAAAATTAAAAGATTTTGAATTGAATAAGGAACTAATTATAAATGCTGCCTCACATGCAGTTGAAATAGCCTTACTTGAGGATAAAAAACTTGTGGAAATGCATAATGAAAATGCAAATTCAAGTTTTATTGCCGGCGATTTATATTTAGGGAAAGTAAAAAAATTAATCCCGGGGTTGAATGCGGCTTTTATAGATGTTGGGTTTGAGAAGGATGCGTTCCTGCACTATTCTGATCTCAGCCCATATATAAAATCTATTTTAAAATTCACCAAACTCGCCATAAATGACAAGTCTGAGGCAGGACTTGATTTTGCATCTTTTGAAGTAGAACCAGAAATCATCAAAACCGGCAAAATCGGAGAAGTTCTTAGTGGTAAACCTAATATTCTGGTGCAAATATTAAAAGAGCCAATCGCAGCAAAGGGACCGCGCCTTAGTTGCGAGATTTCCTTACCTGGCAGATTTGTAGTAATCACTCCATTTAATGATATTGTTGCTGTTTCCAGGAAGATCCATTCTGCTGAAGAAAGAAAAAGGCTTCAGAAAATAATCGAATCCCTAAAGCCCAAAAACTTTGGAGTGATTGTACGCACCGCGGCAGAGGGTAAACACACTTCTGAGCTTCATGAAGATTTATCGGGTCTTATTAATACATGGAAGAATATACAGGCTAATTTAAAAGGAGCTGTTCCTCCAAGCAGAGTAATGAGCGAAGAAGGGAAAACCAACAGTATTCTTCGTGATTTGCTTACTGAAGATTTTAATAAGATAGTTGTAAATGATAAAAATATTTTTAACGATACTAAGATTTATTTACAGCGAATAGCACCCGAGAAATCTGACATACTTTCTTTTCATAGTAACGGTTCACCTATTTTTGATAGCTACGGAGTTACCCGCCAGGTAAAAGCTTCTTTTGGTAAAACGGTTAACCTCCCAAGTGGCGCTTATCTTATTATTGAACATACAGAAGCACTTCATGTAATAGATGTAAACAGTGGCTATAAGAGCGTTGGAAACAACCAGGAACAAAATGCCCTGGAAACTAACCTGGAGGCTGCGGCTGAAATTGCAAGACAACTTCGGCTTAGAGATATCGGTGGCATCATCGTAGTTGATTTTATTGATATGAAATTGCCTGAAAATAAAAAGAAATTAGCTGAGCAGATGGATCTTTTTATGAGAAAAGACAGGGCAAAACACGCAGTACTAGCTATTAGTAAATTCGGGCTTATGCAGATCACCCGCCAGCGTATGAAACCTGAAATGACGATTAATACGATGGAGGTTTGTCCAAGTTGTGAAGGCACGGGCAAGATATCTTCAACTTTGGTTCTTGAGGATGAGATAGAAAAGAATTTAAGCTACCTGATCATGCAAAAACACAGTAGATTGACTATTGAAGTTCACCCAATTCTTTTCGCTTATCTTACTAAAGGTTTTTTCTCCAAGCGGATTAATTGGAGTCTCAAATTCCGCCAAAAAATAAAAGTACGTTTAAACACTAATTATCATCTTACCGAGTTCCACTTTTTTGATAAGAGCAATGAAGAGATAAAGCTGTGATAAATTGTAAATTATTCCCTGAACCGATAGAATTAAATATCTTAACAGATTCTGTTTGTGTTACTGCTTAAAGAGTTGTGGACTTAGTAGCGGCGTCGGCATGTGTCTCAAAAACGTTACCGAAAATAATACTTTTTAATTAAAAACGACTATTCATAAAAATTACGGTCATCTTAAAAGATTCGGAGCGTGATTATTATTATAAATTGAAATTCTATACTTTAAAATACCTGGTACTTATCTCGCAATGCCCATTTTCGCTTCTATAGAAAGCGTAGCGTGTGGTACTGCTCTTAATCTGGCTTTATCAATTAACTTTCCAGTAACCCGGCAAATGCCATAAGTTTTATTTTCAATGCGCATCATGGCTTTTTCCAGATGATCTATAAAAGTAATTTGACGGCTCGCCATTTGACTCAATTGCTCTCTTTCCATGCTAAGACTTCCGTCTTCCATCGTCATATATCGATTATCACTTTCATCACCGCCCATTTGATCTTTTCTAGTAATAAGACCCTGCAGGTATCCCAGTTCCTTTTTTGCAGTTTCCAATTTCCGTGTAATTAATTCACGAAATTCTACCAATTCATTATCACTATACCGCATGGTGGGACCGCTATTCTCTACCGGAGATTGGTCAAGAACAGATTTAGTAAATTCAGGCTCATATTTTCGAGCTTTCTCTGTATTGGTTTTAGGCATTATAAAAGGCTTTGCAGGTTTTTTTGTTTCTTCCTTCTGTTTTGCTTTAACTTTAGCAATGGCCTTTTTTAATTCTGCTTTATGATCTTTCGACACAGTTGTTGACTTAGCTGAACTTTTTTCTGTAGGTTTCTGTTTTACAGGTTTAGTGGCAACAACTTTTTTTGTTTCAGCTGAGGTTTTAGATCCGGAGGTTTTTTTAGGGGTAGCCAATTTTATAATTACTGCTTTTTTTGCACCGGTCTTAGCAGCTTTTTTAACCGGAGAATGTTTTTTAATTGGGATAGCTATTTTCTGATTCTTCTTTGATTCTACTGCCTCTTTTTTTATAGAAGATGCTTTTTTTGCCGACTTTTGAACTTTTTTATTTAAAGTTGGCTTTTTTACTTCAGCTTTTTTGGCTACAGACTTTTTAGGCGCAATGACCTTTTTTACCGTAGCTATTTTTGTGGCTGGCTTATTTGCTTTCGCTTTTTTCGCAACAATTGCTTTTTTGTTATTATTAGCCATACTTTAAATGCTTTTTTTAGTGATATTTACGGTAAAAATGTCATTATTAACATCAATTGTAATGCCATCTATTATTTGGGGCTGAAACTCTATTTTTTCCGCTAAAATTTCGGCGCAAATATACTCATTAAATTCTGCAATTATATCTTTAATATCGCCTTGTTCCTCAATATTTAGCACTATTTTATCAGTTAATTCCAGGCGTTTTTCTTTTCTGGCATTTTGCACTCTATTTATGAATTCTCTTGCAAAACCTTCCTTTTGCAATTGACGTGAAATATTTAAATCAAGAGCCACCGTCAGGCTATCTTTTACCGCTACTTCAAAGCCTGGAATTTCATTGGTACTTATTTCGATGTCTTCATAAGAGATTACAATAGGGTCGTCCTCTGATCCATGATTTAAAACAAATGTCCCTGATTGTATAGCTACGATCTCATCGTTTCCGAGATTCTGAATTTTATCTGCGGCCCATTTCATTTTTGGTCCCATTTTTTTGCCCAAGGTTTTGAAGTTGGCTTTCGCTTTCTTTTTTATGAAATTATTGTTGGCAGGTAGTATTTCCACTTCTTTTATATTGGTTTCAGACTTAATAATATTTTCTATCAGCCTGATTTTTTTTTCAAATTCGTCATTAAGAGCCGGAATTATTACCTTTTGAAGCGGTTGCCTTACTTTTATATTCACTTTTTTTCGAAGAGACAATATTAACGAGGATATATCCTGTGCTAATTGCATGCGGTCTTCAAGATCTTTATTTATATGTGCCTCATTAAATTTGGGGAAATCTGTTAAATGAACAGACTCTGTTCTAATTTTTTGAGTAACCCCATTTAGGTTTTTAAATAACCAATCAGCGAAAAACGGCGCAATAGGGGCTATTAATCCACTTATGGTTTCCAGGCACTCATATAATGTCTGGTATGCAGCTATCTTATCGCTTTTTCCGGAAGAGTTATTTTTTTCTATAGGCTTCCAGAATCTGCGTCGGCAAAGCCTTACATACCAGTTACTTAATTGCCCATCAAGGAAATTCTCAATAGCTCTTCCAGCCTGTGTGGGCTCATAATCATCTAATTCTTCCGTTACTTCTTTGATCAAGGAATTTAGACAAGATATAATCCATTTGTCTATTTCCGGCCTTTCAGATAAGGGTATATTTTTTTCTTCGAAATAAAACTCATCCACGTTGGCATACAGCGCAAAAAACTGGTATGTATTGTAAAGAGTGCCAAAGAACTTTCGCTGTACTTCTTTAATGCCTTCTGTATCAAATTTCAAACTATCCCACGGTGATGCATTGGTAATCAGGTACCAGCGGGTAGCATCTGGGCCAAATACTTCCAGTGTTTCAAACGGATCTACGACATTACCGACACGCTTGCTCATTTTATTGCCGTTCTTATCAAGTACCAAACCATTTGAAATAACCGTTTTATAAGCTCTGCCATCTATCTTATCTATTGGTAGATTTGACTTTTGCAATTCTTCTTCTACACTTTCTTTTAATAGACTTCCTAGTGCATGAAGCGTATAAAACCAACCTCTTGTTTGATCTACCCCTTCACAAATAAAATCAGCGGGAAAATTTTTCTCAAATACATCTTTATTTTCAAACGGAAAATGCCATTGTGCATAAGGCATGGCGCCACTATCGAACCAAACATCTACGAGGTCTGATACTCGTCTCATCGGTTTACCTTTTGAGGAAGCGAGAATAATATAATCTACAAAGGGTTTATGCAAGTCTGATACAAGATGATCTATTTGTGTTACCATATCTTGCCCTTCTTCCAGATTCAATAATCCTGCATCAAACGATTTTTTAATTTCCGATTTTAGTTCGTCTATTGAACCAATACATTTTTCTTCGTCGCCATCTTCTGTACGCCAAACAGGTAAAGGAGTACCCCAAAACCTGCTGCGGCTCAGATTCCAATCAACCATATTTTCCAGCCAATTGCCAAATCTTCCAGTACCGGTTGAAGCTGGTTTCCAGTTGATGGTTTTATTCAATTCAATCATTCGATCCTTTACGGCTGTTGTTTTTATGAACCAGGCATCGAGCGGATAATAAATGACAGGTTTATCAGTGCGCCAGCAATGCGGGTAATTGTGTTCATATTTCCCAACTTTAAAGGCTCGGTTTTCTTTTTTTAGCTTAACTGAGATATCAACATTTACATCGGTATAATGCGGATCATCTTTATAGTCTTTTACATAATGTCCGCTGAATTCACCAACTCCCTTCACAAATTTTCCTTCTTTATCTACTAAGGTTAATATTCCTAAATTATTTTTCTTTCCTGCTTTAAAGTCATCAGCCCCAAAGGCAGGGGCTGTATGTACAATACCAGTTCCGTCCTCAGTTGTTACAAAGTCGCCGCTTATAACTTTGAAGGGTGTTGCACCAGGCGTTGTCTCCTGAATTTTTTCGAGAGTATTTGCTTCAAAAGACATTAACTGTTGATAAGCAATACCCTCTAATTCCGCTCCCTTGAAACTTATTATTTTTTCCCACGGAATTAATTTATTGCCTTCTTTATAATTTCTGGTAGAAATATTTTCTGAATCTGCTTTAAAATATTTTGGAATTAACGCCGTAGCCAGAATAACAGATACCGATAGAAAAGTATAAGGATTGAAAGTGTTGATTAATGAATATTCAATATTAGCGCCGACCGTTAATCCCAGGTTGGAAGGCAATGTCCAAGGTGTAGTAGTCCATGCGAGAAAATATGTCTCATCCTGGTTTGGATTATTATTGAATAGAAATTCAGAAATAGAATCTCGGACTATCTTAAACATCACAGTCGCACTTGTATCTTTTACATCTTTATACGTACCAGGCTGATTAAGCTCATGTGAACTTAATCCTGTTCCTGCAGCTGGTGAATAAGGCTGAATACTTACACTCTCATACAGATAACCTTTTTTGTATAATTCTTTAAGGCACCACCAGAGGGTCTCAATATACTTATTTTCAAAAGTGATATATGGATGGTCCAGATCAACCCAATAGCCCATTTTCTGAGTCAATTCGTCCCATTTATTTTTAAACTTCAATACTTCCCTACGACAGGTGGCATTGTATTCCTCAACTGAAATAGATTTTCCAATATCTTCTTTGGTAATGCCTAACAATTTTTCCACTCCCAATTCTACAGGCAATCCATGTGTATCCCATCCTCCTTTACGTTTTACCTGGAAACCTTGCATGGTTTTATAACGGCAAACCAAATCTTTTAAAGTTCTTGAAATCACATGATGAATACCAGGCATACCATTAGCGCTGGGAGGACCTTCGTAAAAAACAAAAGGAATTTTCCCTTCCCTGTTTGACACACTTTTTTCAAACGTTTGCTCTTTACTCCAAATAGACAGGATTTCATCAGCTATTTCCGTTAGGTTCAGCTTCTTATATTCACGATACTTTTTGTTCATTAGTTCTAAAGCGTTCAAGTTCAATTAAAGGATTGCAAAGGTAAAGGATTTTAGAAGTTAGGTAACATAGCTTACTAATAACCTCCATTTCAAATTAGCAGTTCTTTGTTTCCCAAAAATTCCCTTTGGCATAATATTTATATGGTTAGGCAGAAACCATATAAGATGCTTCTTTGAGGCATCGGCCGTTGCAAATAAATGAAATCACCAGTTCGGTTTAGAGTAATAAATCATGTACTAATTATTTCTCAATACACACCGGTATTTGCATTCGAGGTTTTAGATGGCGGAGTCTAGTTCGCCTTCTTTATTAAATAATTCCTCATGAAAATAAACAATGGCTTTTTCTATAAAAAGAGACAGCCATTAATTTATTTAAAATGCCATCTAAAAATTCCCGGTTCCGTCGGGCTGGTATGTATATCTGAATTTATACCAAATCGTAGTTGGAGGTACAGGGTTAGTAAATGGAACGTCTGTAGTAACAGATAATATTTCCATTTTTACATACTGACCACCTGTAGTGCGAAATACAAAGAACTGCCCTGCTTTTGGACTAAGAGCATGCACTGTCGGATCATATAAATACCATGCATTGGGGTCTCTGTCTTTTGCATTAATTGCAGTTTGAGTTTTTGTAGTGTCATACGCATAACCTGTTGCGGGAGCACTCATGTAGGAATCATAAATACCCGGTTGAACAATTACACCCGCGTCACCCGGTCCACTTGCATGGCTGTTTACAATGATGTTTACATATTTGAACGCGAAATCCCACTTTGTAGTTGCACTATCAACCTCCGCTACTACTGCATCGTTTTTAAAACTGAAGTAGGTAAATTTTCCCGAAGGGCTGAATGCTGCAGGTATTGAATCCGTTTTTGTAATAGCAGCTGTGGGCTTTGGATCATCCTTCTTGCAAGAAGATGTCAATCCTAATACAATTACTACCGATGCAAATAGGCTTAATTTAATTGTTCTCATAGATCTTTTTGTTTTTCTAGTTTAAAATTTACGTTTACAAAATAGCTCCTGCCAAAAATATTAGGCATCAAAAGCTTATTGGTATAGTTAAGAATGTTTTCAATACCGCCCTGGATGTCCCATCGACTTCCAATTTGTTTCGAAAGTGTAAGATTTACAAGTGTGAAACCATTAACAGATTGCCTGTCGTCACTGTATATCCCGGAGCCGTTCTGAAAGCCGTCAAGGCCGCTAAATCCATAGTTCCCTCTGTATTTGGCGGTAACGAAAGCTGATGCTTTGTATCGAATATTATTATATTGAAATCTTAAATTAGCCGTATGTCGGCTCCTGTTATAAAGACCTTTATATTCCCTGTTGGTAATCAGCGAGGTTTTATAAGTAACAGGGTCTCTTTTAAATAATTTTTTTTCTTTGATCTGACCGAGGATGTCTTTATCCTTTGCAATGAGATATTGATAACCACCATGCAAAGAAAAATTAGCATTAAAAATGTAAGAGAAGTTGGTCTCAATTCCTTCGGTAAAAACCCGGTTAAGATTCATATAAGAATAAATAGACTGGTTATTTGTTTTATTAAAAGGAAGATTATAGCTTTCTATAAGATTACTAATATCATTTCTGAAAATATTTACTTTAAAAACTGCATGCTCGTTAATGGTATAAT
>JBDTJI010000150.1:0-18056 GCA_039935935.1 Ginsengibacter sp. | reverse complement strand
TAAAAAACGTAACCATCCAAAATATGTATGCTGAGATTACAGCGGAAAAACCGGATGCAGGGTACATTTATGAAGGACCGGTTGAGGATAATCCAAGAAATGTTTCTCCTTCGGGCATAATGGGCCTGAAGGATGCATTTATCGAGGATGTAAAATTGAAAAACGTAGAAATTTCTTATCCCGGTGGAGGCAATCCGAATTTCGCCTTTAGAGGAACAACACCAAAAGAACTGGCACAGATTCCTGAAATGGCCAGCTCCTATCCTGAATTTTCGCAGTTTAAGGAATTGCCTGCATGGGGGTTCTTTATTCGTGATGCAAAGAACGTAACGTTTGAAAATGTAAAACTGACTGCCCGGGGGAAAGATTACAGACCGTGCATCGTCATGGATAATGTGGATGGACATCGTTTCTTGAATCTTCAGATTGTAGAGGATGGAGCTAAAAAGAATAAGAAACAAATTATCATAAATAATTCCAGATAAATAGGAGTAATAAAAAATATTTTCCTGTGGCTAATGGAACCTGGCATTTAGATCGTGGAGATTTTTTGATTGTATTCAATATCTCCTTTCCTGGCCTTTTTGCTCAAAACGATTCAGGTCTAAAAGGAAAATTGGCACTCATTCCATTAATCTCGATATTCATGAGTCAAACACTTCTCTAACCATCGTTCAGAAATGAGAGTCAAAATTTCCTAAATTGATCTGTGAAAAAGATTATACCATGACTTTAAAAATTAATTAGGACGTGGAAGGGCTTTTATCGGATAGTACTTTTATGTTAAGTATTCAGGGAAAAGTTAATACCGAATCCCCAAATTTATATCTCATTTATCCTTACAATTATGATTATTTTTTTAAAAGAAAATGTCCGATTTCTATAAAACCACCTGGGTTATTCTTTCACAGGAATAAACAGCAACACTGACGCTTTACAGATCTGTATTTCGTACGATTATTACTTAGTCGAGAACCAGCCTTTGAAAGATGCTATATCAGATTTAAAAGAACTCATTGCATTAAATAATTAATGTCCTTACTTTCTTTTACTTCATGTGAGAGAATGTAATAGTATCGATAGCGATAAGAACATTCTCGGCCAATTAGGTTCTGATATTTAAGTAGTATCCCTGGATATTTTTCTCAAACTGGCAGGTAGCCGACCCACATTCAAGACTCGTTTTATGCGACAGAAATAATCTCTATCAAACAGATGCTTCTTTTATTAACGAACGAATTAATTTTAGGAAGATAATTCTAACACCAGGAACATTAAAATGAGCTGGATTGAATAACGAAAAAAATAATTGATTTAAGCTGTAGTTTATAAGAAAGCAAGAAACGATAAGTACATAAATCGCGCATCGGTGCAGGGCTATTTGATATCAAGAACTGTTGCTAATGCTTTTCGGATTTTGTTCATTATTTCTAAATTAACATCACCGAATTTCTTAACACAACGTTATTCAGAGATTGACCGAATTTGAAAACAATCTGCCGATGATTCCTTCGATAATTTGTTTTGCTTATCCGGATTAGTTCTCACCATCCATGGCGCAATCGAGTATCTGTCTTTCCAGTCTGTCAAGGGAACAATAATTTTCAACGGAAGTTTTCCGAGTGTGTTTTCATTAACGATTATCCCTGGTCTGGTTTTCTTTATTTCTGCTCCTATGGTTGGGTCGAGCGAAACCAGCCAAATTTCACCTTGTTTCATAGAAAGGCTCTTTGTCAAGCTGTGTAAAGACCGTTAATTCTCTGTCAGTTTTATAATCATCATACATGCAGTCTACTACATCCGCTAAACTTTTTTCTCTCTCAATACGAATAGACTGGAGTGTTCGTTCAATAACAAGAAGCTTGTCGTTTAGCGGTAAGCGCTCGAGCTCCTGAATAATAGTTGTTGTTGTCATTAGCCGAAGTTACAAACTTTTAAGGTTTCGTGTACCATAATCGGTTATAACAGGAGGGTCCACCCATTATAATAATTTCCTAAAACTCAGCCGAAATCAATCAGAAAACCGGAAAATTATATTTTTCTGCTGTTGTCTTTTTGCCCGTATCCCCTTACCTTTGCCGCCAAATTGAAATACGGACTTTTTAATAAAAATTTTATGGCAAATACCGGGAAAATTAAACAGATAATCGGCGCGGTGGTGGATGTGCATTTTGAAGGCGATAACAAACTTCCGGAAATATTTCACGCTTTGGAGCTCACCAAAGAAAATGGGGATAAGCTGGTGCTTGAAGTTCAGCAACACCTTGGCGAAGACAGTGTTCGCTGTATAGCAATGGACGGGACCGAAGGTCTTAGAAGAGGAATAGATGTGGTGGATACTGGTTCGCCTATATTAATGCCAGTGGGCGAAGAAATAAACGGACGTCTGTTTAATGTAACGGGAGATGCTATTGACGGTTTGCCGCAGGTGAGCAAAAAAAATGGCCGCCCTATTCACAACAAGCCTCCATTATTTGAAAATCTAAGTACAGCCACCGAAATTTTATTCACCGGTATTAAAGTAATTGATCTTATTGAGCCCTATGCAAAAGGTGGTAAAATTGGTTTGTTTGGTGGTGCAGGTGTTGGTAAAACGGTATTGATACAGGAATTGATCAACAATATTGCAAAGGCATATAGCGGCTTATCTGTGTTTGCAGGGGTGGGTGAAAGAACCCGTGAAGGGAATGATCTGTTGCGTGAAATGATCGAAGCGGGCATCATGAAATATGGAGAAAAATTTGTTCAGAGTATGGAAGAAGGAGGATGGGATCTGGATACTGTGAATATGGAAGATTTAAAAGATTCAAAAGCCACATTTGTATTCGGCCAAATGAACGAACCCCCGGGAGCTCGTGCCCGTGTAGCGTTGAGCGGATTGACCGTTGCTGAATATTTCCGTGATGGAGATGGCACCGGCAAGGGGAAAGACATTTTATTTTTTGTGGATAATATATTTCGTTTCACGCAGGCAGGCTCTGAAGTTTCCGCCCTGCTGGGGAGGATGCCAAGCGCGGTGGGCTACCAACCAACGCTTGCAACAGAAATGGGATTGATGCAGGAAAGAATTACTTCTACCAGGAATGGCTCCATAACTTCTGTTCAGGCAGTATATGTACCTGCAGATGACCTTACTGATCCGGCGCCCGCTACTACTTTCGCGCATTTGGATGCTACCACAGTATTGAGCAGAAAAATTGCCGATCTTGGAATTTATCCTGCGGTGGATCCTTTGGATTCTACCTCAAGAATTCTTTCGCCGGTGATTGTGGGCGATGAGCATTATGATTGTGCCAACAGAGTAAAATTGACTTTACAGCGTTATAAAGAATTACAGGATATCATCGCTATCCTTGGTTTGGATGAATTGAGCGATGAAGATAAACTGATAGTGAGCCGCGCACGAAGGGTTCAGCGTTTTCTGTCTCAGCCATTCCATGTAGCTGAACAGTTTACAGGCTTAAAAGGAGTATTGGTTTCCATTGAAGACACCATCCGCGGTTTCAATGCGATAATGGATGGTGAGGTGGATGAATATCCAGAAGCAGCATTTAATCTTGTTGGCAATCTGGAAGATGCTATTGCAAAAGGTAAAAAAATGATGGAAGCGGCGAATTCGTAAAAGCCTGATTCTGCATAAAGCAAGAACTGGGATATTTCAAACTTTAAATTAGCCCCTTTAGGGGATTGGGGTATGACTTTAGAAATATTAACACCGGAGAAAAAAATATTCAGCGGAGATGTTTATGGCGTGCAGCTTCCCGGCATTGGTGGCGTATTTGAAGTACTTGAAAAGCATGCACCAATTGTAAGCGCGTTGAAAGCAGGTAAACTCAAGATTTTAAAAGATAAAAACGCTACTACTTCTTATAACATCCAGGGTGGTTTTGTAGAAGTGATCAATAACAGGGCTACCGTACTTGTTGAAGGTGCTAAAGAAATATAGTCCTTTCGTTACACTTCACATTAAGACCTACAGGAGATCGAAACCCTGACCTATTTCTACTGACAAATAAATTCGAAACTTACTTCTTTAAAATCAATTCTATTTTATCTAATTCTTCCTCTGTAAAATGGATATTTTGAATAGCTTCTACACTTTCTAACACCTGTCGTGGTTTGCTTGCTCCCAGTACAACTGAGGTAATGCGTTCATCTTTTAATATCCATGCAAGAGCTATTTGCGCAAGAGATTGATTTCTTGATGCTGCAATTTCATTTAACTTTTTAGCTTTTTCAATAACCTCTTCTGTTATTTGATTTTTACTGATGGCTCCATTCTCCAGGTGGCGGCCTACCCTGGAATCCTCAGGAATGCCCTTTAAATATTTATTGGTAAGTAGTCCCTGGGCTAATGAAGAGAAGGTAATACACCCCACTTTTTCTTTTTCCAGCAAATCCAATAAACCGTCCTCTACCCAACGATCGAGCATGGAATACCTGGGCTGATGTATGAGACAGGGAGTACCTAATTGCTTCAAAATATTAATGGCCTTTTTCGCTTCTTCAGGACGGTAATTGGAAATACCTACATACAACGCCTTGCCCTGTCTTACTATCAAATTAAGGGCAGTCATAGTTTCTTCCAATGGTGTTTCAGAATCAGGCCGGTGATGATAAAAGATATCTACATAGCTGATCCCTATTCTTTTTAAACTCTGATCAAGGCTTGCTATTAAATGCTTTTTAGATCCCCAGTCCCCATAAGGGCCAGCCCACATGGTATAGCCAGCTTTGGAGGAGATGATCAATTCATCTCTATGGTTTTTAAAATCCGCATTGAGTATGTTACCAAATACTTTTTCAGCGGCGCCAGGTGGAGGGCCATAATTGTTAGCAAGATCAAAATGAGTAATGCCATTATCAAAGGCGGTACGAAGAATATTACGGCAATTTTCTATATCATCTTTTTTACCGAAATTCTGCCAAAGTCCCAATGAGATCAAAGGCAATTTAATTCCGCTATTGCCGCAACGGCGATATTGCATTAGATCGTAACGGTTTGGATTAAATTGGTAATTCATCTTTTAAAAGTAAAGTGATTTAATGATTTATTTAAAAAAATCCTCAGAGGCATTGCTTTCGGCAAAACATTCATCGAATATCCAGCCGATCGTTTTGTTAGCTGATTTATCAGCGCAAACCATATATACTTCCTTGCAGATCGTCTCGCCACTTCTCGCCATATACCTCATCTAAATATCCAATAACAGCCCGATTATAAATCCTCATGCAGTGTTCCGTAGCAACTTCGAAACCATCGTATTTAAGTCGGATATCATATTTTGTCTGAAACAGTTTGTCAGCGTTTAGGTCCTGTTTACTTTCTCTCCAATTCACAAACAAAATTGCTATTTTGCGCTTTGTATCCTTTATGACTTTCTTATTGTTGAAATTTTTGTAATCAACGGGAATACTTAAAACAAGATCTCGTATGCTTTTTCCTTCAAGTGTAATGACAGTGTCTTTTCTCTTATAGTCAAAAGAATAGAAAGATAATTTATACTTTCCTTGATGCACACCTGAAATTAAAAATTCTCCTGCCTTATTACTAGTTGTTCCTTTATTTTTAGCAATTATTACCGAACTTCCCCTAATTGGCATACCGCTATATTTTGAAACTGCGTTTCCTGATATTGAAAATGTTTCAACACTTTGGGCTAATGCCATCGTTCCAATAAAAATTAATAAAAATAGGGTTAGTAGCTTAATCATACGGAATTTTCGAAAATGCGAATTTAAAATAAAACAAACTGATCTGATTCAAGAAAACATCTTCATCAACAATTATTCTTAACATTGCGCTATGCACATCGTTATCGCACCCAATGCATTTAAAGGTAGTCTTCCGGCGGAAGAAGTTGCAAACTGTATCGCTGAAGGGATCAGGCAAAGCAAGCTTGATTGCTTTCTCAGGCTTATTCCCGTATCGGATGGTGGTGACGGCACTGCCGGGCTTATCTCCAGAAAAATAAATAGCAAGGCCATTTCAGTGCCTGTCCCTAATCCTCTTGGGAGACTAGTAAACGCTTCGTTTGGATGGGTGGAAGATACCAGGACTGCAATCATTGAAATGTCAGATGCATCGGGAATAAAGCTGTTAAAAAAAGAAGAACTGAATCCTTTAATAGCAAATACAAAAGGCACTGGTGAAATCATTCTGGCGGCACTGGACCAGGGAGCACAAAAAATAATAATTGGCGTAGGCGGATCTGCCACCGTGGATGGAGCTTCTGGTTTATTAAGCGCGCTGGGCGTAGATTTCAAAGATGATCAAAAAAAAATAATTGAAAATTTACCGGAAGGACTATCGAAATTAAAAAGTATAGATATCGTTGGTTTGGATAAGCGACTCAAATCTTGTGCTATAACCGTAATGTGTGATGTGAAAAATACTTTATTGGGAAAAAATGGTTCAGCAGCTATATTCGGACCGCAAAAGGGTGCAAATGAAAAAGATGTGATACTCCTGGAAAAATGTTTGGAGCGCTTAAGCCAGGTAGCTGAGGTAACTCTAAATGTAAATATGAACTCGATGACTTATGGAGGTGCAGCCGGTGGCGTTGCAGCGGGGCTCGCTGCTTTTTTAGGTGCAGAGTTGGTGAGTGGTATTGAGTTTTTTCTTGATGTTGTCAATTTCGATGAGGCATTGGGAAATACAGATTTAGTAATTACGGCAGAGGGAAGCCTCGACCTGCAAACCCTTGAGGGCAAAGGGCCCTACGGCGTAGCACGCAGGGCAAAAAATAAAAAGATTCCTGTAATTGGATTGGCAGGGCAAATATCTGTGCATACACCTGATCAAATGCGTAACTATTTTGATGTAATATTGCCTATTGGCCATGCACCCTGTTCAATAGAAGAAGCCATAGTCAATACCAGGGCAGATTTGATACGTACTTCCTGCGAACTGGGAAATTTGCTGGCATTAAAAAAAGAAAATCAGTAAATTGAAATATAGGATCCAATGGCCTTTGAATTATAATAATACCATTTGTTGTAAAACAAAATTATAAACCTTAAAATTTTTTGATCAAATGAAAATAGTCGTTTTAGATGCACATGCCATGAATCCGGGCGATCTAAGTTGGGATAATTTGAAAAAACTCGGTGAAACTGATATTCATGACCGATCATCAGTGGAGGAAACGCCATCCCGGATTGCAGATGCAGAAGTTGTTCTTACCAACAAATCATTACTCACAAAAGAAATAATTGACCAGGCTCCGATGCTGAGATATATTGGCGTAATGGCTACAGGATATAATGTAGTAGATACCAATGCTGCAAGGCAAAAAAATATTGTAGTTACGAATGTGCCCGCTTATAGTACGATGTCAGTGGCGCAACTCACCTTTGCAATCATCCTGGAATTCTCGGTTCATACAGTCATGTATGCAGAAAGTGTACGCAAAGGTGATTGGGTGCTGAGCAAGGATTTTAGTTATCAATTGGTTCCCATTATGGAATTACAGCATAAAATAATAGGCATTGTAGGGTTAGGACAAATAGGACAGGCTGTAGCAAAAATTGCTTTGGCCTTTGGCATGAAAGTGATTGCTTCACACAAACATCCCGAACGGGATAAAATGGAAGGAGTAACCTTTGTTGACGAGGCAACTTGTTTTCACGATGCAGATTTTGTAAGCCTGCATTGCCCTCTTAAAGAAGATAATAATCAATTTGTAAATCAAGAACTTCTTAACCTCATGAAACCATCGGCTTTTTTAATCAATACCAGCAGGGGCGCACTGGTTAACGAAGAAGATCTGGCGGATGCCTTAAATAATGATCGTATTGCCGGTGCTGGTTTAGATGTCTTATCATCTGAACCACCTGCGGAAGATAACCCATTGTTAAAAGCAAAGAACTGTTTGGTAACGCCACATATTGGCTGGGCTACCTTTGAAGCACGCTCCAGGCTTATGGATGTTGTAGTCAATAATGTAAAAGCATTTATGGACGAAAATCCTGTGAATAAAGTGCTTTGACCTGGCTTGGTAATACTGGTACTGAACGTATTTATGCCAGGGGCATTTCGATTATGTGTTTAAATTTTCACCCCTTCAAATGATAAGCCTTCGGCTTGGTAAATGCTCTCAAGCCAGCATGAGAAAGAGTAACTCCAATCCCTGAATGTTTGCGACCACTCCAGGGCAATGCAGCGCTTACACGGTCGCAACAATTCCAATAGCCAGTGCCTGCATCTATTTGCTTCAATATTTCTTCCGCCCGTGTTTTACTATTGCTATAAACCGAAGCGGTTAATCCATATTCTGTATCCCGCATTAATTCAATCGCTTCTTCATCATTTTTTACTTGCATAATTCCGATTATCGGCCCAAATGATTCTTCTTTCATAATGCTCATTTCATGATTAACATTTGTAGCTACTGTGGGCTCAAAGAAATATCCTTTTCCTTCCACCCGTTTGCCTCCGGTAATAATTCTTGCTCTTTTTTTTGAAGCATCTGCTACCTGTTGTTCCAGCACGTTGAGTTGTTCCTTTCTACTTAAAGGGCCGATATAAACATCTTGTTCCGAAGGAGCACCTATCTTCCAGGATTTCACTTCCTTTACAAATTCATCCACATATTGATCGTAGATTCTTTCATGCACGTAAATTCTTTCAACCGAACAGCAGCTCTGGCCATTGTTATAAAAAGCTCCGTCTGCGGTAGCTAATGCAACTGCCCTTACATCAGAAACATCTTCCGCAACATATAAAGGGTCTTTGCCTCCTAATTCGCACTGGCATGGAACCATTTTGGAAGCTACTTTTTCATAAATGTATTTTCCTGTTTTGTAAGAACCCGTAAAAAAATAACCATCGAAGGGAAGTTTCAAAAGCAATTCTCCTACTGCCTTTCCGCCTATCGAAACCTGAAAAACATTTTCGGGTAAACCTGACTGTTGTAACAGGTCTTCAATTTCAAAAGCAGTGAGTGTGGCATATTCAGAAGGTTTGTACATCACCGCATTCCCCGCCAACAAGGCCGGCACAAAAACATTGACACCGACCAGGTAAGGATAATTCCATGCAGAAATATTGCAAATAACTCCAAGTGGCTCATAAGAAATTTTTTCTTCCAACCCTATATCCACTGTCATCGTTTCATCCGAAAGATATTTTTCGGCATTTTCGGTAAGCCAGGCAACACGGGCAATTGCGCTGTTTATTTCGTTGCGGGATTGTTGCAAGGGCTTCCCCACTTCCTGCGTAAGTACTGCTGCGATACGTTCTGTATTTTCCTTTAGCAGAATAGAAAATTGTTGCAAAATTTTTATTCTTTCTGCCAGGTCAATCTGGCTCCACTTAGGCTGTGCAGCTTGCAACGACTGAAACTTTTGTCCAACACTTTCTTTATTATCTTCTTCAACGTCCCTGATAACTTCCTCTGTAGAAGGATTAATAATCTTCATAAGTTTTTATTGAATGTTTGCGCGAACTGCGTCTAAAAAGCTCTGCTTGATTTTTTTTACAAAACTACTGTTTTGATTGGCCATTCTTTCGGGGTGCCATTGTACCAACATCAAATATGATTTTCCTTCTGGTTCTTTTCTTTCCATTCCTTCTATAATACCATCAGGTGATAACGCATTTGCCACTAGCCCAAATCCAGGAATCTCTACACTTTGATGATGAGCGCTATTCACGCGTCCTTTATCTTCACCGGTTATTTTATATAGCAATGAATTGGTATCTACCCCTAAAGAATGTTCCCTGTCATAGCTTTCATTGAATTTTGCGTGATTATATTTTCCAAAAGAGGGAATGTCCGGTAATAAGACTCCCCCAAAATATACATTTACAAATTGCAAACCCCGGCAAATACCCAAGAGGGGCTTTTGATTTTCTTCCGTATGCTGCATTATTTTCCACTCGAATTCATCTCTCTTTTCATCAATCTCTTTTGAGTCGCAGTAAGCCAGAAATCCAGGTTGGTTGTATAACACAGGATTGATATCACATCCCCCAGTCAGAATAATTCCATCGCATTTTTCTATGTCTTCAAAATTATCCAGTTGGTAACTCAATTTAATTATATCCACCTCCGGTTCATCCTTCATCCAGTTTTCATAATTTAAATAGTTGGCACCATCACCAATTCCAATAATTATACTTTTCATTGCTGACATTTTTATAATAATCACTGATCGCTTACAACGCCCTTAAATAGAGGTTTTTAAAATCTTCCCGGCTAACCGGCTTAGGATTGTTAGGATGAGCAAAATCAGCTATTGCAAGATCTGCCAAGGTTTCAATATGTTCATCCTTTACCCCAATATCACTTAAATGATGCGGAACATTTATCTTAGAATTTAGATCGAATAAATATTGCACTACCGCATCGCCCGTTTCTTCTTTCAATTCCAAAGTTCTTGCTATTCGTTTAAATTTATCTTCAAATCCTACGATATTAAATTGCATTCCATAAGGAATATTCACTGCGTTGGCCAGGCCATGGTGTGTGTCAAGCAATGAAGAAAGCGGATGCGCTAACGAATGTACTACTCCAAGCCCTTTTTGAAAAGCTACAGCGCCCATCAGGGAAGCGATCAGCATTTTACTTCTCGACTCCAGGTCAGGCTTGTTCACTGCCTTTTCCAGTGATTGGCTGATCAGCAAAATACCTTCCAAAGCAATACCATCGCACATCGGGTGGTACATTTTTGCAAGAAAGGCTTCCATATTGTGTGTCAGTGCATCCATCCCGGTTGCGGCTGTAATAAAGGGAGGTAATTCCATCGTTAATAACGGATCAGCATAAACAATCTTTGCCATCAGCTTCGGTGAAAACAGAATCTTTTTTTGATGAGTTTCATCATCGGCAATAATAGCGCTCCGCCCTACTTCACTGCCCGTGCCGGCCGTCGTAGGTATGGTAATAAAATGAGGAACGTCATTTGTTACATATATATCACCGCCTACCAGGTCATCGTATTTAAAAAGGTCTTCACGATGATTCACTCTCAAAACAATGGCTCTTGCTACATCAATAGACGCGCCACCCCCGATACCAATGATTGCGTTACGGTCGGTGGCGTCATACACGTCGGTTCCTTTATACACATCGGATTTTACCGGGTTCTTGTGAATATCAGTAAAGGCCTCAACCGAGATATTTTTCCTTTTCAGATCATCAATGATCGCTTTGAAGAAATCAAGTTGGACAACATTGCCATCAGTAACTATCAAAGGACGGGATAGATCATTCTTAAGAAGGTAATCGCCTAACTCCTTACTGGAGCCTACACCAAAGCGAATGGTGGTGGGAAAATTGTATTGGTAAATTTGATTTAAGTTCATTTTCTTGCTATTTGTAATTTTCTAAATCATATTATTTCAAAATATCTCTTATACTCCCAATCAGTTACTGCTTTTAAATGTTGGTTCCATTCCCATTCACGGGTCTGTGTGAAATGTTCAACAAATTTTTCTCCGAACAACTCTTTTGCTACTTCAGATTGTTTCATTATTTGCGTCGCTTCATTCAATGTTTTTGGAAGCTTTGTATTTGAATGATCTTCATAGCCATTTCCTTTGGTAGCAGGTTGTTTTAATTTTAATTTATGTTTTATTCCATACAACCCCGATGCCAGCGCCGCAGCCATGGCGAGGTAGGGGTTTACGTCTGATCCGATTACTCTTGTTTCCACTCTGCAGGATTTATAGGTGCCCGCTAACACACGCAGGGCCACTGTTCTATTATCAATTCCCCATGTAAGTGTAGTGGGTGCCCAGGCACCTTCTACCAACCTCTTATAGCTATTAATTACCGGGGCAAACATGGGCAACATTTGCGGAAGGCAATACAATTGTCCTGCGATATAATTCTTCATCAGGCCGCTCATTTTCTGATGATCTTTCTCATCAAAAAAAAGATTCTTCTTTGCATTTGTATCCCAAAGACTTTGATGAACATGTCCACCGCATCCTGGTAAGTTCTCACTGATCTTTGCCATGAATGTGGCCATGCACCCGTGCTTGTAGGCAATTTCTTTCACGGCTGTTTTAAATAGTACTGCCCTGTCGGCAGCCTCCACAATTTCAGAATAAGTGATCGCTGCTTCGTAAGTACCAGGTCCTGTTTCTGTGTGCAAACCTTCTAAGGGTATATTGAAGTTCTTTAACAGCTCAAACAGGTCCGTAAAAAATGGATTGTTTAACGAACTGCGCAAAATGGAATAGCCGAACATGCCGGGTGTAAGTGGTGTAAGATTTTTAAATTGCTTTTCATTTATGCTTTTAGGGGTTTCTTCAAAATTGAACCATTCAAACTCCTGGGAAAAAAACGGAAGATAACCTTTGCTGTTAGCATCATTCAGCACCTTTTTTAATAATTGCCTCGGGCAAACCGGTGAAGGTTTTGCTTCATTGGTCATCAATTCTCCAAGAAAAAAAGGAACATCATTTTCCCAGGGGATTTTCCTGAAAGTAGATAAGTCAATTTTTGCAGGCGCATCAGGATAGCCGGTATGCCATCCGGTATAGGTCACATTATCATAAGAGACGTCATTGGCATCCCATCCAAAAATTACATCACAAAATCCGGTTGAAGACTCTATAACTGAAAAGAATTTTTCTATCGAGATATATTTTCCTCGTAGCACACCGTCAATATCAGTAATTGCAATTTTTACTTTACCTGATGGGTGGTCTTTGACGTATTGAAGTATTTCTGTTGTATTCATATAGAAGGTTTCTTTTTTTCTTTTCCCACAAAGACACGAAGAGCACAAAGAAAAACATCTTGTGAACTCTGTTCTATTGTTAGAGAATTTCTTTTTCCCACAAAGACACGAAGATCACAAAGAAAAAATCCTTCGTATTTTTTGTATCTCTGTGGGATGCTTTTTTCTTTTTGTCCCATCAAGCTACTAACGTCCCGAAGAAAAAGATCTTTGTATTCTTAGTATCTCAATCAGATGCTTTTTTCTTTTTCCACAAAGGCAGGAAGAGCACAAAGAAAAAATCCTTCGTATTCTTTGTACCTTTATGGGACTCTTTTCTTTTGTCCCAAAAAGCCACTGAAAACACTCAGAAAAAACCTTTCGTATTCTCTGTGTCTCTTTGGGATGTTATTATAATAATTGTCCATTAATCTTTCGGTGTATTCCATCTTTAATAAGATTTACATTAAAGTTAACCAGGATAGCCAGTTTAATATCGGTCAGCTTTAAATAAGTCAACACCGTTTTATGATGCACTTTTTCAAGGTGCTCAACAAATTTAATTTCAACTATCAATTTATTATCCATAATAATATCAGCGCGAAAACCTACATCCAAAATAATATCCTCATAATTAGCAACAATTCCTTTTTGGCGTGAGTATGGAATATTTTTTTTATCCAATTCATAAGCAAAGGCAGCTTCATAAACACTTTCAAGCAGGCCCGGTCCTAAAGTGGTATGGATTTTATAGCAAATATCCACCGCTATAGTTGCCAATTCATTTTCTGTCATAGATATTTGATCAATTATTTAAAAGGTTTTCAAAAAATCCTTTGCGAACTCTGGGTCTCTGTGGGATATTTTTTCTTTTTCCCACTAGGGCGCTAAGAGCACTACGAAAAATCCTTTGTGATTTCTGTGTCTTTGGGGGATCTTTTAAAAATCTTAAACGCAAGGTAGCAAACGCCCATAAAAACAAAATATACAATAGCAAGCTCCCAATTAAAAATAGTCATTGCAATAAAAGAGATTATCGCAATTATCAGTGCTGTTATAGGAAAAAGCGGATAGGCCGGTACTCTAAACGGACGTACTAAACCGGGCTCATTTTTTCGTAATTTAAAAAATGATATCATTGAAATGATATATAGGGTTAGGGCGCCAAATACGGAGAGGGTAATTATTGCAGCAGTTTTACCGGTAAGCAATGCCACAATTCCGATCCCCATATTCACGATCAAAGCATTAGAAGGAGTTTGAAATTTAGGATGAATTTTACCAATGAAAGCAGGTGCAAATTTCACCCGTCCAAATTCAAAAACCGACCTGCCGGCCGCAAGTATAATTCCATGAAAAGAAGCGACCAGCCCGAACAAGCCTATCGTAATGAGCAAATGATAAAGCAGGTGATTACTTCCTACTATATGTGCCAAAGCCAATGGTAACGGTGAATCTGACATAGTTCCGTCAGCCGTATACACAATGGCTTCCCATCCTGCAACGCCTACCGAACTGGCAAATGTGAGAATGCATAAGATAACCAAAGTAAGCACTGCAGACCCAAAGCCCATAAGAATCGTACGTTGTGGATTGATGGCTTCTTCAGCTACATTGGCCACTCCTTCAATAGCCAGAAAAAACCAGATCGCAAATGGAATAGCAGCGAAAATTCCTTTCCATCCGTTTGGTAAAGCATTTTGTTGTAAATTCTGGAATTCAAAATGAGGAAGAGTTATCCCGCTAAACAACAACAATTCTCCAACTGCTAAAATAGTAATGGTTAGCTCAAATGTTGCTGCGGCTTTTACCCCATAAATATTCAGCCCTGTAAAAACCAGGTAGGCAAAAATCGCAATGACCAGGATCGGTACTTGCGGAAAAAATAAATTAAAATAGGCACCGATAGCGAAAGCAATTGCTGGTGGAGCAAAAATAAATTCCACATTTTGGGCCATACCTCCTATAAAGCCTAAATCTTTTCCCAATGCCCGCGATGCATAGTCAAAGGCTCCGCCGGCTTTGGGTATCGCGCATGCGAGTTCAGCGTAGCTAAACGTGAAGGTGACATACATAATGATAATGAAAAAAGTGGCAATGGCGAGGCCCAGCGTTCCGCCTTCTGCAAGGCCCAGATTCCAACCAAAGTACATGCCGGAGATAACATATCCTACGCCAAGTCCCCACAACATTGCAGGAGTTAGTGTGCGTTTTAATTCGTTTGGTGATGAAGACAATTTGAAAATTTTATTGGTAATGAGAAAAATATTCTATTTGCTAATATATTGGAATTTTTGTTGCAATTCATTTCTTGTTAAAAAAAATTTTTTAAATCCGCCGGTCTTTTTTTTATGTCCACTTCAATTATGGTTAGCACGACATTTATCTTTCTTTTTTTTCTCTCATTTACATTTTCAAATTCCAAATAAGAGGAAGCAAGAGGTAAACCATCAACGTCACAACCACGATAGACAGGATATTCATCCAAAAGCCAGCCCTAGTCATGTCAGGTATTCTCAAATAGCCCGATCCGAAAACAACTGCGTTGGGAGGGGTAGCTACCGGGAGCATAAAGGCACAGGAAGCTGCTAACGTTGCCGATATCATTAGTATAAGAGGATTAATATTGAGATTGCCGGCGATAGGAGCCAGTATAGGCATCAACATAGCTGTTGTCGCTAAATTCGAAGTGAGTTCGGTCAAAAAATTGACTAAGGTAACGGTAACCAATACCAAAAAGAAAACCGAAAGCCCCTCAAATAAAGTCATTTGATTACCCAGCCACGTTGCCAGTCCGGTCACTTCAAATGCTGTAGCCATAGCCATCCCACCACCAAAAAGCAGAATGATCCCCCACGGAATTTTAATCGTATCATGCCATGTAATAATTCTTTCCTGCGTTTTATTTGCAGGAATAATAAAAAGTAAAACAGCAAACACCATAGCGATTATTGTGTCATCAATGCCGGGTATCAACTTTTGCAATAAAAAGGACCGCGTAATCCAACAAAAAGCAGTCAGCACAAAAACACCTAAAACGATTTTCTCTTCTCTTTTAACCGGGCCAAGTCCGTTTATCAATCTTTGGATTTCATTTTTACCACCGGGAAACTCTTTTTGCTCAAAACGAAATGCTATGCGCGTAAGATATAGCCAGGAAAGTACCATCAGTATAACTGATATGGGTAGCCCAAATTTTATCCATTGCCAAAAACTGATGTCAATACCATACAATTTTTGAACATATCCTGCAAAAACCAGGTTAGGTGGAGTGCCAATGAGCGTAGCTATACCGCCGATTGATGCGCTATAGGCGATAGATAACATCAATGCTTTACCAAAAATGAGATTTTCATTTTCATCCGTCTCAGGATTGTCCTTTAACTGCGCAACTATAGACATGCCTATAGGCAACATCATTACAGCAGTAGCCGTATTTGAGATCCACATGGAAAGAAAACCAGTGGCAGCCATAAACCCAAGGATGATATTGTATATATTGGTGCCAATTGCGTTAATGATATGCAAGGCAATTCGCTTGTGCAAATTCCATTTTTCGATGGCAATAGCTATCATGAACCCTCCCAGATAAAGAAAAACATACTTATGTCCGTAAGAAGCGGTTGTTGTTGACAAGTCAACTGCTCCCGTCAGCGGGAATAATATGATTGGCAATAAAGCAGTCACTGCTATAGGCACAGATTCGGTAACCCACCAAATCGCTATCCAAATTGTAGAACATAAGACGGCGTAGCCACCATGAGTCATGCCTTTAGGTACAGGCAAAAGTTGCATAACTATAAATAGTAAAGGCCCAATAATTATGAATAAGTTCTTCCGTAGTAGAGTCATGGTTAAATTATAGCCTGTTCATTGATCAAAAGATTGCAACTGCAAGGATAAGTTTTATTTTACAGTTCTTTTTCTCCTACCTCGTTGTCAGAAAATTTCTCATCAACAAAAAGAGCATTGATGTTAGTTATTATGGTGAGGTTTCGCAGGCATTGGCACAGAATTAAGCATCTAAAGTTTAATCAGTTCTTATCTTTTTCGATGCCTTGGCGAACTTATTGAAGTCAAGTGCAAGCCTGATCCAAGAGTTAAACTCTTTTTTGCTTTTTAAAATATCTCCGACCACCCGAACGTATCCCTTATATTCTCTCCCCCTCATTATTACCGCGTGGCAATTTTTATTTTTAACTACTTCCTCATGGATAGCAGGGTCAATTCTACACATCATTGCATCAGGCCCTGCTGTTACACACATTTTATCATCAACCATGAACGCCAGGCTACCAAACATTTTCTTCTCACTAACGTTAGGCAAATGTGCAAGTGACTGCCGGATTCTATTAGCTAAATTTTCATCGTAGGGCATAATTTGAAATGTTTCAATTGGAAAAAGCTAAGATGCCAAAAATAAATATGGTAATCAAATTAAATTATAATTAATCCTGGCCTAACGCTGGCAAGTGAATAGAATTAGTTCATCTGAAAATTAGCATTATTATGAAGAGAAGCATCTTCATGTAATTTCAATTCCCATTTCCAGGCAGTGTCCATCATATCATTAAGAGCATATTTCGGATCCCAGTTTAATACTTCTTTAGCCAGTGAATTATTTGCAAAGATGGCCATGATATCGCCAGGACGACGTACACCAATTTTATAACTAAGCTTTTGGCCACTTACTTTCTCAAAGGCGTTGATCGCCTCTAAAACTGTAACACCATTACCAGTACCAAGGTTATATACTTCGCATTGCCCGTCATTTTTATTTGCAACCAGGTGTTGCAAAGCGAGTGTGTGTGCATGAGCAATATCACATACATGTATAAAATCACGAATGCAGGATCCGTCTCTGGTAGGGTAATCGTCTCCATACACAGTCATTTCTTTTATTTTGCCTATAGCAGTTTGTGTAATTGCAGGAACCAGGTTTTCCGGCTTTCCCAATGGTAACTCTCCAATCAGGATGGAAGGGTGTGCACCCGCCGGATTAAAATACCGCAACAATACGCTTTTTAAATTAGCCGATTTGGCAACATCCCTAACTATCTCCTCGCCCATTTGTTTGGTAGCTCCATAGGGAGACTCGGCGGGCTTAACAGGCGATTGTTCCGTTACCGGAATATGATCGGGACTGCCATATACAGTGCAGGAAGAAGAGAAAATAAAATGGGGTATTTTAAATTCTTCAGCACATTTTAAAATATTAATCAGGGACAATAAATTGTTTTCAAAATACAGTAACGGCTTTTCCACAGATTCGCCCACTGCTTTGTAGGCCGCAAAATGAATGATTCCCTGGATGTCTGTATTCTCCTGGAATATGGCAAACGTATCATCAAAATTGCAAAGGTCCACTTTATAATTTTTTA
>JBDTJI010000149.1:0-2258 GCA_039935935.1 Ginsengibacter sp. | reverse complement strand
GGCGAATCTGCAGACAAAGTAACGTTACGGGATATAACCGGTGCGGTTCATACAGTCCCTGCTAAAAATATTAAAAGCAGGAAAGAATTGAAGTTTTCCATGATGCCGACAGGAATGGCCAATGCCTTATCGTATGAGGAATTTGCTTCTTTGATTACGTTTTTGTCACAGCAAAAAAAGTAAAAGCCTATTTTATTAATTGAAGTTATAATTCAACCTTCGTGTTCCTTTCGAAATTGGATACCACCCTCTGATCTCCTGGACAATGGCATTTGATTGACCAAAATTGTCTATTATAGAACGGATTAAAGAATCCCTATTCATTTAGAGTTTGGGTACATATACTACAAGTCACTAAAAGCAGGCTTGCATGGAGTTCGGAAAACTGTTATTATTCATCAGCAAAATTTTACCAGGATGATGCAAATAATTTTGTAATGCTGACACATTATTCCGGAAATTGAGTTTGGCTTAGTGATCCCGTTGGCCGGAGTCCAGGCGGGGCTTTCCTGGTGGCGGGATGTTTTAAATTTTGAAAGGGGAACACTCACGGACGGAGAAAAAGATAAACAGAACCACAGATAGTATTATTCACCCTTGCTCACCCAAACTTTTTTCCAAGTCTGGTTATATTGCCTTTAAAAGAGCATCCTGGAAGGCTTCATTTAGAAAGTAAATCTTTTTTTCGATGATCCCATATTGTAAATCTAAGATATAATTGCAATGAGGAATTGCGTGCCTGGGTGATAATGTTATTGGATATATGCACGTTGATGAAATTAGTAAATGCCTGGTTGTATCGAACCCCAATCGTAAAAGGCTCCCATTGATAATTCACATCGAATAAAAAACGGAACTCATTCGTTCTAAGCGCACTATAAGCCGGGGCTTTTTTTAAATTCCCAATTTTAGATGATATAAGTAAAGGATCGTTAGCTGGCAGCGCCTGGGTGCCCAATGTAGGGCTTTTCGAATTCTCAAACAATGCGACACCACTGGTTAGCATCGAATATTGTATGCCTGCGCCAAAATATAAATTTTTAACCGGGCTATAATGAACACTAAGGGGTAGGTTGAAATAAAATAGTTTCTTAATAAAAACAGATTTTGAAGTACCCTGACCTGACGAGTTGATGCTGACTGAATTGCTTGCCAACAACGATTTGGTATATTGTGGCGCATTAAACTGGGCTTCTGCCTGAACATATAACCATTTATGAAAATAATATCTGGCAACTGGGACTGGAATATAATCTCCAATACTATTGCTTCTACCATTTGAATTGAAATCAATTTTTTTCTGATGGCCTACAGGGAAAAACTGATTGAACCCGACAGCAAACAGGAAGCCCTTTTCATCTTCTGTGGAATCGGATTCTGTTATTTTTTTAGCTACCGGATGTTGTGTATTTATTTCAACCGTTTGCTCATCTTTTTTTGAATTTGAGTTTCCTGCTTTATCTATTCTTTCGATTGAATCTTCAGATACAACCTCGGTTTTATTTTTTGTTAACGGTAGGTTGCTGTCATTCATAAACAAATCCTGCCCCATGATTTCATTTTTTCCTGTCAAAAGATCATTACTCTTTTTTTCATTCCTTTTTTTTGTTTCTATATTTCTTTTTTCATTCCTTTCTTCTACATAAGTTATTTTATGGGCGCTATCTGATGTTTGCATCATGCTAATGCCGCTTTCCGAAACCTGATATATTTTTTGTGTTTGAATTTTTATATTCCTGCTATAATTCAATGGTTCATTTTTATCAATTTTTTGTTTTCTGTCATTAATCATTCGAATTGAATCATCACTTACTGTTTTTTTATATCCACTTATTTTTACAGAATCTCCCTCACTGTTTAACGAAGGCATAGTTTTCGGGGTTGCTTCTTTTTTATTAAATGGTGCGATGTAACTGACAGTAGTATCGTTTTTCTCTGTAAGCCTGCTCCATTTTAGCACCGCCGGACTATTACAAAGACCGATAAATAAAAGCAACAATATTATCAACAATAGCCAGCGCTTCCTGTGTTTGTTTTGTGCAACGGGCATTTCTTTATTCAGCAATGTTTTCATAGCCTGCCAACTTTCATCAACGTGAGGCAATGTTACTTGTTGCAACTTTTCGGCCAATGGGGTTATATTTTCCAAATGATCATTCATAGTTTTATTTGATACGATAGAATTAATTTTTTCAATTGTCTTCTTGCATCGCTAATATGCCACCTGCTTGTACCTTCGCTGATTTTGAGCATTTTAC